>NZ_QGKS01000114.1 GCF_003172935.1 Micromonospora sicca | reverse complement strand
GACCAGCAATACCCAGCACGCTCTTACGCAGCATCGTGTTCATGACAAAGCTCCTTGGGGGTTGGCGCACACCCGGTGGGGGCCGGGACATGCGCAAGCACCGTCAGGCGCTCAAAAGCAAAAGGGGGAAAAGTCTCTGCCCGGTCCGCGGGGGCGGGGAGCCTCAACGCGGGTCCGCCAAGCGGTAATACCTGATCGCGGCGCCGGGACCATGTGTAACGACCGCCGGCCCGCCATCATTCCCGGGGCCCGTCCGCCGGCCCGTCGAGCGGGCCAGGTACTCGGTCGTACGCGAGATACAACGACCCCGCCCCGGCCACGATTCCGGCCCGAGGATGCCACCGGTCACACCCAGAAACCGGACATCCCACCCAGACGACTCACACGACCGACCCGCCAGCCGGCAAGATCCATCCAGCCTGCGGCACACGGGGCCGCACCACGCCCGGAGACACCACCCTGCCGCAACCCGCGACGATCTCGACGGGACACGCGAACCGCCCCACCCGGAACCCATGGACGCACCCGGCCCAGGTCAGGGGTGTGGCCCGCCGTGACCGGCGCAGGGATCAAGCCTGACCGCCCGAAGCCGGGCACGGCGGGCCACACCCCCCACCGCAACCAACAAGGGACCACAAGGGACGGCAGCCACCGACGCGTTACCGCCGATCGTCGAACTCCTCACCCGTCCACCAACCACCCCGACGGTCCCCCGCTGGCCCGACGACCCGGCCGGCTGGTCCGCCGCACCTTCCCGGTCCCGCCGCGCCCGCCGCACCCGGGTGAACACGAACCAGCCGACGGCCGCCGCGCCGGCGCCGATGACGACGTTCTGGAAGGTGCCCACGTACGTCTCGACCAAGTGCCAATTCTCCCCGAGCAGGTAGCCGGCGAGGACGAAGGTGGTGTTCCAGAGCAGGCTGCCGAGCGTGGTGTAGAGCAGGAAGACCGGCACGCGCATCCGCTCGATGCCGGCCGGGATGGAGATGAGGCTGCGGAAGATCGGAATCATCCGGCCGAAGAACACCGCCTTCACGCCGTGGCGGAGGAACCAGGTCTCGGTGCGGTCGACGTCCGCCAGCTTCACCAGCGGCAGCCGGGCCGCGATGGCCCGCATCCGGTCCCGTCCGAGGGCGGCGCCGACGTAGTACAGGGCCAGCGCCCCCAGCACCGAGCCGAGGGTGGTCCAGCCGATCGCCCCGAGCAGGGTGTGCAACTGTTGGCTGATTAACTACTTCCACCTGAAAAAGTCGGCGCGTGGCGGTCCGTCTTCGGGCGCCGTGTGATCGAGAGGATGGCCTCGAACCCTTGGGCTAGAAGGGATCGAGGCCATGGTGTTTCGTGCCGTAGGCGATCAGCCGTCGTTATTCGAGTCGGCGCTGCCAGAGCAGCTGCTTCGGCTTCCGAACGAGTTGGCTCGGATCGACGTGCTGCTGAATGACCGGGCGTTCTTCGCGCCGTTCGTACCGTTTTCGATCTCCGGTTGGGTCGGCCGTCGACGCCGATGGAGACCTACCTGCGGTTGATGTTTCTGAAGTTCCGCTACCGGCTTGGGTACGAAAGCTTGTGCCGGGAGGTCGCGGACTCGATCACCTGGCGGCGGTTCTGCCGGATCCCGCTGGACGGGTCGGTGCCGCATCCGACGACGTTGATGAAGCTGACCACCCGATGCGGGTCGGCGGCGGTGGAGGGCCTGAATGACTCAGGTCTGCTGGCCAAGGCGATCCGGCGGATCGCGGCCACCGGCAAGCGGATCCAGGCCGCCGGCGGGGCGACCCGGCCCAGGGTGCGAGACCGTTCCCGCTCGGCGGGAAAGCGGGCACATGCCATCGGCGCGAAGCTGCGCAGCCGCAGCGCCGCCGGTCGGGACGAAGCGTTGGCGGGGGTGCGCCGGGTGACCGGGGAGCTGGCCGACCTGGCTGAGACCACCTGCACCGATGCCGAGCGGCTGCTGGCCAACGCCAAGCGGTCGCTACGCCGGGCCCGGGCCAAGGCAGCAGCCACCAAGGTCGCTGGTGGTCAGCCTGATCCCGCTGTCGGACGGCGCCGCGGCCGGCTGGCCCGCGCGGTGAACGACCTGGAGGACCTGGTCCAGGCGACCCGCCAGATCGCCGCGCAGACCCGGCAGCGGCTGTCCGGCCAGACCCCCGACGGCGCCAACCGACGGGTCAGCCTGCACGACCCGGACGCACGCCCGATCGCCAAGTGACGCCTCGGCAAACCCGTGGAGTTCGGCCACAAGGGACAGCTGGTTGAGGGCGACGACGGCATCGTCGTGGACTACACCGTCGAGCACGGCAACCCCGCCGACGCACCCCAACTGGCACCCGCAGTCGAGCGGGTCATCCACCGCACCGGACGCACCCCGCGCACCGTGACCGCCGACCGAGGCTACGGCGAGAAAAGCGTCGAGGACGCCCTCACCGACCTCGGTGTCCGCAACGTGGTGATCCCCCGCAAGGGCAAACCCACCGCGACCCGCAAAGCCATCGAACACCGACCGGCGTTCCGACGAACCGTGAAATGGCGAACCGGATGCGAAGGCAGGATCAGCACCCTCAAACGCGGATACGGCTGGGACCGAACCCGCATCAACGGAACCGAAGGCGCCCGGATCTGGGCCGGACACGGCGTCCTGGCTCACAACCTGGTCAAGATCAGCGCCCTCGCCGCCTGAAAGCCACCCAGGGAGAGATCTGCTACCACCCCAGACCCGGCGAGTCCCAGAGCAGCCAAGCCTGCTCAACGAGAACCGCCGTTTTTCAGGTCGAAGTAACTAAGCGAACCTATGTGGTACGTTCTTGATCATGTCGTTGCTGCGTCTGGGTCCGGCCGCTGAGTACATCGGTGTGCATCCTGTGACGCTGCGCCGGTGGGCGGATGAGGGACGGGTGGCGGTGACGTGGGTTGGTCGGGAGCGTCGGTTCGACTCTGCGTTGCTCGATGCGTTCGTCGGACGGGGTGAGGCGGAACGGCCGCGCCGTGAGGCGTTGTATGTGCGGGTGTCGGGTACGTCTGGCCAGGAGACGTCGCTGGTGGCCCAAGAGGCGGAACTGCGGGCTACTGCTGCCGCCGAGGTCGTGGCGGTGTTCAAGGACAACGCGTCTGGGCTGCGGGAGAACCGGCCGGGACTGACGCGGCTGCTGAAGGGCGCGGCGGCCGGCGAGTTCACCGTAGTGAGAGTGACCCACCGCGACCGGCTGGCCCGGTTCGGCACCGCGTGGTTGACCGCTCTGCTCGCCCGTGACGGGGTGACCGTCGAGGTGCTGCATTCGAAGGGTTCGGCCGGTGGGGTCGAGGAACTGGTGGACGACTTCATGTCTCTGGTCGCCATATTCGCCGGTCGGATGTACGGCCTGCGGTCGCGTGAGGCCAAGCGGCGACTGCTGGCGGCCGCGGGTAAAGGCGTGGGGTAGTGGCTGGCTCCGTGTTGACGTCGACCGCGACCTGCACCGCATACCGGGCGGTGTGCGGCGGTAAGCCCGACGCGCCGGGGGTGCAGGCGCCCGTGACGGGGCGGGTGCTCGCCGAACGGGTCGGGTGGCTCGCGGACCTGGTTCAAAGCATGGCCGACGGGGTGATCGTTGCGCACTGGTCGGATGCTGACCTTGCGGAGCTTGCCGGTGGGGTCGGCCCTGAGGGGCGGCGGCTGCCGGGCAACGGGTGGATGGCGTTGCGCCGGCTCGGCTGGGCTGCGGTGCCGCCGGCGGGTGTGGTGGTGTCGGACCGGGTTCGTCGGATCGCCGAGGAAGAAGCCGCCCGCGTTCTGCGTCTGGCGTGCCACCGTCGTGCGATCGTTGCCGCGCTGCTGGCCACGTGGCCGGCCGATCCGTCCGCTCGCACCGATGACGAATGGGCTGCGTTGCGGGCGGCGCTGCCCGACGCAACCGATAACGCGACGATCCGCAACCGCACCCGACAGATCACCGCACACATCGCCGGGCATGGCCGGCCGCCGGCGGACCTGTGTGAGCTGGAGGGTCAGCCGGCCGCGGCTCGGCAGGTGAGCCTCGCTGCGGCCGACCGGCAACAGGTCGCCGTCGACCGGGTCGACGACAGCATCGTGCGGGTGTGGTCGCAGCTTCCGACGTGCCCGGCGCCGGCCTCGTACCGCGACTGGGTGTGGCATGCCTTCGACGTGGTGCTGCCGGCGATCGTGCCCGCCGGGGTGAAGGTGTGCACTCCGACGCTGCGTCCCGGCGATGGCAAGGTTCGCGTCGACCTGCCCTGGCAGACCCCGCACACCCCACCCCGGTTGGACGGCCACACTCGTGCGCTCGGTGTCGACTGGGGTGTGAACACCCTGCTGACCGCGACCGTGGCCGACCTCGACCAGGACGGCACCGTGGTGGTGCAGGGCCGCCCGTTGCGGTTCGACGCGACCGGCGCGTCGGCGAAACTGGTGCGGCTACGCCGCCACCGCGAACACCTCAACACCAAAGCCGACCACCTGGCGCGGCTGCGCGACGGCCGGCCCACCCACCACCCTGCCGCAGCGGCATTGACTGCGAAGCTCGCCCTCCTGCAGGCCGAGCATACGGCGGTGTGCGCCCGGATCCGGCATCTCAACAAGGCTCTTGCCTGGTCGTCGGCGCGGTGGCTCGTCGACCAGGCGACCGCGGCCGGCGCCACCGTCATCTACGTCGAGGACCTCGCCACGCTCGAGGGCGGTGGCCGGTCACGCAGCCTCAACCGGCGACTCTCCGGTGCGGTACGCGGCACCGTGTTCACCGCCATCGCCCACCTCGCCGCGAAAGTAGATATCGCAGTCGTCACTGTCCCGGCGCGTGGCACCTCGTCCGGCTGTCCCCGCTGCGGCGGTCCGGTCAAGCACGTCAAAACACCACAGCGGATGGTGGCCGGGTACCGGTGGGCGAACTGCTCGTGCGGCCTGTCGATGGACCGTGACCACGCCGCGGCGCAACGGATCGCCGCCCGGGGCCTAGCCAACCAGGCCAACACCCGCCGCGGCCGTAACGGCAACGCCGCGATCCGGACCGCCACCGACACACCGGCCCGCCACCAGACGCGTCGACCAACCCGCACCGCCACGATCCCGCCGGCGCGGGATCGACGCAAAACCGCACCCACCCCGAAGCAGATCCGACCTGCAACGGTCAAGACCTCACGCCTGCTGCCCTTGCGACGGCAGGTTCCCGCCCCGGCAGAATCCCCATCGGGATCCTCCGGTCAGCGTCCGGCGGGACGGACACCCCAGGAGACCAACCCGAAAGGGCCGGTCAGCCAGGTGCCGCACACGGCTCCCACCACCACCCCGCGACACCCTCACCGGGTCCGCGGGGCAGCCCTCGGTCGCGGCTTCCACCGCCACGTGCACGCCACCCCCGTAACCGACCGGGATGGTAGCGCCAGCCGGATGTCCGGCTCGCCGAGAATCGCATAGGGAACCAGAGACGCTTAGTGATGACCCTCTATTACCGGGACGACGCGGTACAGGTCACCTCCGAAGCCATCCACGCGGGCGGGCATGTCATCGCGCTCGCCGACGTGGCGTACGTCTGGCACGCCCGGGGCGCGACCACCCTGGCGGTCCGCGGCCGCGTCCTGGGACGCGGAGTCCTGGTCGTGCTCCTGTCCCTGCCGCCGCTGGTCGCGCTGGTCTGTGTGGTCTCGCTGGCCTGGGCCGCGCAGGACCGCGGCAACTGGAAGCTCGCGCTGGTCATCCTGGCCGCCTTCGTGGTCGGCGGCCTGGTCCTCACCCCTTTCCTGGAGCTGCCGCTGGGCTGGCTGGACCGCTCCTACGAACGCGGCAACCGGGTGCACGAGCTGTGGGTGCAGCACCACGGGCGGGAGGTGATGCTGCTCCGCACGCCGGACGCGCTACGGTTCGGGCAGATCTACCGGGCCGTGCAGCGCGCCGTCGAACAGCAGGGCGACCGTCGATGACCACCCGGCGCTCCTAGCGCCGCCCACGCACACTGGGGAACATGGCGATTCCCCTCCCCCGGCCCGGCGCGGTCGTCGGCCTCACCCGCTCCGCCCTGGACCAGGCCCTCGGCTCGGCCGCCTCGCTCGCCGCCGTACCGGCCCGCGCCTTCGCGGTCCTCGACGAGGTCGAGGCGCTGCTGCGCCGGATCAACGGGGTGGTGGATCGGATCGAGAGCACCCTGGACCGCACCGACCGGGTGCTCACCGACGCGGAGACGGCGGTCCGCGAGGTCGCGGTGATCAGCGCCGCCGCCACCGGCGCGATCGAGACCGCCACCGAGGTCGCCGCGGCGGCTGCCGTGGTGGTCGGCGACGCCGAGCGGGTGGCCCGGGCCGCCGGCACGCTGGTCGCCGAGGCGGACGCCGTGGCCGGGCGGGCCGCCGGCACGGTGGTCGCCGCCGAGGAGGCCGCCGGCACCGCCGCCGACCTGCTGGCCGCGTACGAGCCGGCGCTGCGCCGGGCCGCGCCGATGGCGACCCGGTTCGTCGAACAGCTCAGCCACGAGGAGGTGACCGCGGCGATCCGGCTCATCGACGAGCTGCCGAAGCTCAAGGAGCACCTGACCGCGGACGTCCTGCCGATCCTGGCCACCCTGGACCGGGTCGGCCCGGACCTGCACGACCTGCTCGACGTCACCCGCGACCTCAAGCTGGCCGTCGCCGGCATCCCCGGCCTGGGCATGCTGCGCCGCCGAGGTGAGCGGCTCGCCGACGAACCGGCCGCCTGACCGCCTCGCGGATCGGGGCGGCGGGGCGGGTCAGGCGGCCGGGACGTACAGCTCGTCGATCTCGACCCGGCGGGGCAACGCCACCGAGGCGCCGAGCCGCCGTACGCAGGCCGCCCCGGCCGCCGCCGCCCAGTGCACCGCGTCGACCAGTTCACGCCCCTCGCCCCAGGCGACGGCCAGGGCGGCGGTGAACGCGTCACCAGCGGCGGTGAAGTCCACCGCCTCGACCTTGACCGGCGGGACGTGCACCGACCGGCCGTCCCGGTCGACGTACCAGGCGCCCTGGGCGCCGAGGGTGAGCACCGCCCGCGGCACCAGGTCGAGCAGCGCCGCCGGCTCGTCCCGGCCCCGGCCGGTGAGCGCCCGCGCCTCGGTCTCGTTGACCACCAGCAGGTCCACCGCGGCGAGCAGCTCCGCCGGCACCGGCCGCGCCGGCGCCGCGTTGAGGATCACCCGGGTGCCGGCCGCCCGGGCCGCGACCGCCGCCTCGGTCACCGTCTCGACCGGCACCTCAAGCTGGGCGACCAGCACGTCCGCCTCGCGTACGGCGTGCAGCTCGCCCTCGGTCAGCCCGACGAAGGCCCCGTTGGCGCCGGGCGTCACCAGGATCGCGTTCTCCCCCTCGGCGCCCACCATGACCAGCGCCACGCCGGAGGCCCCGTACACCACCCGGAGCTGGCCGGTGTCCACCCCGGCGGCGGTGATCCGGGCCTTGAGGGTGACCCCGAAGGCGTCCGAGCCGATCGCGCCGAGGAAGACGCAGGACGCGCCGGCGCGGACGGCGGCGATCGCCTGGTTGGCGCCCTTGCCCCCGGGAAGCATGACGAAGTCGGTGCCGAGCAGGGTCTCCCCCGGCCGGGGCAGCGCGGGCGCGGTGCCGATCAGATCCATGTTGGCGCTGCCCACCACGGCCACCCGGGTCTGCTGCACGGTGGTTCCTTCCTCAGGCGGCGCGGGCGGTCCAGCGGTCGGCGGAGCGCTCGACGACCAGGGGCAGGCCGAAGGTCTTCGAGAGGTTGTCGGCGGTGAGGGTGTCGGCGAGCAGGCCCTGCGCCACCACGCCGCCCTCGCGCAGCAGCAGCGCGTGGGTGAAGCCCGGCGGGATCTCCTCCACGTGGTGGGTCACCAGCACCAGCGCCGGGGCGTCCGGGTCGTACGCCAGCTCGGCCAGCCGGGCCACCAGGTCCTCGCGACCGCCCAGGTCGAGCCCGGCGGCCGGCTCGTCGAGGAGCAGCAGCTCGGGGTCGGTCATCAGCGCGCGGGCGATCTGCACCCGCTTACGCTCCCCCTCCGACAGCGTGCCGTACGCGCGGTCGGCCAGGTGCCCGATGCCGAGCTGCCCGAGCAGGGCCCGGGCGCGGGCCTCGTCGGTGCGGTCGTAGCCCTCCCGCCAGCGGCCCACCACCGACCAGGCGGCGGTGACCACGACGTCGCTGACCCGCTCCTCGGCGGGGACCCGCTCGGCCAGCGCGGCGGTGGAGAGGCCGATCCGCATCCGCAGCTCGTTGACGTCGGTCCGGCCGATCCGCTCGCCGAGCACGTACGCGGCGCCGGTGGTCGGGTGCAGCCGCCCGGCGGCGAGGCTGAGCAGGGTCGTCTTCCCGGCTCCGTTCGGCCCGAGCACCACCCAGCGCTCGTCCAGCTCGACCCGCCAGTCGACGTCGTGCAGCAACGCGCTGCCGGACCGCCTGACGCCGACCCCGTCGAGGCTGACCACCAGATCCGTGTCCACGGTCGAGGGGGCGGCGGGGGCGCCGGCGGCGCCGGGGATCAGGTCACCAGTCACCGGTCCATCCAATCACGCGCCGCGCGAGCTGCCCCCCCACGGGCGGCGCCGCCGCCATAAGGTGAGGCGCCGTGTCGTTGGTCACCTATCCGGAGGAAGGTCCATGCCCTGTCAGGAGCCGCGCGGATGAGCGCGGTCATCGAGATCGACGGTCTCCGTAAGACCTTCCACACGCTCCGCCACGGGCATCGGGTCGCCGTCGACGGTTTCGACCTGTTGGTCGAGGCCGGCCAGGTGCACGGCTTCCTCGGGCCCAACGGTTCGGGCAAGACCACCACCCTGCGCGCCCTGCTGGGTCTGGTGCGGGCGGACAGCGGCCGGATGAGCGTGCTCGGGGCGTCCGCGCCGGAGCGGCTGCCCGAGGTCGCCGGCCGGGTCGGCGCGATCGTGGAGAGCCCGCAGTTCTTCGGCAACTTCACCGCCCACCGGACGCTACGGCTGCTCGCCGTGGCCGGGGGCGTGCCGACCGGCCGGGTGGACGAGGTGCTGGAGCAGGTCGGCCTGCGCGATCGGGGCGACGAGCGGGTCAAGGGCTACTCGCTGGGCATGAAGCAGCGGCTGGCGGTGGCGTCGGCGTTGCTGAAGAACCCGGAGCTGTTGATCCTCGACGAGCCGGCGAACGGGCTGGACCCGGCGGGGATCCGGGAGATGCGGGACCTGATGCGGTCGCTCTCGGCGGCGGGCGTGACGGTGCTGCTCTCCAGCCACATCCTGGCCGAGATCCAGCTGATCTGCGACCACGTGACGATCATCAGCCGGGGGCGCCGGGTGGCGGCCGGGCCGGTGGAGGAGGTGCTCGCCGGTTTCGACCAGCACGAGTGGCAGGTCCGGGTGGCCGAGCCGGAGCGCGCGGCGGAGCTGCTGCGGGCGCTCGGGCTGGCGGTCACCGACCACCCCGACCACCTGCTGGTCGCCGGGGTGGACGAGCCGGAGCTGATCAGTCGCACGCTGGGCGAGCAGGGTCTCTGGGTACGCGAGCTGGTCCCGCTCCGGCCGGACCTGGAGAGCGTCTTCCTGGAGTTGACCGGGACCACGCCGCACCCGGCGGTGCCCCGCCAGCTGGACGGCTCGGTCCCGCCGGACGCCGAGCCGGACGACATGCTGATCGACCTCGACGCACGCGAGAACCGGGAGGTGGGGGCGTGAAGCTGGTCCGTGCCGAGTTGGAGCGGCTGTCCGCGCGCCGCTTCGTGCAGTTGATGGTGGTGCTGCTGTTGATCGCGTTCGCGGTCACCGCCGCGACCACGCTCGCCGGGTCGCACCGGCCGACCCCGGACGAGATGAGCCGGGCCCAGGCGCAGGCCGCCGAGCAGCGCAGCAGCATGGAGGCGGCGCACGACCGGTGCCTGCGGATCAAGGCGGGAACGGTCGCGCCGGAGGAGAGCGACTACGTCCCCGGGGATTGCAGCGAGATCGATCCGGTCCGGATGGAGCATGTGCCGGTGGCGGGGGACTTCCTCAGCGGCGTCTTCACCTTCGCCGACCAGGCCCGCCCGCTGCTCTACTTCCTCGTCGCGTTCCTGATGCTCTTCGGCTTCCTGGTCGCGGCGTCGTACATCGGGGCGGACCTGAACTCCGGCGGGGTGGTGAACCTGCTGCTCTGGCGGCCCCGCCGGGGGGCGGTGCTCGGCGCGAAGCTGGGCACCCTGCTCGGCGCGCTGCTGGTGCTCTCGGCGGTGGCGTCGGCGGCGTACCTGGCCGTGTTCTGGCTGATCGCGCAGACCGCCGGCCTGCCGGGGCGGCTGGACGGCGAGTTCTGGCGATCGTTGGGTGCGACGTACGGGCGGGGGCTGGTGCTGGTGCTGCTGACCGCCGCGCTGGGCTTCGCGATCGCCACGCTGGGCCGGCACACGTCGGCGGCGCTGGGCGCCGTGGCCGCGTATCTGGTGGTGTGGGAGCTGGGCGCCCGGCTGGTGCTGCAGATCGTCGGGGCGGCCCGCCCGGACCAGTGGATGCTCTCCAGTTATGTGGGCGCCTGGCTGGCCGGGGAGGCCCGGTTCTGGGACAGCCACGCCTGCCAGGGCGACACTTCCGGCTTCTGCGACGGCTTCTACGTCATGAGCTGGCGACCGGGGCTGACGGTGCTGCTCGGTCTGACGGCGGCGCTGGTGGTGGCCGCGTTCGCCGCGTTCCGCCGCCGCGACCTGATCTGACCGCCGCGAACGGCCCCTGCTCCCGTCCGGGCGGCGGGGGCCGTTCCGCGCCCGGCAACTCCTTGCAGAGATCAAACCACTCGTGAAGAATTCCTTCACATGGCGGCGCCACCGACGACGGCACCGGCCGGGCGCCCCGCCGGCCGGTCAGCCGACCGTCGAGCCGAACACCTCGTCGCGGACCGCGTCCAGCGCGGTGCGCAGCGCCCCCCGCAGGATCGGCTCCTCGGTGAGCCCGGTGGGCACCACCCGGGGTCGGACCAGGGTGATCGCGGCGACCTCGTGCTGCACCCGCTCGGCCAGCGCCGTTCCGCCGGCCTGGCCCACCTCACCGGCCAGCACCACCAGCGGCGGGTCGAGCACCACGCAGGTGCTGGCCACCCCGAGGGCCAGCCGGCGGGCCAACTCGTCGAGGACCGGGTCACCGGCCGCGCCGGCGTCGATCGCGGCGCGTACCGCGTCGGCCGCGGTGTCGGCGGCGAAGCCGTGCTCGGCGGCCACCGCACGAAGCGCGTCGGCGCCGGCGAGCTGCTGGAACGCCGGCTTGGCCCGCTTCGAGACGTCCCGCGGGATCCGGGCTCCGGGGACCGGCAGGTAGCCGATCTCGCCGGCCGCGCCGCTGCTGCCGTGGTGCAGCCGGCCGCCGAGCACGATCGCCAGGCCGACGCCCGCCCCCACCCAGACCAGCACGAAGTCCGACACCCCCTGCGCGGCGCCGGACTGCGCCTCGGCGACGGCGGCGAGGTTGACGTCGTTCTCGAAGACCACCGGGGTGTGCAGGTCCTCGCGGAGCGCGGCGAGCAGGCCGCTGTGCCAGCGCGGCAGGTTGAACGCGAAGGTGATGTCCCCGGTGCCCGGGTCGACCAGGCCGGGGGTGCCGAGCACGATCCGCCGTACGCTGGACAGCTCCGCGCCCGCGCTGCTCGCCGCCTGCACCACCGCGTTGTGCACCACGCCCACCGGGTCGTCGGTGTCCTTCGTGGACTGCTCCACCCGGCCGATCACGGCGCCGGTGATGTCGGCGCAGGCCGCCACCACCCGGTCCGCGTCGACGTCCACCCCGACCACGTGGGCGCTGCCCGGCCGGACCGCGTAGAGCTGGGCGTTCGGGCCCCGCCCGCCGGCCTGCTCGCCGACCCGGGTGACCAGGCCCCGCTCCTCCAGCCGCTCCACGAGCTGGGAGGCGGTGACCTTGGAGAGCCCGGTCAGCTCGCCGATCCGGGCTCGGGTGAGGGGGCCGCGTTCGAGGAGCAACTCCAGCGCCGCGCGGTCGTTGAGCGCCCGCAACAGGCGGGGGGTGCCGGGCAACCGGGTCGCACTCATGCCACGTCCTTTATTTTCAGTAAACTTTGCTAACCGATAAAGACCTGCAGACGGGTGCCCGCTAGCGTATCGGCCACCCGGATCCGGAGTCTTCGGACGACCCGGCAGCGACGCCGTCCGGGACGGCCGCTCCGGTGCGACACTCGTGCCGTCCGGCACCGAAAGGGGTAACACGTGGGGTTGGATCCAGGACTTCGCCGGCTCGCGCTGGGCACCCTGCTCGCCGCGTATTCGGGGCCGGTCCCCCCGGACTGGGCGGTGGACCTGCTGGCCGAGGGACTCGCCGGGCACACCCTGTTCGGCACCAACATCCACGACCCGGCCCAGGTCGCGGCGAGCAGCGCCGCGCTGCGGGCCGGCCGGCCGGACGTCATCGTCGCGATCGACGAGGAGGGCGGCGACGTCACCCGGCTGGCCCACGCCACCGGCAGCCCGTACCCGGGCAACGCCGCGCTCGGCGCGGTCGACGACGTGGTGCTGACCCGCCAGGTCTACTCGGCGATCGGCGCGGAGCTGGCCGCCCTCGGCATCACCGTCGACCTGGCCCCCACCGTCGACGTCAACACCGCGGACGACAACCCGGTCATCGGCACCCGCTCGTTCGGCGCCGACCCGGCCCGGGTGGCCGCCCACTCGGCCGCCGCGGTGTACGGCCTCCAGTCGGCCGGGGTGGCCGCCTGCGCGAAGCACTTCCCCGGCCACGGCGCGACCGTCGCCGACTCCCACCACGAGCTGCCGACCGTCGACGTGCCGCCGGCCCTGCTGCGGCAACGGGACCTGCCGCCGTTCGCGGCCGTCGTCGACGCCGGCGTCCGCGCGGTGATGACCGCGCACATCCGGGTGCCGGCGCTGACCGGTGACGGCCCGGCCACCTTCAGCCGGGCGGTCCTGGTCGACCTGCTGCGCGGGGAGTACGGCTTCACCGGCACCGTGATCACCGACGCGCTGGAGATGAAGGGCGCCGCGCTGGCCGCGGGCGGGGTCGGCCCGGCCGCCGTCCGCGCCCTCGCCGCCGGGGCCGACCTGCTCTGCATCGGCGCGAAGGTCGACGCCGAACTGGTCGAACAGGTGGCGGCGGAGATCGTCGCGGCGCTCGCTGACGGCCGGCTGGACCGGGGCCGGGTCGAGGAGGCCGCCGGGCGCGCCGCCGACCTGGCCACCTGGACCGGCGCCCCCGGCACGCCGACGCCCGGCGTCGACGGGCTCGGGTACGCCGCCGCACTCCGGGCGGTACACGTCGAGGGCGACGTCGCCGAGCTGACCAAGCCGCTCGTGGTGCAGCTGCACGCCGACTCCACCATCGCCGAGGGCCGGGTGCCGTGGGGGCTGGGCCCGCACCTCGCCGACGCCGAGGAGATCCGCGCGGTGGCCGGCGAGACCGATCCGGAGGCGCTCCGCCGGCTCGCCGGGGACCGGCCGATCGTGCTGGTCGGCCGGCATCTGCACCGGATTCCGGGCGGCCCCGAGCTGGTCGACGCGCTGGCCGGCATTCACCCGGTCACGGTGGTCGAGATGGGCTGGCCGAGCCGCTGGCGGCCGACGGGCGCCCGGGCGTTCGTCACCACCTACGGCGCCAGCCACGCCAACGGCCGGGCGGCGGCGCAGGTGCTGGGTCTGGCCGGCTGACCGGTCTGACCCGGTCCGATCCCGGGTACACCCCGGGAATGACCACCACCGAGCCCTGGCTGCGCGCGCTGGCCGACCTGCTCTCCCGGTCGCACCGGCTACCGCCCGACCAGCTCACCACCTCGGTGGACGCGGCGCTGGACGGACTCGGCGTCACGGTGACGACCTACCTGGCCGACGCCGAGCAGGAGTCGCTGCGCCCGTTGCCCGAGCCGGACCGGCCGGCGCCGCCGCCGCTGCCGATCGACACCAGCCTGCCCGGCCGCGCGTACACCGAGGTGCGGGTGCGCGCCGGGCAGGACGGCCGGCTCTGGGTGCCGATGGTGGACGGCACCGACCGGCTCGGGCTGCTGGAGATCCTCCTCCCGCCCGGTCTCGACCAGGCGGACGAGGCCGTACGCGACGGCGCCCGGCTGATCGCCGGCCTGATCGGCCACCTGGTGACCAGCAAGGCAGCGTACGCCGACCTCCTGCACCGGACCCGCCGCAGCCGCCCGATGGCCGTCTCCGCCGAGCTGCTCTGGCAACTGCTGCCACCGCTCACCTTCGCCACCGACGCGGTGGTGGTCAGCGCCATCCTCGAGCCCTGCTACGAGGTGGGCGGGGACGCCTTCGACTATTCGCTGAACGGTCCATGGGTCGCGCTGGTGATCATGGACGGGGTGGGGCACGGGCTGCCCGCGGTGCTCACCACCTCGGTCGCGCTGTCCGCGCTCCGGGCGGCCCGGCGGGCCGGCGGAAACCTGCCCGACCAGGCGACGGCGGTCGACGCGGCGGTCCGCGCGCAGTGGAGCGACGGGCGCTTCGTGACCGCGGTGGTCGCCGAACTCGACACCGCCACCGGCGCTCTCCGGTACGTCAACGCCGGGCATCCGGCCCCGGTGGTGCTGCGTGGGGGCCGGGCGGTACGGGCGCTGACCGGTGGCCGCCGAGCCCCGCTCGGGGTGTCGGCGGGTCCGACGACAGTGGCGGAGGCGCGGCTGGAGCCGGGCGACCGGCTGCTGCTGCACACCGACGGGGTGACCGAGGCCCGGGACGGGGCCGGGGAGATGTTCGGGCTGCCCCGCCTGGTGGACCTGGCCGAACGGCACATCCGCTCCGGCCTGCCCGCCCCCGAGACGCTGCGGCGGTTGAACCGGGCGGTCGCCGAGCACCGGGGCGCCCGGTCCCAGGACGACGAGACGATCATGCTGGTGGAGTGGTCGGGCGAGGCCGCGGCCCGGTCCGAGCCGTGACACCTTCCGAGGTCAGCTCAGGCCCCGCCAGCCCGGCTCGACCGTGGACCGGCCGTCGCCGTCGGTGAAGCCGAGCAGGACGTCCACCGCGGTGATCCGCAGGACCCGGGCCACCACGGGCCGTGGGTTGGTAACCCGGAGGGTGGCACCCCGGCCGACCGCCTCGGCGGCACCGCGCAGCAGGGCGGCGACCCCGGTCGAGTCCAGGAAGGGAACCTCGGCGAGGTCGACGACGACCTCCACCACGCCGGGTCGGTCGAGGACAGCGTCCAGAACCTGGTCCAGCCGCCCGGCGCTGGCCATGTCGATCTCGCCGGCCACGGCCAGGACGACGCGTCCGGAATCCGTGTGCCGCGTACCGACCTGCATGACCCCACCCCTGCGCAGAATCCGACCCTGCCGGCCGCCGAGGGCGACCATACCGGGCCGGGCCCGACCGCACCACGGACGGAGCGGCGACCCAGCTCTTGAACACGTTCAAGAAAGGCCCTACAGTGATCCGCGACAGGGATTTGAACGTGTTCAAGAAGGGCGACGAGATGGACGTCAAGGTCTCGATGTACCTGGTCTACCTGGCGGTCAGCATCGGCCTGACCGTGTGGGTGGCCCGCGCGCTCTCCCGCAACGGGCTGGTGTTCCTGGAGGAGGTCTTCGCCGACCCGCGGCTCGCCGACGCGGTCAACAGCCTCCTCGTGGTCGGCTTCTACCTGCTCAACCTCGGCTACGTCACGGTGGCCATGAAGCACGCCGACCCGGTCTCCACCACCAGCCAGGCGCTGGAGGAACTCTCCATGAAGGTCGGCTGGGTGCTGCTGGTCCTCGGCCTGCTGCACTTCTTCAACGTCTTCGCGCTCGGCCGGTACCGCCGCAACCGGCTGCGGCAGCTCGCCCCGCACCCGCCGATCGCGCCGGTCGGTCACCCGCCGATGCAGCCCGGCGCCCGACCGGCCGGCCCCGGGATGCCCGGCCCCGGGATGCCCGGGCCCGCGACCGGTGGCCCCGCGCCGACCGGCCCGGCGCCGGCCGGGCGATGAGCGTCCCACCCGACGGCGGCGGGACGGGCGTGGCCCCTGCGGACCCCACCGGGCACGGGGCCGGTGGGGTCCGCGGGTTCACCGTCCTCTTCGACGCGCACTGCCCGCTGTGCCGAGCGGCCCGGCGGTGGCTGGCGTCCCGGCCGCAACTCGTACCGCTGGAGTTCGTGCCGGCCGGCTCGGCCGAGGCCCGGCGGCGCTTCCCCGGCCTCGACCACGACGCGACCCTGCGGGACCTGACCGTCGTCGCCGACACCGGCGAGGTGTACGCCGGGGACGGCGCGTGGTTCGCCTGCCTCTGGGCGCTGGCCGATCACCGGTCCACCGCCGAACGGCTGGCCCGCCCGCAGTTGCTGCCGCTGGCCCGACGAGTGGTGGCGACCGCTTCCTCGGTACGCGAGCTGGTCCGGGAACCATGGCCGGACCCGGGATACGGTGGCGACGATGACCGAGCAGACTGCCCCGACGACCGGTGCGGGTGGCCCGACCACCGGCGAACCGGCGACCACCCGGGGTGAGCAGACCCGGCAGCTCATCCTGGACACGGCGATGCGGCTGTTCCGGGAGCGCGGCTACGCCCGGACCACGATGCGCGCGATCGCCCAGGAGGCGGGCGTGGCGGTGGGCAACGCCTACTACTACTTCGGCTCCAAGGACCACCTGATCCAGGAGTTCTACGCGGACACCCAGATCGAGCACCGGGCGGCTGCCGCGCCGGTGCTCACCCGGGAACGCGAGTTCGCCGCGCGGCTGGCCGGGGTGCTGCACGCCGGCATCGACGTGCTCACCCCGTACCACTCGTTCGCCGCGAGCTTCTTCAAGACGGCGGCCGAGCCCACCTCACCGATGAGCCCGTTCTCCGCCGAGTCCTCGGCGCCCCGCGAGGCGTCCATCGCGCTGTTCGGGGAGGTGCTGGAGGGGTCCACCGCCCGGGTCGACGCGGAGCTGCGACCGGCGCTGCCCGAGCTGCTCTGGCTCGCGTACATGGGGGTGGTCCTCTACTGGGTACACGACCGGTCCCCCGAGCAGATCCGTACCCGGAAGCTGATCGACGGGGCGGTGCCGCTGGTCGACCGGCTGGTCGGGCTCTCCCGGCTGCGGGTGCTGCGCCCGGTGACCCGCCAGGTGCTCGACCTGATCCGCACTCTGCGTCACTGACGGCGAGGATCAGCCGCTCGGAGAACACGCAGGTCAAGTCCGCTACCGGACAGCGGGATAGTGGCTCAGTTCGGCCCGGGCAGGCGGAGGGCGATCAGCTCGGGAAGACCCCGTACGACGTCCAGCCCCGGTCCGGGAAACCGGCCGCCTCGGCCACCCGGGCGGACGCGGCGTTGCCGAAATCGTGCAGATAGGTCGGAACGGCACCCTCGTCGAGCACCCGCCGGGCCGCCTGGGCGACGAGCCGCCGGGCCAGCCCCCGACCCCGGACGTCCGATACCGTGCCGACGGCCAGCTCGTGCCCGTAGGCGTCGTGCCGCTTGATCCCCGCGCCGGCCAGGTACCGCCCCTCGGCGTCCCGCACCACCAGCACCTCCCGGTCGAACAACCGCAGCCAGGGCGGCAGTCCCGGATCGGTCGGCGCGGACCACTCGCCCACGTCGGGCAGCGGCGCCGGGGCGAGGCTCCACCGGAAGGCGCCCCCGTGGGTGGGCCAGTCCGGCAGCCCGACCGCTCCGGGCAGGGCGGGCAGCAGTCCCGGCAGCGAGCGGTCCCGGGCCAGGGCCCGGACCGCTTCGGCCCGGTCCGGCGGCACGGAGAGGATGGCGCAGTCGGGCGCGGCGACCGCGATGGCGGGCCGCAGCCGGCCGTCCCAGGCCGGCCGCGCGCGGCGGTGCGAGCGGACCACGTGCAGCCCCCGACCGGCCGGCCACTGCCCCAGCCAGGTCGCCAGGTGCAGGAACAACCGCCGGTCGAGCATCGGGGCCACCTCCTCACCCGCCGGACCGTCCGCCACGCCACACCGACGATCACGGTACGCCGGGCGGACCGCCCGGGCGTCCGGATCCCCGGCCGCCCCGGGACGCTGGCCGGGCACCCGGCCACGCCGGCCCTGCCGTCGCGCACACCAGCGGTCACCGGGGCCAGCCGTCCCCGCCGGCGGGAGCGCAATCCGACCGCCGCGGAGACCAGCGGCCGGTCAGGGGTCGCGGGCTACCGGCGGACCAGTTCGACGAACCAGCGGCGGTCGAGCGGCAGCACGGCGGCCACCCCGAAGCCGGCGGCGGACGCCAGCGGCTGGGCCAGCTCCACCCCCACCCGGGCCCAGCGGGACGC
>NZ_QGKS01000054.1 GCF_003172935.1 Micromonospora sicca | reverse complement strand
GTCGTACACGACGGTGGGCCGCGGTGGCAGCTCGCCGGCGCGGAACTTCGGGCCCGGCACCGCGACCAGGTCGGGCTCGGCGAGCCCGGCGACGCCGAGGGTGTCCAGCGCACCGCCGGCCTCCGGCCCGACCAGCGAGAGCAGCGCGTAATCGGCGGTGGCGTCGCGCGGGTCCACCTTGCTGAAGAAGCGCATCCGCTCCAGGTATGACAGCAGGCCCTCGGTGGCGCCCGGCTCGGTGTCCAGCCAGGTGGTCTCGCCGTCCTCGGCGACCATGGCGTGCTGCTCGACGTGGCCGTGCGGGGAGAGCACCAGCAGCTCGGTGCCCTGGCCGGCGCTCAGCGTGGCCAGGTGCTGGCTCGTCAGGGTGTGCAGCCACCCGATCCGCTCCGCGCCGGGCACCGCGACGACGCCCCGGTGTGACCGGTCGACCAGGCCGACGGCGGTGGCCAGAGTGCGCTGCTCGCGCATCGGGTCGCCGTAGTGGGCGGCAACGCCCCGCACACCGGCCGCCCGGTGGGCGGGCTCCGGCTGGTCCCGGGTCTCCTCGTCGATCGCCTCGGCGGCCACCGCTCCCGCGATGTCGATCATTTCTGTTCCCCGTCCTCGCAGTGGCCGCAGACGCCGAAGAGCGCCACGTGCCCGATGTCGACCTGGAATCCCCGCTGGGCGGCCAACTGGTCGGCGAGCGGGCGGAGCAGCTCCGGATCGATCTCGTCGATCGCGCCGCACTCCCGGCAGACCAGGTGGACGTGCTGGTGCTCGCCGGCCGCGTGATAGGTCGGCGAGCCGTGCGAAAGGTGGGTGTGGGTCACCAGACCGAGCCGTTCCAGCAGCTCGAGTGTGCGGTAGATGGTGGTGATGTTGACCCCGGCGGCGACCTCCCGGACCGCCGTGTGCACCTGCTCCGGCGTGGCGTGCCCCAGCTCCAGCACCGCCTGGAGCACCAGCTGCCGCTGCGCCGTCAGCCGCAGCCCGCGGGAGCGGAGCAGTTCCGCGAGGGAGGATTCGGACACCGTCCGATCATAGTTCGGCCGCCGCGCCCGACCGGCCGCCGATGTCGTACGCCACTAGGCTCGGCGGTCGTGGTGGCATCGCGGGTGGCCGTGCTCGGGCGGGGCGTCGTACCGGCCGGGGAGCCGGTGCTGCGCGGCGACGACCGGGGCGCGCTGCACGGCGACGGGCTCTTCGAGACGATGCACCTGCGCGACGGACGGCCCTGGCTGCTCGACGCCCACCTGGCCCGGCTGCGGGCCGGCGCGGCGGCCGTCGACCTGTCGCTGCCGCCCGAGGGCGTCCTGGTCGAGCTGCTGGACGCGGTACGCGCGGGCTGGCCGGCCGAGGTGGAGGGGGCGCTGCGGCTGGTCTGCACCCGGGGCCCGGAGGGCGGCGGGCCGCCGACCGTCTGGGCCACCCTCGGCGAGATCCCGGCGGCGGCGAAGCGGGCCCGGCGGGACGGGGTGACCGTGGTCACCCTCCCCCTCGGGGTGCCGGCCGCGGCCCGTACCGCGCTGGGCTGGCTGCCGGCCGGGATCAAGTCCACCTCGTACGGGGTGAGCACCGCGGCCCGCCGCTGGGCGGCCCGCAACGGGGTGGACGACGTGCTGTGGCTCTCCAGCGACGGGTACGTGCTGGAGGGGCCGAGCGCGAACGTGATCTGGCTGGCCGGCTCGACGCTGTGCACCGTGCCGGCCGCGGCCACCGGCATCCTGCCCGGCGTCACCGCCCGCTGGCTCCTCGACCACGCCGGCGAGCTGGGCCTCACCCCCGGGGAACGGATGGTCACCGTCCCGGAGCTGCGGCGGGCCGGCGGGGTCTGGCTCACCTCGTCCCTGCGCGGCCTCGCCGAGGTGACCGCGCTGGACGGCACGCCCGTGCCCCGCTCCGAGCGGACCGCCGCGCTCCGGAACCTGCTGGCCTTCCCCGTCCCGTGACGGCTCGGGTCAGCCGGCCACCCGGACGAGGCGGGCGGACAGGTGCGGGCTGAGGGCGTGGCCCATGGCGGCCATCTCCTGGGCGTAGAGCAGCGCGCCCTCGACGATGCCGAACAGGCGGGCGCCGGCGGTGACCTCCTTGGCCGTCGCCGTGCGGACCACCGCGTCGGTGGCGAACTCGATCTGGGTGCCCTTGCGCTTGCCGATGTGCAGCTCCATCACGCCGGTCGGCGTGGTCATCAGGGCTTCCAGCTCGTCGGTGACCCGCTCGCCGTCCAGCACCGGACGCCACCAGCCGACCTCACGGCCGGCCGGGCGCACCGGGCGGCTCTGCTCGTCGAGGATCCACGCCCGCGACTCGTAGAACAGGAACGGCCGGCCGTCATGGCTGATCCGGATCTCCTGCGCGAAGTCGAAGTCCTCGATGGTGGGGAAACCGCCGCGCCCGCGCCCGCGCCACACCCCGATGTACGGCAGCAGGCCGTCCAGGCTCGGGTGCAGCTTGGGGCCGACGCGCAGGTCGTGGCTCTCCTCGTACGGGTACGGGTCGACCGGCGGCGCGTTCAGCCACGGCGGCTGCAGCGGGTTCTCACTCACTGAACCGTCTCCGTTCGTGACTGCGGGGCTCGCAAACCCGGCTCACTCCTCGCGCTCACCAGTTACCTCTCGACATGCGTACGGCAAGGTAGACCAGGCCACCGGCGAGCGCGCCCAGGCCGGCGACCAGCAGGCTGACGAACCCGATCTCGGTGACCATCCCGGCCATCCTATGCTGGCCCCATGGCCCGCACTCTCGTCGTCAAGGCCACCGCCGGCGCGGACGCCCCGGAGCGGTGCGCGCAGGCATTCACGGTCGCCGCCACGGCGGCAGCCGCCGGGGTCGACGTGTCGCTCTGGCTGACCGGCGAGTCCACCTGGTTCGCGCTGCCCGGGAAGGCACAGGAGTTCGAGTTGCCGCACTCCGCGCCGCTGGCCGAGCTGCTGCACGTGATCCTGGCCACCGGGAAGGTGACGGCCTGCACCCAGTGCGCGGCCCGCCGGGACATCGGTCCCGGCGACGTCATCCCCGGCGTGCGCATCGCCGGGGCGGCGGTCTTCGTCGAGGAGGCGATGGCCGAGGGCGCCCAGGCCCTCGTCTACTGACGCCGGCCGGCCAGCTCCGCCTGGCATGTCCTTTTCGGGTGGAGTACCGATAGTGACCCGACATGTCGGGTCACTGCCTACGATTCGGATGTGGGCGAGGCGATCGAACAGTTCTTCGCGTCACTGCCGGCGCGCGCCCCGGCGGTGCTGCGCAGTCCGATTGCCGGAACCCTTCAAATCGACCTGACCACCGGCAACCGCACCGACCACTGGCTGATCGAGCTGGCCCCCGGCTCCGTCCGGGTCAGGCACGAGCATGGACCGGCCGACGCCGTCTGGACCAGCAGCGCCGGCCTCTTCGAGCGGCTGGTCACCGGGCGCGCCCAGGGCATCGCCTCGGTGCTGCGCAACGAGTGCACGTTCAGCGGCCAGGTGCTGCTCTTCCTCGCCTTCCGGCGCTTCTTCCCCGACCCGCCCGGCACCCGCGACCCCCGACAGACCGCCCGCGAGCAGGCCGGACGGCCGGCATGACGGAGCGGGTCAGCATCCTCGACGGCAACACCTTCCTGGTCTGCGACCGGCAGGGGGACATTGAGCCGTCCTTCGACTTTCCCACCGGGCTCTTCTCCTTCGACACCCGGTTCCTCTCCACCTGGCTGCTCACCCTCGACGGGCAGCGGCTGCACGCCCTGTCCATCGACGACGCCCAGTCGTACCGGACCCGGTTCTTCCTGGTGCCGGGCGAGCCGACGCACTACCTCGACGCCAAGGTCTCGGTGATCCGCAGCCGCTCGATCGGCGGGAGCTTCGCCGAGGAGCTGACCGTGCTCAACCACTCGGAGCGGGAGGTCGAGTTCGCCCTCCGGCTCGACATGGGCGCCGACTTCGCCGACCTCTTCGAGATCAAGCACGAGCGGCAGAAGAAGGGGCGCACCAGCCCGACGGTCGGCGACAACGAGCTCCGGCTCAGCTACCGCCGGGAGGGGTTCCACCGGGAGGTGGTGATCAGCACCTCCGCCCGCGGCGAGATCGACGACCGGGGCATGACCTTCCGGATCCGGGTCGGCCGGCACGGCGAGTGGACCACCCGGCTGCACGTCGCCACCAACATCTACGGCGCCCGCGGCGAGGACGTCCGGGCGACCCTGCCGCTCGGCGGTCGCCGCGGGGCCGCGGACATCCACGCCGAGCAGAACGACCTGATCGACCGGGCGCCGAAGCTCGGCTGCGACTGCCAGTCGCTCGCGGGGGCGTACCGGCGCAGCCTGAACGACCTCGCCGCGCTCCGGTACGAGTCGATCACGCTCGGCGTACGCCTGCTCGCCGCCGGCCTGCCCTGGTTCATGACCCTCTTCGGCCGGGACAGCCTGTTCACCTCGTTGCAGTTGCTGCCGTTCCTGCCGGCACTGGTCCCGCCCACCCTGCTGATGCTGGCCGGGCTCCAGGGCAGCCGGTTGGACGACTTCCGGGACGAGGAACCGGGCAAGATCCTGCACGAGCTCCGGTACGGCGAAACGGCCGGTTTCGAGGAGCAGCCGCACTCCCCCTACTACGGCTCGGCCGACTCCAGCCCGCTCTTCGTCATCCTGCTCGACGAGTACGAGCGGTGGACCGGGGACGCCGGCCTGGTCCGTAAACTCGAGTCCCAGGCCCGGGCGGCACTGAACTGGATCGACACCTACGGCGACCTGCTCGGCACGGGGTACGTCTGGTACATGACCCGCAACCCGGAGACCGGCCTGCAGAACCAGTGCTGGAAGGACTCCTGGGACTCGGTCTCCTACCGCGACGGCCGGCTGCCCGCGTTCCCCCGCGCCACCTGCGAGCTCCAGGGGTACGCCTACGACGCGAAGCTGCGCGGCGCCCGGATGGCCCGGAGGATCTGGAACGACCCGGCGTACGCCGACCGGTTGGAGCGGGAGGCCGCGGAGCTGAAGAAGCGGTTCAACCGAGACTTCTGGATCCCGGAGCGCGGGTACTACGCGCTCGCCCTGGACCCGGAGGGGCGGCACATCGACGCCCTCTCCTCCAACATCGGACACCTGCTGTGGAGCGGGATCGTCGACGAGTCCCGGGCCGTGTCGGTCGCCGAGCACCTGCTCGGGCCCCGGCTCTTCTCCGGATGGGGGGTGCGGACCCTCGCCGACGACCAGGGGCGGTACAACCCGGTCGGCTACCACGTCGGCACGGTCTGGCCGTTCGACAACTCGATCATCGCCTGGGGGCTGTGGAAGTACGGCTTCCGCGAGGAGGCCGGCCGGATCTGCGAGTCGGTAGTGAGCGCGTCCCGGTTCTTCGACGGCCGGCTGCCGGAGGCGTTCGCCGGCTACGAGCGGGACCTCACCGACTATCCGGTGCAGTACCCGACCGCGTGCAGTCCGCAAGCCTGGTCGGCCGGGACCCCGCTGCTGCTGCTCCGGGTGATGCTGGGCCTCGAACCGCAGGGCGAACACCTGATCATCGACCCCGCCGTCCCCGAGGGGATGGGCCGGGTGGAGTTGCTCGACATCCCCGGTCGCTGGGGCCGCGTGGACGCCCTGGGTCGCAGCCGTAGCCCGCACGACGACACCCGGGGCCACTGACGCGGAGGGGCCGCGGTCAGCGGCGGCAGATCGCGGCGACGGTCAGCCGGACCCGCCCGTCGACGCGTTCGGCCACCACGGTGCGGCTCGACCGGTAGGCGTACAGCTCGGTGGTGGCGCGGACCTGCAGGGTGCCGTCGCTGAACCGCGACAGCGCGCCAGGCAGCGTCGGCCGGTCGGGCCGGTCCGGCGCCGAGACGGCCGTGGCCGTCCGGGCCGTCGCGCCGTCCGGGCAGGGCGCGGCGGAGACCTCCACCGGGCCCGCAGCGCCGCCGAAACCACCCAGCAGCTCAGTGACCATGGCCGCCTCCGACCCGCCGTCGGCGGTGGGGGCGCGGTAGCCGGCGCCCACCGGTCGGCAGCCGGTCTCGGCGGTGAGCCGGACCCGGCCCGACCCGGTGGAGCGACCCTCCACGGCGACGAACTCACCGGCGTCGGCGCGCAGCACCGGCCCCTCGCCGGTCACCCGGACCCCGGCCCGCCAGTCCGCCGGCAGCCGGTCGGCCACCCGCTGGAGCAGCCCGCGCGCGTCGTCGTCGGCGAGGAGCACCTCCACCCCGCGGGTCAGCGCGGCGCCGTCCGCGAACGGGGTGACCCGGCAGCCCCGCCGGAGCACGTCCGGCACGAGCCAGGCCGCGCCGCCGTCGCCCGCCGCCGCCAGCAGCTCACCCACCGCCCGGTCGACCACCGGCCCGGCCTCGGCCAGGCTGCGCTGCTCGCGCACGGTCGGCGGGTCGTCGCGGACGGAGATCCAGGTCAGCACGGCAAGCAGCACCGCCCACGCCACGGTCGCGGCCAACAGCCGGCGCAGCCGCCGCCGGCCGGGGGCCGGCTGGTCGGGACCGGTCGGCGGGGCGTACCCGGCCTGGACAGCACCACTCACCGGGCCATGGTGTCACGCGGCGGCCCGCCCCGGGCGCCGGCCCGTGCGCAGGTACGACCACCCCGGTCACGGGACCGGGCCCCGGCGGGACGGCCGACGGGGCCGGTCACCCCGGGCCGGGGCGACCGGCCCCGTGGGCCGATCAGAGCGTGGGTCAGGCGGCGACCGTGACGGTCACCTCGTTGATCCCGCGGGTGGCGGTGACGGCGGTGTCGCCGTTGCCGTGCCGGGAGAGCGCCCGCAGGGTCCAGCTGCCCGGCGCCGCGAAGAACCGGAACTGGCCGGCCGGGGAGGTGACCACCTCGGCGGTGAACTCACCGGTGGAGTCGAGCAGCCGGACGTACGCGCCCGGCACGACCTCGCCGGACTCGGCCAGCACCTGGCCGGTGATGACGGTTTCCTTCTCCAGGTCCAGGCTGGCCGGCAGCGGCGCGGCCTGGTCGGGAGCCGCGCAACCGGCGGCGGTGGGAGCGGTCATGGAAATCAGGCCTCCCCGGGCTCGTCGCCGAGCGCGATCGGCACGCCGATCAGCGAACCGTACTCGGTCCAGGAGCCGTCGTAGTTCTTCACGTTCCGGTGCCCGAGCAGCTCCTGGAGCACGAACCAGGAGTGCGAGGAGCGCTCGCCGATCCGGCAGTACGCGATCGTCTCCTTGCTGTCGTCCAGGCCGGCGGCGGCGTAGATCCTGCGCAGCTCGTCGTCGGACTTGAAGGTGCCGTCCTCGTTGGCCGCCTTGGACCACGGCACGCTGATCGCGGTGGGCACGTGGCCCGCCCGCTGCGCCTGCTCCTGCGGCAGGTGGGCGGGGGCGAGCAGCCGGCCGGCGTACTCGTCGGGGCTGCGCACGTCGACCAGGTTCTTGGTGCCGATGGCATCGACCACCTCGTCCCGGAAGGCGCGGATCGAGAGGTCGGGCTCCTGCGCGACGTACTGCGTCGCCGGGCGCTCGACCTTGTCGGTGACCAGCGGGCGGGCGTCCAGCTCCCACTTCTTGCGGCCGCCGTCGAGCAGCTTCACGTCGCGGTGCCCGTAGAGCTTGAAGTACCAGTACGCGTACGCGGCGAACCAGTTGTTGTTGCCGCCGTACAGGATCACGGCGTCGTCGTTGGCGATGCCGCGCTCGGAGAGCAGCGTCTCGAACTGGGCCTTGTCGAGGAAGTCCCGGCGGACCGGGTCCTGGAGGTCGGTGCGCCAGTCGAGCTTGATCGCGCCGGCGATGTGGCCGGTGTCGTAGGCCGAGGTGTCCTCGTCGACCTCGACGAAGACGACGCCCGGGGCGTCGATGTTCTTCTCGGCCCACTCGGCCGAGACGAGTGCGGTGTCGCGACTCATCAGATCACTCCCTGGTGAGGATGGATGGTGAGCCAGCGCGCGGAGGTCGAAGTCGATGATTGTCGCACCACGCGCGGGACCCAGAGCTAGGAACGGGATCACGGGTTCGTGCGACGGCGCCGCTGCCGGGCGATCAGGGGAGCACCGGAGGGTACGCGGACCCTGCGTGCCGGTGGCCGCTAGGCGGCCGAGGACAGCCCCGCCGTCAGATGACGGGGCGACACAGGCAGGTGGCCACGCGGCACAGGTCGACCGCGCGCCGTTTGGTGAGGAGTGTCCCCATGAGCAGGCAGCCTACCAGCCGCCCCTCGGCGCGCCACCGGACCGACCAGCATCCGGGACGCCGCTCCCGGCCGGTGGTGGGCGCGGCGTGGCCGGTCAGCCGGCCGAATTGATGGGTACGTCCCGCGCGTCGGCGGTCACCGTCAACCCCTCCGGCTTCGGCTCGACCGCGCGGACGTTGAGCTGGAACGGCAGCTCGGGCAGGGGTACGTCGACCGAGATGCCCTTGGCGTAGTTGGCCAGCAGCGTCCGGGCCAGCGGCACGTTGGGCAGCCCCTCGGCGTTCAGGTTGTTGAAGCGCAGCGCCACCTTGTTGTCCTTGACGGTCACGTCGGCGGTGCCGACGACGGTGAGCTTGACGCCGAGGATGTCGACCGGAGCGGTGACGGCCAGCTTGCCGCCCTGCTCCCCGAGGGTCAGCCCGGGCCGGTCGAGCAGCTTGGCCAGGCTGTCGTAGGTGATGGTGCCGCGACCGTCCACGCGCTCGGCAACCACCTCGCCCTGACCGGAACGGATGGTGTCCAGCGAGGCCCGCACGTCGCGGGCGTCCACGTCGAGTCGCGGCACGCTGACCGTGTCGCCCCGCACCGGACCCTGCACGTCGGTCAGCACGATCGAGATGTGCTCGTACTTCCCGGCCAGCAACTGGGTCAGGAACGGGAAGCCGCCGACCTGGACCTGCGGCGCGGCGGACTGCGCGTCCTGCTTGGCGACCTCCTGCTTCACCTGGTCGGCGATGGCCCGCTCGGCCACGCCGGCCGCCACCCGGTCGGCGACCACCAGCAGCCCGGCCAGGACCAGTAGCAGGACGACGAACCCGATCAGCACCTTGCGCCCGCGCCGCCGGGGCCGTTCCTCGTACGCCGCCTCGGCCTGTGACACGCCGCCTCCTGTGTTCGCTGTCGGTCGCCGCGGTGCGGCGCACCGGTAGTACCCGATGGCTGGATCGCTCAATCGCCGGCTCAGAGGAAGAGCACGCACATGGCGTACGCGGCGGGCGCGGCCAGCGCGAAACCGCCGAGCGGGCCCTGCATGTGCCGGGCCACCCACATGGTCGGCGCCTCGCCGGCCATCAGCCGGCCCGCCTCCGCGTACCCGACGGCGAGGTCGGCCAGCACCGCGGTGGCCGCGGTGACCAGGCCGATCAGGGCGGCGCTGGTCGGGGTGAAGCCGACCAGGTAGCTGCCGAGCACCGCGCTGACCAGGGTGCCGACCATCGCGCCGACGACCACGCCGGCCGCACCGCGGGGCACCTGGGGGGCGAGCCGCGGCCAGGGCGCCACCGCGTCGGTCAGCCGGGCCACGGTGAGCGCGGCGCCGGTCGCGGTCAGGCAGACGGTGATGGCCTGGGTGCCGGCCGGGATCCGGCTCAGCACGATCAGGGTCCCGAACGCGACCACGCCGACCACGATGAGCAGCGTGCCGCCGAGCGAGTCGGTCACCCGGACCCGGTCGACCCGGCGGACGAGCTGACCGAGCACGCCGAGGACGAGGCCGCCGACCGCCGCGTACCCGAGGGGGGCCAGGCCGGCGATCTCCGACTGCACGGCGGCGGCGTCGGCCGCGGCGGCGACACCGGCGCTGACCAGGGCGACCAGCAGCAGCGCGGGCGGCCGCATGGCCATCGTCCAGGCCAGCACGAAGAGCAGTTGGACGCCGAAGATGATGAACGCGAACGGCAGCCGGTGCCCGGGCCCGGCGGTCTGCGCGCCGAGCACCAGGCCCACGCCGAGCAGCGCGGCGAACCCGGCGACGGTGAGCGCGAGCGGTCGGCGTACCGCGACCGGCTCCACCTCCTCCTCGGCGGTGTCGTCGGCGGGCTCGTCGTCGGGCCGCCGGGCCGGGCCGCCCTTGCGGAGCCGGCGGGGACCACTCCGCTCCCGCCGCTCCCCGCCGTCATCGGCGGCCGGGCCGGTACGCGGGCCCGGCGGGTAGCCACGGGAGGGGTCGGCCGGCGCCGGACGGGCGCCGCCGGCCCAGGGGTCGCGGCCGGTCTCGGGCGAGGTGGAGGGAAACACGCCCCGATCGTGCCAGACCGGGCCGCCCCGGCGGAGGTCACGGTTTCGGCAACGTTAAAACCTGCGCCGCGATCAGGGGCAGATCAGACAAAGCGGAAAGGGCACGGAGGTGAAGCCGGGGCGATCGGTTACGCTCAAGCCGTTACCCGCCCGTCAGCGACGCCGGGACCCACGCAAGTTCTCAGCGCCACCCCGGTCGGGCGTGCCGCTGTTCGCGCGCGGTCGAAGGGCCGCCGGGACGGAGGTGATCGTGTGGAGCTCCTGCTGCTGGTGACCGCGCGCGCAGGTGAGCCATCGGCGGTGCTGCCGGCACTCGACCTGCTGCCGCACTCGGTCCGCACCGCGCCCCGCGACGTCCGCACGCTGGTCAGCGGGCCCAGCCCGGACGCGGTCCTGGTGGACGCCCGCGCCGAGCTGAGCGAGGCCCGGGCCACCTGCCGGATGCTGCACGCCACCGGGCTCGGCGTGCCGCTGGTCGCGGTGGTCACCGAGGCCGGCCTGATCGCGCTCAACGCCGACTGGGGCGTGGACGACGTCATCCTGGCCGGGGCCGGCCCGGCCGAGGTGGAGGCCCGGCTGCGGCTCGCGGTGGGCCGGATCAGCAACGCGACGGCGGGGGCCGGCGGCTCGATCCGGGCCGGCGAGCTGACCATCGACCCCGACACCTACGCGGCGAAGCTCAAGGGCCGCCCGCTCGACCTCACCTACAAGGAGTTCGAGCTGCTGAAGTTCCTGGCCCAGCACCCGGGCCGGGTGTTCACCCGGGACCAGCTGCTGCGCGAGGTCTGGGGCTACGACTACTTCGGCGGCACCCGTACGGTCGACGTGCACGTCCGGCGGTTGCGCGCCAAGCTCGGCTCGGAGTACGAGTCGATGATCGGGACCGTCCGCCAGGTCGGCTACAAGTTCGTCGTCCCGCCGTCCCGTTCGTTGCCCGAGTCGGAGCCCGCCCCGCTGTCGGTCTGACCGGCTGTTCGACCAATACACCCCCTTAGGGGCCCATTTTAAGTTCGCCCATTTTGCCCGACCTGCCCAGTTTTAGGCTGACTGCCGGGTCGACAAAAAGGGGGCGACGGTGGGCGTGATCATCACGGGGGCGACGACAGGACCGGGCCCC
Organism: Micromonospora sicca; assembly: GCF_003172935.1. Lineage (GTDB taxonomy): Bacteria > Actinomycetota > Actinomycetes > Mycobacteriales > Micromonosporaceae > Micromonospora > Micromonospora sicca. The sequence continues at coordinate 6,883 of NZ_QGKS01000054.1, read as the reverse complement.
GATCCGAACGGTCGGGGCTTCTGATGCCGGGGTCGACGCTGCGGGCCACCGGCGTCGTGACGCTGGTGGCGGCCGCGCTGCTCGGCTCGGCGTACGCGCTGGGCCGCAGCCTCCTCCCCGACCAGCCGGGACACGGCACCGGCGTGACGGCGAGCGTCAACAGCCCGCGCTACGGCGACCAGCCGCCGAGCCCGGCCGACTCCCCGGAGGCCCCCTCGGCGAGCCCCACTCGGGAGGACCGCCGGCACTCCGCCGACGGCGGCGAGGGGCCCTTCGGCAGCCTGGTCTCCACCGGCTCCTCCCGGGTGGCGCTCACCTTCGACGACGGGCCGGACCCGCTGTACACCCCCGAGGTGCTCGCGCTCCTGCGGGAGTACAACGTCAAGGCCACCTTCTGCGTGGTGGGCGAGAACGTGGAGAGCCACCCGGACCTGGTCCAGCAGATCGTGGCCGAGGGCCACACCCTCTGCAACCACTCGTGGAACCACGACATCGACCTGGGCACGCGCCCGCCCGACGAGATCCGGGCCGACCTGCTCCGCACCAACGAGGCGATCCGGGCCGCGGTGCCCGGCGCGCCGATCGCGTACTACCGGCAGCCCGGCGGAGCCTGGACCTACCGGGTGGCGTCGGTCTGCGGGGAGCTGGGCATGGCGCCGCTGCACTGGGCGGTCGACCCGGCCGACTGGACCGTGCCCGGCGCCGCGAAGATCACCGCCACGGTGCTGACCCAGACCGCGCCCGGCGCGATCGTGTTGATGCACGACGCCGGCGGGGACCGTGCCGGCACCGTGGCGGCGCTGCGGTACCTCCTGCCCGAGCTGATGAGCCGGTTCCAACTGGAGGCGCTGCCCACCGGCACCACGTGACGGGAGTCGCGCTGCCGGTCCCCGCGTCCGGCGCGAGCGGCCGGGCGCGGGCCGCTACGGTGACGGGATGAGCAGCACCGCGCCGACCGCCGACCGTGTCGCCCGCGCCGACCGGCTGGCGCCGGTCGAGGTGGCCGAGGTGCTGGCGCTGGCCCGCACGGCCGGGGACGCCGACGGCGCGGACCCGCTCGACGAGCACGTGCTGCTCCGGCTGCGGGACCCGGAGGCGCCCGCGGTGCACCTCACCGCCCGGGCCGCCGACGGGACGCTCACCGGCTACGCCCACCTGGACACCACCGACGCCGGCGGCATCGGGGTGGAGCTGGTGGTGCACCCCACGTACCGGCGGCGCGGCACCGGCCGGGCGCTGGCCCGGGGTGTGCTGGCCGCGGCGTCCGGTCCACTGCGCGCGTGGGCGCACGGCGACCATCCGTCCGCCGCCGCGCTCGCGGTCGACCTGGGCTTCACCCGCGCCCGGGTGCTCTGGCAGCTCCGCCGGCCGCTCACCGCCGCACTGCCGGAGGTACGCCTGCCCGACGGGGTGGAGCTGCGCGCCTTCCAGCCGGGCGTGGACGACGAGGCCTGGCTGACGCTCAACAACCTGGCCTTCGCCGCGCACCCGGAGCAGGGCCGCTGGACCCCGGCCGACCTGCGGTTACGCCTCGCCGAGCCGTGGTTCGACCCGGCCGGCTTCCTGCTCGCCGTGCAGTCCGCCACCGGCCGGCTGCTCGGCTTCCACTGGACCAAGGTGCACGAGCGTCCCGGGTCTGCCCGGACCGGGGAGGTCTACGTGCTCGGGGTCGACCCGTCCGCGCACGGCGGCGGCCTCGGCAAGGCGCTGACCACCGCCGGGCTCGCGTACCTGCGGGACCGGCGGGGCCTGGACCGGGTGATGCTCTACGTCGACGAGTCGAACGCGGGGGCGATGGCGCTCTACGAGCGGCTCGGCTTCGCCCGCTGGTCCGGCCACGTCAACTACCAGCTCGGCTGACTCCCCGCCCCGGCCCTCCGGGCGACCGTCGCGTCCGGAAGATCGGTCACGGTGGTGTCACGGGGTGGGCTCGGCCCGGTAACGGCTGTCCTGATAAATAGCATTAATAGCGATAGTGGGCCGCGAGTTCACTTAACGGACAACCCCCACTCAGCGCACGGTCACCCCGTCGGACGGACCTGTTCATCTTCCGTTCACTTCCGACCGGCGAACCGTCCACCTGGCACTTCTAACTTTCAGGTCAGCCGGTCAGCGCCGGCCCCCGGCCTCGTCCGGGCGACTGACCAAAGACGTGAAGGGAAACCCCTCAGGTGAAGCTCCAGCGGCACGGCGCCATTGCCTGCCTCGCTCTCACTGCGGTGCTCGGTCTCAGCGCTTGCGGGTCGGACAACAACGAGCCGACCGGCACCTCCGCCTCCGGCTCCGCGGCCGCGGTCGACTGCGGCAAGGGCACGCTGAACGCGCAGGGCTCCTCCGCGCAGAAGAACGCGATGGCCGAGTGGATCAAGGCGTACCAGCAGAAGTGCGCCGGCACCACGATCAACTACGAGCCCACCGGCTCCGGCGCGGGCATCCAGGCCTTCATCGCCGGCACCGCCGACTTCGCCGGCTCCGACTCGGCCCTCAAGCCGGAGGAGCAGCCGCAGGCCGACGCCAAGTGCGCGGGCGGCCAGGCGCTCAATCTGCCGATGGTGATCGGCCCGGTGGCCGTCGTCTACAACGTCAGCGGCGTGGACAACCTCCAGCTCAAGCCGGGCACCCTGGCGAAGATCTTCGCCGGCACGGTGACCAAGTGGGACGACGCGGCCATCAAGGCCGACAACCCGGACGCCAAGCTGCCGGCCACCGCGATCCAGGCGGTGCACCGCTCCGACGAGTCGGGCACCACCGACAACTTCACCAAGTACCTCGCCAAGACCGCCGAGGCGGACTGGACCTTCGGCAACGCCAAGGCGTGGAAGGCCCCGGGTGGCGTGGGCGCCGCCAAGTCCGACGGTGTCGCCAGCAAGGTCAAGGGCACCGACGGCACCATCAGCTACGTCGAGTGGTCGTACGCCGAGAACGGCGGCCTGAAGAAGGCCAAGGTGCAGAACGGCGCCGGCGAGTGGGCCGAGCTCACCGCCGAGTCGGCCGGCAAGACCATCGCCGGGGCCAAGTTCGAGGGCCAGGGCGACGACCTGAAGATGTCGATCGACTACAACACCAAGGAGGCCGGGGCCTACCCGATCGTCCTGGCGACCTACGAGATCGTCTGCAGCAAGGGCCTGGCCGCCGACAAGCTGCCGCTGGTCAAGGGCCTGCTGAGCCACGCCGCCAGCGCCGAGGGTCAGGCCGACCTGGTCGAGCTGGGCTACGCCCCGCTGCCGGATTCGGTCCGCACCAAGGTCGAGGCCGCGGTCAAGAACCTCTCCTGACCTCCTCCGAGCAACACCACCTCCTCAATTCGAAGCGAGCGAGCAGATGGGTGAAACCCCTCACCGCTCGGCACACGCCGGCACCGGCGGGACCCGCGTGACCTCCGGTCACGAGTGGCCCGCCGGTGCCTCGGCGCGTGTGGCCGAGACCTCAGGCAACCCTCGTACCCCGATCGGGAACGGACTGGGCGGCGGCGGTGGCCTGCCCAAGGCCCGGGCCTTCGGCGCGGAACGGGCCTTCCGCGGCCTCACCCTCGCCGCCGGCGCCGCCGTGCTGGTCATCATCGCGGCGATCGCGGTCTTCCTGATCGCCAAGGCCGTGCCGGCTCTGCGGGCGAACACCGAGGACTTCTGGACCTTCGAGGGCTGGTTCCCGAACGACAACCCGCCCAAGTTCGGCATCGGCGCGCTCGCCTTCGGCACCGTGCTCACCGCGCTGCTGGCGCTGCTCGTCGCGGTGCCGGTCGCGCTGGGCATCGCCCTCTACCTCACGCACTACGCCCCGCGCCGGATCGGCACCGGCCTCGGCTTCGTGATCGACCTGCTGGCCGCCGTGCCCAGCGTGGTCTTCGGCCTGTGGGGCCGGGACTACCTCGTCGGACCGATCACGGACCTGTCGACCTGGCTGAACAAGTACTTCAGCTGGATCCCGATCTTCGGCGACGGCCCGTACGGGAGCTCGATCCTGCTCGGCTCCCTGGTGCTGGCGATCATGGTGCTGCCGATCATCACCTCGCTCTCCCGCGAGGTGTTCCTGCAGACCCCGACCGCGAACGAGGAGGCCGCCCTCGCGCTGGGCGCCACCCGCTGGGAGATGCTGCGCACCGCCGTGCTGCCGTACGGGCGCCCGGGCATCATCGCCGCGGTGATGCTCGGCCTGGGTCGCGCGCTCGGCGAGACCATCGCGCTGGCGCTGACCCTCGGCTCCACCTACGCCATCTCGTTCAACGTCCTGCAAAGCGGCGGCAACACCATCGCCGCGAACATCGCGAACCGGTTCGCCGAGGCGAACGACACCGGTCGGGGCGCGCTGATCGCCTCCGGCCTGGTGCTCTTCGCGATCACGCTGATCGTCAACATCACCGCCCGGGCGATCATCTACCGCCGCCGCGAGTTCACGGAGTCGGCCGCATGACAACGACTGTCACCACCCACCGCCCGCGGCCGCCGGCGCAGCCGGCCACGCTGCGGGCCAAGCGGCTGCCGAGGTACGCCGCGCCCGCCATCGCCGTCGCGGCCCTGCTGGTCGCCGCCGGGGTCGTCTACGGCCTCGGCATCGGCGGCCCCGTCCTGGTGGTGGTCCTCGGCGCGCTGTGCTACCTGGCCGGGCTCTTCACCGCCGCGAACGCGGTCGAGGGGCGGCGGGCGGCCCGCAACCGCACCTGGAGCGCGCTGATCCACTCGGCCTTCGTGCTGGCGGTGCTGCCGCTGGCCTCGGTGGTCTGGACCCTGGTCAGCAAGGGCGTCGAACGGCTCGACGGGAACTTCTTCGGCACCTCGATGAACAACATCGGGGCCCGGGACGCGAACGGCGGCGCCTACCACGCCATCATCGGCACACTGGAGCAGGTCGGCATCGCGACTCTGATCACCGTCCCGCTCGGGGTGCTCTGCGCGATCTACATCGTCGAGTACGGCCGGGGCAGGTTCGCCTTCGCCATCCGGTTCTTCGTCGACGTGATGACCGGCATCCCGTCCATCGTCACCGGCCTCTTCGTGCTGGCGTTCTGGGTGCTGATCGTCTCACCGTGGTTCAACGACGGGCGGCCGGGATTCTCCGGCTTCGCCGCGGCGCTGGCCCTGAGCGTGCTGATGCTCCCGACCGTGGTGCGCTCCACCGAGGAGATGCTCCGCCTCGTCCCGGCGCCGCTGCGGGAGGGCGCGTACGCCCTCGGCGTGCCGAAGTGGAAGACCATCCTGCGGGTTGTTCTGCCGACGGCGCTGCCGGGCATCGTCACCGGCATCATGCTCGCCATCGCGCGGGCCGCCGGTGAGACCGCCCCGGTACTGCTCGTCGCCGGCGGCGGCGCGGCGATCAACTTCAACCCGTTCGAGAACAACCAGTCGTCGCTGGCTCTCTTCGTCTACCAGCAGGCCGGCGAGGCCTCGAAGTACTCGCCGGCGCGGGCGTGGACCGCGGCGCTGACCCTGGTCGCCCTCGTACTCGTCCTGACCATCGCGGCGAAGTTGCTGGCCCGTCGCAACCGGCTCGGCCGATGAACCCCGGAGGTACCGCCATCATGGCCAAGCGCATCGAAGCCACCAACGTCACCGCGTACTACGGCGCCTTCAAGGCGATCGAGAACATCAACCTGACCGTCGAACCGAAGACGGTCACCGCCCTGATCGGCCCGTCCGGCTGCGGCAAGTCCACCTTCCTGCGGTCCATCAACCGGATGCACGAGGTGCTCCCCGGCGCCCGGGTCGAGGGCAGCCTGACGATCGACGACCAGGACATCTACGACCGGGACGTGGACGTCACCGCGGTCCGCCGGATGATCGGCATGGTCTTCCAGCGGCCGAACCCGTTCCCCACCATGAGCATCTTCGAGAACGTGGTGGCCGGCCTGCGGCTCAACGGCATCCGCAGGAAGTCGATCCTGGAGGAGGCGGCCGAGAAGGCGCTCCGCTCGGCGAACCTCTGGGACGAGGTCAAGGACCGGCTCGGCAAGCCGGGCGCCGGCCTGTCCGGCGGTCAGCAGCAGCGGCTCTGCATCGCCCGCACCATCGCCGTCGAGCCCCAGGTGGTGCTGATGGACGAGCCCTGCTCGGCGCTGGACCCGATCTCGACGCTGGCCATCGAGGACCTGATGTTCCAGCTCAAGGACAAGTTCACCATCGTCATCGTCACGCACAACATGCAGCAGGCCGCCCGGGTGTCGGACCGGACCGCCTTCTTCTCCATCGAGAAGACCGGCGACCCGGGCCGGCTGATCGAGTACGACAACACCCAGAAGATCTTCAGCAACCCGAGCGTGAAGAAGACCGAGGACTACATCACCGGCCGCTTCGGCTGAGCCGCTGGTTCCCGGTCCGCGAGGGGCGTCGGTCGAGTCGACCGACGCCCCTCGGCGTCTTCACCGCAACGCCGCGAAGAACCGGCGGATGTCGGCCACCAGCAGGTCCGGCGCGTCGTGGGCGGCGAAGTGGCTGCCCCGGTCGTACGTGTTCCAGGAGACGATGTTCTTGTGGTCCCGCTCGGCCAGGGTGCGGATCGACTGGAAGTCCCAGGCGAAGTTGGCCAGGCCGAGCGGCACCGTGGTGGGCTCCAGCGGCCCGGTGCCGCGACCGCCCGCCTTCTGCAGCGGCGAGACGGCCGCCGCGTCCTCGTAGACCGCCTGGAGACGATGGCGGTCTGGCTCGGCCTCCTCGACACCGACTTCAACGTCCAGCACCCACCGGAACTGGCCGACCTGCTGCGTACCCTCGCCACCCGCTACCTCCGCGCGGCGGGCTGACCGCCCGCCCCGCCGATCTTGCAGTCAGGGCCCGCCGGGTTGCCCGGAAAGCCGGTTTTGCCCGGGCGAAAGTGCAAGATCGCGGAGGGCGGTGCGGGTCAGGCCAGGACGAAGCGGGGTTCGCCGTCGTCGGGGAGGTCGAGGCGGGGG
>NZ_QGKS01000115.1 GCF_003172935.1 Micromonospora sicca | reverse complement strand
CCGCCGCCGGCCGGCCGGCGGCGGTGGGGTCGGGCGCTGCGGCGGCGGTGGTTCCGGCGGCCGGGGAGTCGGCCGGAACCGGCGCGTCGGCCGGCGGTGTGGAGTCGGACTGCCCGCGCTCGACGGGGGGCAGCTCGGCGGTGGAATGCGACGGCTCGGCGTCGGCGGGAGCCGGCGACCGCTGTGGGTCGGTCTCGTACTCGGTCATGGAACCACCTTCTCCCCTGGCACTGCGACCAGCCTGGAACGTGCCTGAATGTTTTCTGAAAGTCAGTCGGCCTCGTCCGGGGCGTCCGGCAGCAGCGGCAGCTTGACCCGGAAGGTCGCCCCGCCGCCCGGCGTCTCGGCCACCTCGACGGTGCCGTGGTGGGCGCCGACCAGCGCCGCGACGATGGCCAGCCCGAGTCCGGTGCTGGTGACCCCGGTGGCCCGCCGGGTCCGCGCCGCGTCGGCCCGGTAGAACCGCTCGAAGACCCGCTCGGCCTGTTCCGGGGTCAGCCCCGGGCCGGTGTCCGCGACCTCCACCACGGCCAGGTTGCCCGGCTGGGTACGCAACCGCAGGGTCACCGAGGCGTCCGGCGGCGTGTGGGTCAGCGCGTTGGTCATCAGGTTGCCGATCACCTGGCGCAGCCGGGCGTCGTCACCGTGCACCAGCAGCGTGCCGGCGCCCGGCTCGATGTCCAGCTCGATCCGGCGGTCCGGGGCGACCGCCCGGGCGGCCTGCACCGCGTCGCTCGCCAGCACCGGCAGCTCCACCGGGGCCAGGGTGATCGGCCGCTCCCGGTCCAACCGGGCGAGCAGCAGCAGGTCCTCCACCAGCAGCCCCATCCGGGCCGCCTCGTCCTCGATCCGGCGCAGCAGGCCGGCGGTCTGCTCCGGCGCGCGGGCCGCACCCTGGCGGTACAGCTCGGCGAAGCCCCGGATGGTGGTCAGCGGGGTACGCAGCTCGTGCGAGGCGTCCGCGACGAACTGCCGCATCCGCTCCTCGGAGCGCCGGGCCCGCGCCTCGGAGGCCTGCGCCGCCGCCGCCGCGTCCCGGGCGCTGACCTCGGCGCTGCGGGCCGCCGTCTCGGAGGCGGCGCGGGCGGTGAAGGCCGCCTCGATCTGGGCCAGCATGGCGTTCAGCGCGCGGGAGAGCCGGCCCAGCTCGGAGGTCGGGCAGGGCCGCCCCTCCTCCGGGTCGGGCACCCGCCGGGTGAGATCGCCCCCGGCGATGGCCGCCGCGGTCCGTTCGATCTCGACGAGCGGTTTCAGGCTGGTCCGGACGATCGCCGCGCCCACCGAGGCGAGCAGGATCAGCACCGCCCCGCCGACCAGCAGGTCGATCCAGACGAGCTGCTTGACGGCCAGGTCGACGTCGACCATGTTCTGCCCGACGGCGATGAACTGGTCGTCGTTCAGCCGCTTGACCATGACCCGCCAGCGCAGATGCTTGTCCGCGGCGTCGGTGGTGAACGCCTGCTGGTCGGCGTGCTGCTCGTACCAGGAGAACTGGTTGAGCGAACCGGGCAGGTCCTCCGGCACCAGGGACTTGTCGTAGACGATCTGGCCCCGGCCGGTGCTCCGGCTGGCGGTGACCACCATGTAGTCGCTCGGCAGGCTGCTCGTCGTGGCATCGGTGGGCATCGTCTGCTGGGCCCGGTCCAGGTACGAGTCCAGCTCGCTGTCGACCCGGCCCACCAGGTAGCTCTGCAGGAAGAAGGCGGTCAGCAGGCTGATCACCACCAGGGCCGCCGCCACCAGGGCCAGGACCGAGGCGACCAGCTTTATCCGCAGCGGTACGCTCCGCAGCCGTCCCTTCGCCTGCTCGACGACGCTCACGCCGCCGGCTTGCGCAGCACGTACCCCACCCCGCGCAGGGTGTGGATCAGGCGGGGCTGGGTGTTGTCGACCTTGCGCCGCAGGTACGAGATGTAGGACTCGACGATGTTGTCGTCGCCCCGGAAGTCGTAGTTCCACACGTGGTCGAGGATCTGCGCCTTGGAGAGCACCCGGTTGGCGTTCAGCATCAGGTAGCGCAGCAGCTTGAACTCCGTCGGCGACAGCTGCACCCGCTGGCCGGCCCGGTGCACCTCATGGGTCTCCTCGTCCAGCTCCAGGTCGGCGAAGGTGAGCCGGGACGGCGCCTGCTCCCCGGTGGCGGTACGCCGCAGCACGGCCCGGATCCGGGCGGTCAGCTCCTCCAGGCTGAACGGCTTGGTGACGTAGTCGTCCCCGCCCAGGGTCAGCCCGCGGATCTTGTCGTCGGTGGCGTCCCGCGCGGTGAGGAAGACCACCGGGGTACGGGTGCCGCCCTCGCGGAGCATCCGGATGACCTCGAAGCCGTCCAGGTCGGGCAGCATCACGTCGAGCACCACCAGGTCGGGCCGATGGTCCTTGGCGGCGTGCAGCGCCGCGCTGCCGCTGGTCGCGGTGGCCACGTCGAAGCCCGCGAAGCGCAGGCTCGCGGAGAGCAGTTCGAGGATGTTCGGGTCGTCCTCGACGACGAGCAGTCGGGCCTCGGTCTGGGTAGCCACCATGTGGCCCATCATCCGCGCTCTCGCTGCGGCCCCGCTGGGCGCTTCCTGGAAACAACCTGTGAGCCTGGGTCCCCGGCCCGCCGGGCCGGGGACGGCCGTCAGCGGAGCAGCCGGCGCAGCCCGTCCAGCGCCCCGTCCAGCACCCGGATCGCGGTCCGCAGCTTGCTGTCGCTGAGCCGGCCGGCGCGGACCAGCGCGCCGACCTCGACGGTGAACTCGGCGAGCCGCTGGTCGAACTCGGCGAGCAGCGGCGACTCGCCCGGCGGCGGCGTGCCGTTGGTGGCCGGCCGGGTCGGCGGGGGCTCCCACCGGGCCGCCCGCCTCTGCCGGGTCTGCCGGGTCGCCTCGCGCAGTTCGCGCTTGAGGTCGCGCACCGAGCCGCGTACCTCGGTCTGGATCTCGCCGGCCAGGGCGGAGAGGTCCTCGACGGAGGCGGTGATGTCCGATTCCAGGGTGGCCAGCTCACCGGCGCGCTGCCGCAGCTCCGCCCGGCCCGCTTCGGTGATCTCGTAGACCTTGCGGCCGCCGGCGGCGGTGTGGGTGACCAGGCCCTCGACCTCCAGCCGTTGCAGGCGGGGGTAGATGGTGCCGGCGCTCGGCGCGTACAGACCGAGGAAGCGGTCCTCCAGCAACCGGATCAGCTCGTAGCCGTGCCGGGGGCCGTCGTCGAGGAGCTTGAGCAGGTAGAGCCGGAGCCGCCCGTGACTGAACACGGCGGTCACGGCAGTTCCTCCTCGTCGACCTCGTCGGTCTCGTCGACCGACCGGGCCAGCAGCGCGATGCTGCCCGACGTCGCGGACGCCCAGAGCTTACCCTCGCCCGCGCCGAGGACGCCGTGGCTGTCCTTGGTCGCGCCAAGCCCGGCGTCGCCGCGTACCTGCGGGAAGCCGCTGGTGATCCGGCCGGAGGTGGTGTGCAGGTGGACGGCGAGGTCGCTGTCCTCGCGGACCCGGACGGTGACGCTGCCGGAGATGGTGCTGAGCCGGATCTCGCTGCGCCGCGGGTTGTCCAGGTCGCAGGTGATCGCCCCGGAGACGGTGTGCGCGTGCACCCGACCGGCCGCGCTGTCGGCGAGGATGACCTCGCCGGAGACGGTCTCCATGGTCAGGTCGCCGGCGACTCCGAGCGCCTCCACCGGGCCGGAGATGATCTTCGCGGCGGTCCGCCCGCGCAGCCCCATCAGAGTGATCTGCCCGGAGGTGACGTCCACCTGGGTCTCCCGGCGCAGGCCGGAGGCGACCAGCGAGCCGTCGATCAGGCGCAGGTCGGCCAGCACGTCGGCCGGTACGGCGATGGACACCTCGGCCCGGAAGCGGCGGCCGAGCTGACCGAGCCACCAGAGGAACCCCGGCCAGCGCGGGATCCGCTCGTGGCCGACGCGCAGCCGTCCGTCCCGGTGCTCCACGACGACCGGCCGCCGGCTGACCCGGGTGACGTCGACCCGGGCGGGCCCGTCGGTGCCGACCACGTTGAGCCGGCCGGTGATCAGGCGTACCTCGAGCCGGGTGACCGGCTCGTCCAGAGTGATCCGCTGCGGGCTGTCGACCGTCCAGCTGGCCATGGCGTCCTCCCCTCGGTGACGTACCGATTCCCGGCACGTCGAGCGACGAGGAGAGCCTAACGCGATACATCGCGACGTATCAAGACTGTCCCGAGTCGGGGATCCGTCAGGCCGCCAGGTCCAACTCCCGCACCGGCACGGGCGGGGCCGGCCGCCGGGCGGGGACCAGGTGCACCGCCGACTCGGCGGCCCGGGCCAGCAGCCGGCGGTCCGCGTCCACGGCCGGGTGCAGCGCCGCGGTCACCGCCACCGACAGGGTCAGGTCGCGGGCCGCCAGCACCCGGCGTACCGAGTCCCAGAGGGTCTCGTCGCCGAGGAAGGCGGCCGCCGTCGTCGCCGTGCCGGTCGCGCCGTACCGGTAGCCGATCCGCAGCGGCACCACTGGCGCCCCCGCGTCCACCGCCGCCTGGAACATGGCCGGCCGGAAACCCCGGCCCGGCCGGCAGTCGGCCGCCTCGCCGCACCAGGTGGTCCCCTCGGCGAAGACCGCGACCGGGTGACCGGCGCGCAGCGCGGCCGCGACCCGGCCCACCGCGGCCGGCAACTCGCGGGGGCGCGCCCGGTCCACGAAGACCGTGCCGGCCGCGGCGGCGAGCTGGCCCACCAGCGGCCAGGCCCGCACCTCCCGCTTCGCCAGCATCCGGGCCGGCGCGACGGCCAACACGGCGAGGACGTCCAGCCAGGAGACGTGGTTGGCGACCAGCAGGGCCCGTCGGCGGGGCAGCCGGCCCCGGACCACCAGCCGAATGCCGAGGGCCCGCAGCGTCCCCCGGGCCCAGCCGCGCACCGCGACGTCCCGCTCCCGGGCGGGCAGGACCGCGAGCAGGCCGGCCAGGCCGACCCCGAGCACGAGCATGCCGAGTACGCCCACCAGCCGGCCCGCCCGCCGCAGGGCCGGCACGGTCTGCTCCACCGCGAGCGGCAGGCATTCCGGGCCGCAGCCGGAGGCCGGCCGCCAGAGGTCGTCGGCCGTCACGGCTGCTCCCCGCCGAGGAAGTGGCGCAGGTGACGGGGGTTCATCCGGTCCAGCGAGAAGAGCACGTAGAAGTCGGCGACCCCGAAGTCCGGGTCGTACGCCGGCTCGCCGCAGACCCAGGCGCCCAGCCGGAGGTACCCGCGCAGCAGCGGCGGGACCAGCGCGCGCCGCTCGGCGGGCGAGAGGGTCGCCGGATCGACGGCGACCGGCGCCTCGGCCGACCACGGGCGCAGCGGGCGGACCCGCAGCGGCGGCGGCGCCAGGTGCCCGGCCTGGACCTGCGCCCACACCTCGGCCGCGGCCGTCCCGCCGTCGGCCACCGGCACCGAGGCGCAGCCGCCCAGCCAGCGGGACCCGCGCAGGTGCAGGTACCGGGTGATGCCGGCCCACATCAGGTTGATCACCGCGCCGGACCGGTGGTCCGGGTGCACGCAGGACCGGCCGGCCTCGACCAGGTCGCCGCGGAGCGGGTCGAGCGCGGCCAGGTCGAACTCGCCCTCGGCGTACCGGCGGTCGGTGCGCCCCGGCGGCAGCAGGCGGTAGGTGCCGACCACCTCGCCGGTGCCCCGCCGCAGCACCACCAGGTGGTCGCAGTGGGCGTCGAACTCGTCGGTGTCCAGCCCGGCGGCACCGGGGTGGAGGGTCGCCCCGAGCTCGGTGGCGAACACCTGGTGGCGCAGACGTTGCGCAGCCGCGACCAGGGTCGGGTCGTCGGCGATCAGCAGGGTGTATCCGCTGGTCGTGAGGGGTGCGCCAGCGGCGTGCAGAACGGCCATGGGTATCTGTGTAAGGGCCTCGGGTTGCCGGCTGCGGGGGTGAGGGGTGTCGATCCGGTGAACGCCAACCGGCGCTCCGGTCCCCGCGTTCACCTGCGGCGGGCCGCCGCCGACCGTCGCCGGGCCGGTGTCGGCCGGTGCGGCGGGGGCGGCAACGGCGTGCGAGGCTGCCCGGGCGGCGCCGGTGACGCGGCCGGAGCCCGGACCAGCCCGGAGGACGTACATGATCATCGAGTCGCGCTTCAACGGCCCGCCCGGCTCGGGCAACGGCGGCTGGAGTGCCGGGGTCTTCGCGGCGGCGCTCGACGACCGCGGCCCGGTGGAGGTCACGCTGCGCCGACCGCCGCCACTGGAGACCCCGCTGCACCCGGTCGACGGGGAGATCCGCGACCCGGACGGCGAGGTCGTCGCGCAGGTACGCCCGGTCGAGCCGTTCGCCTCCGTGGTCCCCGCGGTGGACCGGGCGACCGCGGCGACCGCCGCCCGGGAGTACCCCGGTCTGGTGGACCACCCGTTCCCCGGCTGCTACGTCTGCGGCCCGGCGAACCCGGACGGGCTGCGGATCTTCCCCGGCCGGCTGCCGGACGGGCGGACCGCGGCGCCGTTCCGCGCGCCGGAGCGGGTGGTCCCGGCGACGGTCTGGGCCGCGCTGGACTGCCCCGGCGGTTGGGCGGTCATCGCGCCCGGCCGCCCGTACGTCCTCGGCCGGATCGCCGCGGTGGTCGCCGTGCTGCCCGCGCCGGGCGACGAGTGTGTGGTGACCGGGGCGATGGTCGGCGCCGAGGGGCGCAAGGCGGAGGTGCACTCCAGCCTGTACGGCCCGGACGGCGCCCTGCTCGGCCACGCCCGGGCGACCTGGATCGCGCTGCCGCCGGCCTGACGTCTCCTCCCTGGGGATGATCACCTCCTGCCCAGGAGGGAGACGGGACTACGGACAGCGCCTGATTGACCTGCTTGCGCCGCCTTGCCACGCTGTGCCCGGCGCCCGCCGCAACGGCGTCCCACCGGCGCGCCCGCGCGTCGTGGCAGGAGAGGAGAACGATGTCCGACGGGCAGTGGAGCCCCAGCGCCGGGACCGGCCAGATCGTGGTGTCCGGACTGAGCAAGCAGTACAAGAACGTCCGGGCGGTGGATGACCTGTCCTTCACCGTCGAACCGGGGCGGGTGACCGGCTTCCTCGGCCCGAACGGCGCCGGCAAGACGACCACGCTGCGCATGCTGCTGAACCTGGTCGCCCCGACGGCCGGCACGGCGACCATCGGCGGCCGGCGGTACGCCGACCTGGCCGACCCGCTGCGCTCGGTGGGCGCGGTGCTGGAGGCCTCCAGCGCGCACAAGGGCCGCACCGGCATCAACCACCTGCGGGTGATCTGCGCGGCGGCGGGGCTGCCCCGCCGGCGGGCCGACGAGGCGCTCGCCCTGGTCGGGCTCGCCCCGGCGGCGAAGCGCAAGTTCAAGGGCTACTCGCTGGGCATGAAGCAGCGGCTCGGCATCGCCGCCGCGATGCTCGGCGACCCGCAGGTGCTGATCCTGGACGAGCCGGCGAACGGCCTCGACCCGGAGGGCATCCGGTGGATGCGCGGCTTCCTCAAGGGGCTGGCCGCCCAGGGCCGGACCGTGCTGGTCTCCAGCCACCTGCTGTCGGAGATGCAGTTGCTCGCCGACGACGTGGTGATCATCGCGGCCGGCAAGCTGATCCGGCAGGGTCCGGTGGACCAGGTGATCGGCTCGATGGCGCACGGCACCCGGGTGCGGGTCCGCACCCCGCAGGCGGCCGAGCTGACCGCCGCGCTGCACGAACAGGCGGCGACCGTGGACACCGACGAGCACGGCACGCTGCTGGTCGCCGGGGTGGACGCGCCCACCGTGGGCCGGATCGCGCTGGCCGCCAAGGTGGAGCTGCACGAGCTGACCACCGAACGCCCCGACCTCGAAGGGGTCTTCCTCGAACTGACGGCCGGAAAGGCGGACATCCGATGAACCTGGTCCGATCCGAGCTGCTCAAGATCCGTACGACCAACACGTGGTGGCTCTTCGGCATCGGCGCGCTGGTCACCCTGGCGCTGGCGTTCCTGGTGAACGCGGTGAACGCCGACATCAGCCTGACCGGCGGGCAGGACCTTGAGGGGGTGCCGGCGGACCAGGCCGAGCAGATCCGGGCCACCGCCAGCGAGGTCTACCAGGCGGCCAACCTGTTCACCTCGGGGCAGTACTTCGGGCTGCTCTTCGTGCTGCTGCTCGGCATCATCGTGGTGACCAACGAGTTCTACCACCAGACCGCGACGACGACCTTCCTCACCACCCCGCAGCGGACCATGGTGGTCGCGGCGAAGCTGGTCACGGCGGCGCTGTTCGGCGCGCTGTTCTGGCTGGTCACCACCCTGCTGACCATTCCGGCGACGCTGATCTACTTCGGTGTCCAGG
This sequence comes from Micromonospora sicca, assembly GCF_003172935.1. Lineage (GTDB taxonomy): Bacteria > Actinomycetota > Actinomycetes > Mycobacteriales > Micromonosporaceae > Micromonospora > Micromonospora sicca. The sequence goes on along the minus strand of NZ_QGKS01000115.1, from coordinate 9,977 downwards.
GCTGGGACGCCCACTTCGGGTCGTGGGACGTGACCCGGGCGATCCTGCTCAACCTGCTCGCGTACGTGCTCTGGGGGATCTTCGGGGTCGGCTTCGGCGTGCTGATCCGCAGCCAGATCGGCGCGACCATCACGGCCGTGGTGCTGTACCTGGTCGGCACGACCGCGGCGAACCTGATCTTCTTCCTGCTCCAGCAGTGGCTCGAGTGGGACTGGATCAGCAAGCTGGCGGTGATCGTCCCGTCCACCGCGTCGACGCTGATGATCAGCGGCACCGAACTGCCGGGCAACCCGCCGCAGTGGGTGGGCGCCGCGGTGCTCATCGGGTACGCGGTGGTGACCGGCGCCATCGGCACCATGATCATGCGCCGGCGGGACATCGCCTGACCGGTACGACGACGGCCCCCGGGGCGGTGACGCAACCTCACCGGCCGGGGGCCGTTCCGCGTCTAGCAGGAGACGACCGGACACGCAGCGTTTGCCGAACTTCTGGCATCTTCTGTGAAACGGACCACCAGCCGGAGGCGAGAATGCCTGCGGCATTCCTACGGCGTAGCCTGGGACCCGTCTCCCGTGCAGCCCCTATTCCGGCACGGCGGACACCGCGTGACATTACGAACCCGCGTGAAAGAGGCGATTACCGGCCGTGTCGACCCAGCAGACTTCGCAGGAGAACCCACTGGCGGGTTTCGGCCCGAACGAATGGATCGTCGAGGAGATGTACCAGCGCTACCTCGCCGATCCCTCGAGCGTCGACTCCGCCTGGCACGACTTCTTCGCCGACTACCGACCCGCGCCCGGCGCCGCCACCCCGCGTCCGGCTGACGGCAAGGCCAAGCCGGCCGCCCAGCCGGAGCCGGCCGAGCAGCAGGAGGCGGTCGCCACCGTCACCCAGCAGCCGGCCCCGGCGAAGCCGGCCCCCGCGCCGGCCAAGCCGGTCGAGAAGCCCGCCGCCAAGCCGGCGCCCGCCGCGAAGGCCGCCCCGGCCAGGCCGGCCGCCAAGGCGCCGACCGCGACCGCCGCGGGCACCACCCCGCTGCGCGGCGTGGCCGCCAAGATCGTGCAGAACATGGACGCCTCGCTGGCCGTGCCGACCGCGACCAGCGTGCGCGCGGTCCCGGCCAAGCTGCTGGTCGACAACCGCATCGTGATCAACAACCACCTCGCCCGCGGGCGCGGTGGCAAGGTCAGCTTCACCCACCTGATCGGGTACGCGCTGGTCCGGGCGCTGGTCGAGCACCCGGAGATGAACAACTCCTTCGCCGAGGTCGACGGCAAGCCGGCGATGGTCCGCCCGGAGCACGTCAACCTGGGCATCGCGATCGACCTGACCAAGCCGGACGGCTCCCGCAACCTGGTGGTCCCGTCCATCAAGGGCTGCGAGCAGATGGACTTCCGGCAGTTCTGGCAGGCGTACGAGGACGTGGTCCGGCGCGCCCGCCGCAACGAGCTGACCATGGAGGACTACGCCGGCACCACGATCTCGCTGACCAACCCGGGCGGCATCGGCACCGTGCACTCGATCCCGCGGCTGATGCAGGGCCAGAGCGCCATCATCGGCGTCGGCGCGATGGAGTACCCGGCGCCTTACCAGGGCATGAGCGAGGCCACCCTGGCCGAGCTGGCGGTCAGCAAGATCATCACGCTGACCAGCACCTACGACCACCGGATCATCCAGGGCGCGCAGTCCGGCGAGTTCCTCAAAGTGATGCACGAGCTGCTGCTCGGCGAGCGTGGCTTCTACGACCAGATCTTCACCTCGCTGCGCATCCCCTACGAGCCGGTGCGCTGGGTTCGCGACGTGGCCGTCGACTCCGAGGGCCAGATCAACAAGACCGCGCGGGTGCACGAGCTGATCCACGCGTACCGGGTGCGCGGCCACCTGATGGCCGACACCGACCCGCTCGAGTTCAAGATCCGCAAGCACCCCGACCTGGACGTCCTCCAGCACGGGCTGACCCTGTGGGACCTGGACCGGACCTTCCCGGTCAACGGCTTCGCCGGCAAGCAGCGGATGAAGCTGCGCGAGATCCTCGGCGTGCTGCGCGACTCGTACTGCCGCCGGGTGGGCATCGAGTACATGCACATCCAGGACCCGGAGGAGCGGCGCTGGATCCAGGAGCGGATCGAGCGCAAGTACGAGAAGCCCGACCCGGACGAGCAGAAGCACGTGCTCAACCGGCTCAACGCCGCCGAGGCGTTCGAGACCTTCCTGCAGACCAAGTACGTCGGGCAGAAGCGGTTCTCGCTGGAGGGCGGCGAGTCGCTGATCCCGCTGCTCGGCGAGATCCTGGAGTCGTCCGCCGAGGGCGGGCTCGACGAGGTCGTCATCGGCATGGCCCACCGCGGCCGGCTCAACGTGCTCGCCAACATCGTCGGCAAGCCGTACGAGAAGATCTTCTCGGAGTTCGAGGGGCACCTGGACCCGCGCTCGACGCAGGGCTCCGGCGACGTGAAGTACCACCTCGGCCAGAACGGCAAGTTCACCACCCCGGGCGGCGACCACTCGGTCAAGGTCTCGCTGGTGGCGAACCCGTCGCACCTGGAGGCCGTGGACCCGGTGCTGGAGGGCATCGTCCGGGCCAAGCAGGACCGGATCGACCTCAAGCTGGAGGGCTACACCGTGCTGCCGCTGGCGGTGCACGGCGACGCCGCCTTCGCCGGCCAGGGCGTGGTCGCCGAGACGCTCAACCTCTCCCAACTGCGCGGGTACCGCACCGGCGGCACCGTGCACGTGGTGGTCAACAACCAGGTCGGCTTCACCACCGCCCCGGAGTACAGCCGCTCCAGCCTCTACAGCACCGACGTGGCGCGGATGATCCAGGCGCCGATCTTCCACGTCAACGGCGACGACCCCGAGGCCGTGGTGCGGGTGGCCCGGCTGGCCTTCGAGTACCGGCAGGCGTTCAACAAGGACGTCGTGATCGACATGGTCTGCTACCGGCGGCGCGGGCACAACGAGGGCGACGACCCGTCGATGTCCAACCCCCAGATGTACAAGATCATCGACTCGAAGCGCTCGGTGCGCAAGCTCTACACCGAGGAGCTGATCGGGCGAGGTGACATCACCGTGGAGGACGCGGAGGAGCTGCTGCGCGACTACCAGTCGCAGCTGGAGCGGGTCTTCAAGGCCACCCGGGACGCCGCCACCACCCCGCGCCAGCTCAGCCGGCCAGCCCGGCAGGAGGAGCCGGAGCCGATCGTGGAGACGGCCACCGACGCCGCCGTGGTCAAGGCGATCGGCGAGGCGCACGTCAACCTGCCGGACGGCTTCACCCCGCACAAGCGGATCCAGCAGCTGCTCGACAAGCGGGCGAAGATGTCCGTCGAGGGCAACATCGACTGGGGCTACGGCGAGATCATCGCCTTCGGCGCGCTGCTGCACGACGGGGTCACCGTCCGGCTCGCCGGGCAGGACTCCCGCCGCGGCACCTTCGTCCAGCGGCACGCCTCGGTGGTCGACGCGAAGACCGGCGACGACTACCTGCCGCTGAAGTCGCTCACCGGGGACGGCGAGCGGTCCCGGTTCTTCGTACACGACTCGCTGCTGTCCGAGTACGCCGCGATGGGCTTCGAGTACGGCTACTCGGTCGAGAACGTCAACGCGCTGGTCTGCTGGGAGGCCCAGTTCGGTGACTTCGTCAACGGCGCCCAGTCGGTGATCGACGAGTTCGTCTCCTCGGGCGAGGTGAAGTGGGGCCAGCGCTCCGCCGTCACCCTGCTGCTGCCGCACGGCCTCGAGGGCCAGGGCCCGGACCACACCTCCGGCCGCCCGGAGCGGTTCCTCCAGCTCTGCGCCGAGGACAACATGCGGGTGGCCATCCCGACCACCCCGGCGAACTACTTCCACCTGCTGCGCCGCCAGGCCCTGTCGCCGAAGCGCAAGCCGCTGGTGGTGTTCACGCCGAAGTCGCTGCTGCGGCACAAGCTCTGCGTCTCCCCGGTGGAGGACTTCACCACCGGCACCTTCCAGCCGGTGCTGCGGGACACCGCCGCCCCGGCGCCGGAGCAGGTGAAGCGAGTGCTGCTCTGCTCGGGCAAGGTCTACTACGACCTGTTCCAGGCCCGGGCCGAGCGGGGCGTCACCGACACCGCGATCATCCGGATGGAGCAGCTCTACCCGTTGCCGGTCGAGGAGATCCGGGCCGCCCTGGCGCAGTACCCGAACGCCGAGGACTTCGCCTGGGTGCAGGAGGAGCCGGCCAACCAGGGCGCCTGGTCGTTCGTCGCGCTCAACCTGCTGGAGCACCTGACCGACGTCCGGCTGCGCCGCATCTCCCGCCCCGCCGCCGCCGCCCCGGCGGGCGGCTCGGCGAAGATGCACGAGGTCGAGCAGAAGGCGCTGATCGAGGCGGCCCTCCCCCGCCCGTGACCTGACCGCACCGCCAGCGGCGGGGCAGCGACCGTACGACGGCCGCTGCCCCGCCGCATGTGGCGACCCCGTTTTCGAGAGGACACACCGATGTACTTCACCGACCGCGGCATCGAGGAGCTGGTCGAGCGCCGGGGCGACGAGCAGGTCAGCCTGGAGTGGCTGGGCGAGCGCCTGCGCGACTTCGTCGACCTGAACCCGGAGTTCGAAACCCCGATCGAGCGCTTCGCGACCTGGCTCGCCCGCCTCGACGACGAGGACGAGGACTGAGCGTTTGACGCGGGGCTGCCCCGTCGCGTCCACTAAAGAGCAGCGCCCCGCGTCCCACCACGGCCCACCGGGGCGTACCCCGCCGGACGACAGGGAGGCGGAAGTGGACCTCGAGACCCGCAAGCCGCCGCAGGACGCGGTGACCGTCCGCCGCCTGCGCCTCGGCATCGGTTCCGTCGGCATCGCGCTGCCGGTCGTGCTGGTGGTCGGTCACCTCGTCGCCACCCGACAGCTGACGCTGCTCGACTCGCTCAGCGGCTACTACCACACCGAGATGCGGGACGTCTTCGTCGGCGCGCTCTGCGCCGTCGGGGTGTTCCTCATCAGCTACCGGCACCGCTGGCCGGACGACGCGCTGAGCACGGTCGCCGGGGTGCTGGCGATCGCGGTGGCCCTCTTCCCCACCACGGTCGGCGCGCCGGCCGGCACCACGAGCGGCACCGACCGGACGGTCGGCGTGGTGCACCAGGCCGCCGCCGCGGCGCTGTTCCTGCTCCTCGCCGCCTTCTGCCTGTTCCTCTTCACCAGGCCGGACCGGGCCGGCCTGCCCCCGTCGCCGTCGGCGAACCGGGTCTACCGCGCCTGCGGCCTGCTCATCCTGGCCGCGATCACGCTCGCGCTGGCGAGCACGGCGCTGCCCGCGGACGTACGTCACACGGTCAAGCCGGTGCTCTGGTGCGAGACCGTCGCCGTCCTCGCCTTCGGCGCCGCGTGGGCGGCGAAGAGCGACGCACTCTTCCGCTCGGCCGACCTCCCGGCCGGACCGCCGGCAGCCGAAGGGTCCGGCCACACCGGTACGCCGGCGGCACCGGCCCGATCCTGATCGACCGGGTCGGTGGGCCCAGGCACCAGGACCCGGGCGCGGGGTACGGCGATCTTGTAGCGTGGTCCTCGTGGCCCGCAGCGTCTACGTGACCAGCGTGGGGTCCGGCGGTGGGAAGTCGACCATCGCCCTCGGCCTCGCCGAGCTCCTCTCCCGGCAGGTGGAACGGATCGGCACGTTCCGGCCGCTGGTCGCCGGCGCCGGCACCGACCCGATCCTCGCCCTGCTCACCGACCGCTACCGGGTCGACCTCCCGGTGGCCGAGCTGTCCGGCAGCACGTACGCGGAGGCGACGGCCCTGGTCGCGGACGGCCGGCGGGAGGAGCTGATCTCCCGGATCGTGGCCCGCTACCGGGACGTCGAGCGGCGCTGCCCGGCGATGGTCGTGGTGGGCAGCGACTTCGCCGACGGGGACGGCGCCGGCCCGCGCGAGCTGGCCTTCAACGCCCGGCTGGCCACCGAGTTCGGCAGCGTGGTGGTGCCCGTGGTGGACGGCTTCGGTCAGCAGCCGGAGGCGATCGCGGCGGCGGCCCGCGGGGCGTACCACGACCTGGAGGACCTGGGCGCGACCGTGCTGGCCGTGATCGCCAACCGGGTGCCCGGCCCGATGACCCTCCCCGAGCTGCCTGTCCCCACGTACGCGATCCCGGAGGTGCCGACCGTGTCGGCGCCGACGGTGGCCGAGGTGGCGGCGGCCCTCGGCGCCACCCTGCTGGCCGGCGACGACGCCGCGCTCGACCGGGACGTGCTCGACTACGTGGTGGGCGCCGCCCACGTGCCGACCCTGCTCGACCACCTGACCGAGGGCGCGCTGGTGATCACCCCGGGCGACCGGGCCGACCTGCTGGTGGCGGCGAGCGCCGCGCACGTCGCCGGTCTGGTCTCGGTGGCCGGGCTGGTGCTCACCCTCGGCGAGCAGCCCGACCCGCGGGCGATGCGGCTGGTCGAGGGGCTGAACACCGGTCTCGCGGTGCTCTCGGTGACCAGCGACAGCTACGACACGGTGGCCGCGTCCAGCCGGATCGAGGGCCGCCCGAGCGTCGACAACCCGCGCAAGGTCGAGGCCGCGCTCGGCGCCTTCGAACGCTGCGTGGACACCGTCGACCTGGCCCGCCGGCTGCGGGTCAGCCGCGCCGAGCGGGTCACCCCGCTGATGTTCTCCAACGCCCTGATCGACCGGGCCCGGGCGAACCGTCGCCGGCTGGTGCTGCCGGAGGGCGCCGAGGAGCGGATCCTGCGCGCGGCGGAGATCCTGCTGCGCCGGGGCGTCGCCGACCTGACCCTGCTCGGCCGCCCCGATGACATCGCCCGGCGCACCCGGGAGCTGGGCATCGACATCGGGGACGCCCAGGTGGTCGACCCGGTCACCAGCGGCTGGCGGGACGAGTTCGCCGCCGAGTACGCGAAGCTGCGCGCGCACCGGGGCCTCACCGTCGAGCTGGCCCACGACGTCGTGGCGCAGCCCAACTACTTCGGCACCATGATGGTGCACACCGGCCACGCCGACGGCATGGTCTCCGGGGCCACCCACACCACCGCCGCCACCATCCGCCCGGCCTTCGAGATCATCCGTACCGTGCCGGGCGTCTCGGTCGCCTCCAGCGTCTTCTTCATGCTGCTCGCCGACCGGGTGCTGGTCTACGGGGACTGCGCGGTCAACCGCGATCCGGACGCCGCCCAGCTCGCCGACATCGCCAGCTCGTCGGCCGACACCGCGGCACGGTTCGGCATCGAGCCGCGGGTGGCGATGCTGTCGTACTCGACCGGCAGCTCGGGCGCCGGCGCCGACGTGGAGAAGGTCGCGGCGGCCACCAAGCTGGTCCGCGAGCGCCGGCCGGAGCTGCTGGTGGAGGGCCCGATCCAGTACGACGCGGCGATCGATCCGCAGGTCGCGGCCACCAAGCTGCCGGACAGCCCGGTGGCCGGACGGGCCACCGTCTTCATCTTCCCGGACCTGAACACCGGCAACAACACGTACAAGGCGGTGCAGCGCTCGGCCGGCGCCCTGGCGGTCGGCCCGGTGATGCAGGGCCTGCGCCGGCCGGTCAACGACCTGTCCCGGGGCGCGACCGTCCCGGACATCGTCAACACCGTCGCCATCACCGCCATCCAGGCCGCCGCCGAGGAGTCGTCATGAGCCGGGTACTGGTCCTCAACTGCGGATCCTCGTCGGTCAAGTACCGCCTCTACGACGACGAGGACGTCCGCGACAAGGGCAGGGTGGAGCGGGTCGGCGAGCCGGGTGGCGACGCGGCCGACCACGAGACCGCGGTCCGGGAGATCCTCGCCCGGCTGGACCTGACCGGGCTGGAGGCGGTGGGGCACCGGGTGGTGCACGGCGGCCGGACGTTCACCGAACCGATGCTGATCGACGACGCCGTGCTGGCCGCGGTCGAGGATCTGGTGCCGCTCGCGCCGCTGCACAACCCGGCGAACCTGGCCGGCATCCGGGTGGCCCGTGAGTCGCTGCCGGACGTCCCGCAGGTCGCCGTCTTCGACACCGCGTTCCACCACACCCTGCCCGAGGCCGCCGCCACCTACGCCATCGACCGGGACATCGCCGAGCGGTACGGCGTCCGGCGGTACGGCTTCCACGGGACCTCGCACGCGTACGTCTCCCGGCGCACCGCGGAGCTGCTCGGCCGGCCATACGAGGAGGTCAACGTCATCACCCTGCACCTGGGCAACGGGGCCAGCGCCTGCGCGATCCAGGGTGGCCGGAGCGTGGCCACCTCGATGGGGATGTCCCCGCTGGAGGGCCTGGTGATGGGCACCCGCAGCGGCGACGTCGACCCGACGGTCATCTTCCACCTGCGCCGGGAGGGCGGGATGACCGTCGACGACATCGACGACCTGCTCAACCACCGCAGCGGCCTGCTCGGGCTGACCGGGGCCAACGACATGCGCGAGGTGCTGGCCCGGCGGGACGCCGGGGACGCCGCCGCGGCGCTCGCCTTCGACGTCTACCGCCGTCGGATCACCGGGTACGTCGGTGCGTACTACGCCCTGCTCGGGCGGGTCGACGCGGTGACCTTCACCGCCGGGGTCGGCGAGCACGCCGCGCCGGTCCGGGCCGCCGCGCTGGCCGGGCTGGACCGGCTCGGCATCACCGTGGACCCCGCCCGCAACGACGCCAGCGGCGACCGGGTGATCTCGCCGGACGGGGCCGAGGTGACGGTCTGCGTCATCAGCACCGACGAGGAGCGGGAGATCGCCCGGGAGGCCCGAGCCGTGGTGGCGGCGACCCACCACTGACCCGGGGCGTGGCTCAGCCCAGCGCGAGCCAGGCGACCACGGCCACCAGCAGCACCACGACCGCCGCGCCGACGATCAGCGGGAGGCGGGACGGCGCGGTCTCCGGGGCGGTGCCCTCGGGCGTGTGGACGAAGGCGCGGAACTGCTCGGTGTTGCCGCTCGGGTCGCTGTAGTTCTCAGACATGCCGGTGACCCTAGCGAAGCCCGCCGACGCGGGTCGTACCGCCGGGCCGGTGGGGGGCGAGTCGGGCCCGGCCGGCGGAGCGGCACCGACCGGGTGGCGCCGGCAGCCGGTCCGGACGGCGGGGCCGCTGGGCCCACCCGGTCGCCTACCGTGAAACGGTGGAGGGGCAGCGGCTGGCCGCCGTGCTGGTGACGGCGCTGCTGGCGGGCTGCGGGCCGGCCACCGCCGCGACCGGCGGTCCGGCGCCCGGCGCGATCGGCGCCGCCTCCTCCGGGCACGCCCCGCAGCGGAGCTGGCCGGTCGGGGTCCGGCAGCTCACCGTCGACCCGGACGGCCCGCGACCACTCCCGGTCACCATCTGGTACCCCGCCGCCGCGCCGGCTGGCCCGGCTGGCCCGTCGACGACCGGGCCGGCGCCGATGGCCGCCGCGCCCGTCGCGGCGGGACGGTTCCCGGTCGTGGTCTACAGCCACGGGCTGCGCAGCCTCCCCGAGCTGCACGCCCCGCTGACCACCCGGTGGGCCGCCGCGGGCTTCGTGGTAGCCGCCCCGACCTATCCCCGCACCAACCTGCGCGCCCCGGGCTTCACCCGGGCGGACGTCCGCAACCAGCCCGCCGACGGCTGGCGCCTGATCCGCCACCTGGTACGCCTCGACGCCCACGACGACCCGCTCGCCGGGCACCTGGCCGTCGACCGGATCGCCGCGGCCGGTCACTCGGCGGGCGGCTTCACCACTGCCGGCATGTTCACCTCCGGCCACTCGGCGCGGCTGCGCTCCGGCATCGTGCTCGCCGGGGGAGGTCTGGCCGGCAGCTTCGCCGGGCCGCCCGCGCCGCTGCTCTTCGTGCACGGCGGCGCGGACCCGATCGTCCCGGAGTCCGTCGGCCGCGCCGCGTACGCCCGGGCGACCGGGCCGGCGGCCTTCCTGAGCCTGCCCGGCCAGGGGCACGGCGAATACCTCTCCCCCGGCCACCCCGGCTTCACCCAGGTTCTCGCCACCACCACCGACTTCCTCCGCTGGACCCTCTACGACGACCGGGCGGCGCTGCACCGCCTCCCCGCCGACGCCCACC
>NZ_QGKS01000219.1 GCF_003172935.1 Micromonospora sicca | reverse complement strand
CCCCACCCCGAGCGTCGGGACGGCCGGGCCGACCGCCGCGCCGACGCCGACCGCCACCGCGCCGCGAGGCACCTGCCCCGCCGGGAAGCCCGCCCAGCCCGGCACACCCCAGCCCGGCAAGCTGCTGCCGAAGATCGCTCCCGAGCCGGGGCAGCCGAAGGTGGCCCGACAGCCGTCGAAACTGACCGGTTCGAAGGTCACCATGAAGGGGCTGCGGTTCGAGGGGATCGTCGACCTGCCCACCTCGGGCGGGACGCTGAAGGCGTTGAAGTTCGGCATGGCCGAGGCGGTGACCGACGACTTCAAGCTGGTGGCGGACGGGCCGGCGGGCCGCAACCAGCAGTACGTGACGGACCAGCTCACCGTGCGGGGCGACGTCGCGTTCTACGCCACCCGCTTCGTCGGTCGGCTCCTCGGTATCAAGATCACGCTGACCCCGGACCTGCCGTTCCCGGACGGCATCCCGGTCACCTCGCCGATCCCGGTCACCTTCACCGACCCGGTGATCGACCTGGCCTTCGTCGACTGCGACACGCTGACCGCCCGGCCCTCGCTGGCGCTCAGCCTCTCCTGACCTTCGTCCCACCACCGGTGACCGGGGGCGGGCACTCGCCCCCGGTCCGCCGATCAGAGCCGGGCCAGCGCCCGACGCAGCGGGTCGAGCCCGAGCGAGCCGAGGTCGAGCGCCTGCCGGTGGAACTCCTTGAGGTCGAAGTCGGCGCCCTTGCGGGCCTTCGCCTCCTCGCGGGCCTGCAGCCAGATCCGCTCACCCACCTTGTAGGAGGGGGCCTGCCCGGGCCAGCCCAGGTAGCGGTTCAGCTCGAAGCGCAGGTTCTCGTCCGGCACCCGGCAGTGCGCCCGCATGAACTCCCAGCCCAGCTCCGGCGTCCAGCGCTCACCGGGGTGGAAGCCGAACGGGTTGTCCCTCGGGATCTCCAGCTCCAGGTGCATGCCGATGTCCACGATCACCCGGGCGGCCCGGAACGCCTGCCCGTCCAGCATGCCGAGCTTGTCACCCGGGTCCTCCAGGTAGCCCAGGTCGTCCATCAGCCGCTCCGAGTAGAGCGCCCAGCCCTCGCCGTGCCCGGAGACCCAGCAGAGCAGCCGCTGCCAGCGGTTGAGCAGCTCCGCCCGGACGGCGGTCTGCGCGACCTGGAGGTGGTGACCCGGCACGCCCTCGTGGTAGACGGTGGTCACCTCCCGCCAGGTGGAGAAGTCGGTGATGCCCTGCGGCACCGCCCACCACATCCGCCCCGGACGGGAGAAGTCCTCGCTCGGGCCGGTGTAGTAGATCGCGCCGTCGCTGGTCGGCGCGAGGCAGCACTCGATCCGGCGGACCTGCTCGGGGATGTCGAAGTGGGTGCCGTGCAGCTCGCTGATCGCCTTGTCGGCGAGCGCCTGCATCCAATCCCGGAACGCCTCCTTGCCCTGGATGGTCCGGGCCGGGTCGGCGTCCAGCGCCCGCACGGCATCATCGACAGTGGCACCGGGACCCGCGATGCGACCAGCCACGGTTCGCATCTCGCCCTCCAGCCGGGCCAGCTCCGCGAAGCCCCAGGCGTACGTCTCGTCCAGGTCGACCTTCGCGCCGAGGAAGTACTGCGAGGCCAGCTCGTACCGCTCGCGGCCGGCGGCCTGCTTCTCCCGCCCCTGCGGGGCCAGCTCGGCCCGGAGGAACTCGCCGAACTGAGCGGTCGCCGCGGTGGCTGCCGCGGCGCCCTTGCGCAGCTCGGCGCCGAGCGTGCCGTCCGCGCCCAGCCGCTCGACCAGGCCGTGGAAAAAGTTGTCGCCGGCCGGGTCGGTCCAGACGTCGCACTGCTTGGCGACCTCGACCAGCTGCACCCGGGAGCTGACCCGCCCGGCGGCGGCCGCCTCGCGCAGGGTCGTCTTGTAGCCCTCCAGCGCGCCGGCGAACCGGTTGAGCCGGGCGGCGACGTTCGCCTTGGCGTCGTCGCCCTCGGTCGGCATCAGGTCGAACACCATGCGGATCTCGTGCAGCCCGCTGGCGATCACGTTGACCTCGCTGGTGGTCTCGCCCGCCTCGTGCCGGGCGAGCTCCAGACCGAGGCGCTCCTGCATCGCCTCCTTGGCGGTCCGCTCCGCCTCCGAGTCCGGTTCGGTCACGTCGAGGTCGGCCAGGGTGCGCCGGGTCAGCTCGGCGCGGGCCGCGTACCCGTCGGGCGACAGGTCGTCGAGCTGGTCGTCGTAGCCGGCGATGCCGACGTAGGTGGCGCCGGTCGGGCTGAGCGGGGCCCAGTCGGTCACGTACCGGTTGGCGAGGTCATCGATTCGTCCCACGGTGCGACCCTACGTGACCCTGGTGCCCTCGTGTCGACTGTGTTTGTCGTGTTCAGGGACCCTGTTGCCGAATTCATGACACGCCGTTGCGGGTTCGTGCTGGCTGCTGGTCTGTCCTAAATGATCTATGTTGCGGTCGGCCTACCCTTGCCTCACGGCCGCAGGACGGATGACTGATGTCGATGCAACCGCGCCCGCTTGGGCAGGTCCCGGAGCAGACGATGCTGGTGGCCAGGGCGGCGTTTCCCAAGGGCAGCCTGCCGATGAGCGTGCGTGACCAGCTGGGTGAGGTGTTCTGCGACGAGCGGTTCGCGGCCGCGTTCGGCGTGCGGGGCGCACCGGCGACCTCGCCGGGCGTCCTCGCGCTGGTCACGGCGTTGCAGTACGCCGAAGGGCTGACCGACCGGCAGGCCGCGCAGATGGTGGTCCGGGCCATCGACTGGAAGTACTGCCTGGGGCTGGAGTTGACCGATACCGGGTTCGACTACACGGTGTTGAGCAAATTCCGGGCCCGCCTGGTCGAGCATGGCCTGGAACGCGTCGCGTTCGACCTGCTGCTTGCGGCGTTGACGGAGAAGGGTCTGGTCGGTGCCGGTGGCAAGGCGCGCACCGACTCCACCCATGTGATCTCGGCGGTGCGTGACCTCAACCGCCTGGAGCTGGCTGGGGAATCGGTCCGTGCCGCGCTGGAGGTCTTGGCGGTGGCGGCCCCGGCTTGGCTGGCCACGGTGATCGATATCGGCGAGTGGGCGCAGCGCTACGGCGCCCGCGTGGACTCCTGGCGGCTGCCGTCCTCGCAGGCCAAACGGGATCGGCTGGCGCAGGTCTACGGCACCGACGCGGCCAGGCTGCTGCGCGCGGTCTGGTCGCCGACCGCGCCGGCGTGGCTGGCGCAGCTGCCCGCGATCGAGACGCTGCGCCAGGTGCTGGTGCAGAACTACCACATCGGCGTCGACGCCCGAGGACGGGAGGTGATCAAGCAGCGGCAGGCCGACGACGAGGGTCTGCCGCCGGCCAGAACGAGGATCACCAGCCCGTACGACCTGGACACCCGGTGGGCGGCCAAAGGCGACGACCTGTTCTGGAACGGCTACAAGGTCCACCTCACCGAAACCTGCCACGCCGGCGACGACCCGCCCACCGACAACACCACCGCCACCCCAGCCGCACCGAATCTGATCATCAACGTGGCGACCACCGAAGCGACCGTGCCCGACGTGAAGGCCACCACCGGCATCCACGCCGACCTGGCCGAGCACGGTCTGCTACCCGACGAGCACTACCTCGACGCCGGCTACCCGTCCGCTGAGACGATCACCACCGCACTCGACACCTACAGAGTTCAGATGATCACGCCCGCCTCGCGCGACACCTCCCCGCAGGCCCGCGCAGGTCTCGGGTTCGCCAAGAACGCCTTCACCATCGACTGGGCCCTGCGGCAGGTCACCTGCCCACAGGGCAACACCAGCCTCAACTGGACCCCGGCCAGCCAACGCGACACCGAGGTGATCGTGGTCAAGTTCGGTTCCGACGCCTGCGACCCCTGCCCCGCCAGGACACAGTGCACCACCTCCCAGCGCGGCCGGCGCCAGCTCACGCTACGACCCCAAGAACTCCACGAAGCCCTCGCCCGCAACCGCGCCCAGCAGGACAGCAAGGACTGGCAGCACACCTACGCCCTACGCGCCGGTGTCGAAGGCACCATCAGCCAAGCCATCGCGATCACCGGCATCCGCCACGCCCGCTACCGCGGCCTGCCCAAGACCCGCCTCCAACACGCGTTCACCGCCATCGCCCTCAACCTGATCAGGCTCGATGCCTGGTGGAACCGCCAGCCCCTCGACCGAACCCGGACCAGCCACCTCACCCGCCTCGACTACACCCTCGCCGCCTGAACGAATTCGGCAACAGGGTCTTCAGGGCGGTAGCTCGGGCCGGTCGCTGTGGCGGTGGACACGGCGTCCGAAAAGCGCGGGACTTCGTCGTACCCCTCGGGCAGAGTGTCAGGGGTGACCGCCGCTACCACTCCTGACCGCGCTGCCGTGCGCAGCTGGCTGCCCGGCTTCCTCGCGCTCGCCGCGATCTGGGGCTCGAGCTTCCTGTTCATCAAGGTCGGCATCGAGGAGCTGCACCCGCTGCACCTCACCCTCTACCGGGTCGCCACCGGGGCGGTGACCCTGCTGGTGGTGCTCGCCCTGCTGCGCGACCGGCTGCCCCGCGAGCCCCGGGTCTGGGCGCACCTGTTCGTGGTCGCCGCCTTCGGCGTGGCCGTCCCGTTCACCCTGTTCGGCTTCGGCGAGCAGCGGGTCGAGTCGATGCTCGCCGGCATCTGGAACGCCACCACGCCGCTGATCGTGCTGCCGCTCGCGGTGCTGGTCTTCCGCACCGAGCGGCTGACCGCCCGGCGCGCGGTCGGGCTCGGGCTGGGCTTCCTCGGCGTGCTGGTGGTGCTCGGCGTCTGGGAGGGCGTGGGCGGGGCGCACTTCACCGGCCAGCTCATGTGCCTCGGTGCGGCCGCCTGCTACGGCGTCGCCATCCCGTACCAGAAGAAGTTCATCGCCGGCAGCTCGTACTCGGGCCTCTCGCTCTCCGCCGCTCAGCTGCTGGTCGCCGCGCTCCAGCTCGCCGTCGTCGCGCCGCTGGTGGCCGGGGCGCCGCCGGTGCCGACCGGGCTCCCCGTCGAGGTGGTGGCGAGCGTGCTGGCGCTCGGCGCGCTCGGCACCGGGCTGGCCTTCGTGATCAACCTGCGCAACATCCGGGCGGCCGGGGCGAGCACCGCCTCCACGGTGACCTACCTGATCCCGGTCTTCGCGGTGCTGGTCGGCGCGGTGGTGCTCGACGAGCGGCTGAACTGGCACCAGCCGGTCGGCGCGCTGATCGTGCTCGTCGGCGTGGCGGTGGCCCAGGGACTGCTGGGCCGCCGGAAGCCCACGCCCGTCAGCGCCGGTACGCCGGCCGTGCCCGCCGCCGAGCCGGCCGCCCGCCGCTGACCCTCCCGCCGACGGGAGGTCACCCGCCGGGTCAGCGGCGGCTGTGGGTCCACTTCACCAGGCGGTCGGCCTTCCAGGTGTTGACCACGCGGTCCGCCGGGACCCCGCACAGGGCCGCGCGCTCGCAGCCGAACCGCTGCCAGTCGAGCTGGCCGGGCGCGTGCGCGTCGGTGTTGATCGCGAACCGGCAGCCCGCCTCCAGGGCGCGGCGGATCAGGCGCTTCGGTGGGTCCTGCCGCTCCGGGCGGGAGTTGATCTCGACCGCGACGCCGCGCTCGGCGCAGGCGGCGAAGACCGCGTCCGCGTCGAAGTCGCTCTCGGAGCGGGTACGCGGTCGGTGCGCCCGGTCGCCCGGGCCCTGCACCCCGGCGGGCCGGGACGACACCATCCGCCCGGTGCAGTGGCCGAGGATGTCCAGGTGCGGGTTGGCGATCGCGGCCAGCATCCGGCGGGTCATCTTCGCCCGCTCGTCGTTCAGCCCGCTGTGCACCGAGCCGACCACCACGTCGAGGCGGGCCAGCAGCTCCTCCTCCTGGTCCAGCGAGCCGTCGGCGAGGATGTCCACCTCGATGCCGGTGAGGATGCGGAACCCCTTCGGCAGCGCGTCGTTGACCGCGGCCACCTGGTCGAGCTGCCGGCGCAGCCGGTCCGCGGTGAGGCCGCGGGCCACCTTCAGCCGGGGCGAGTGGTCGGTCAGCACCAGGTACTCGTGACCCAGCTCCACCGCCGCGAGCGCCATCTCCTCGATCGGTGACCCGCCGTCGGACCAGTCCGAGTGGGTGTGGCAGTCGCCGCGCAGCGCCTCCCGCAGCGCGCCGGCCGCGGCGTCCAGGTCGGTGCCCTCGGTGGCGACCAGCCGGCGCAGGTAGACCGGTTCCTCGCCGGCCAGCGACTCGGCCACGCAGCGGGCGGTGACGTCCCCGACCCCGGACAGCTCGGTGAGCGTGCCGGCGCGGGCGCGCTCGGCCACCTCCTGAGCGGGCAGCGCGGCCAGGGCCTTGGCCGCCGAGCGGAACGCCCGGACCCGGTAGGTGGCCTCGTTGGCCCGCTCCAGCAGGAACGCGATCCGGCGCAGGTCGGCGATGGGATCCCGGGCACTCATGCCCTGCAACCTACGCGCCCGCCCGAGACCACGCGGAAGTCCGACGGCGGATGTCGCGAGTGGACCGGATCAGCCGGCGCCGCTGGTCGTCGTCGGCGCCTTCGGGCAGCCGTGCTTCCGCTGCCACGCCACCACCTCGGCGGCCGGCGCGCGGTTGCCCCGCTTGCGCCACGAGTCCAGGTAGCGGGCCGGCCAGATCACCCCCCGGCGGATCCACCAGTCGTCGTGGCCCCGGCACGCGGGCGAGATGCCGAAGTGCAGGTGGCAGACGTTGTTCGCGTTGCCGGTGCGGCCCACCCGGCCCAGCTGCTGACCGGCGCGGACACGCGCCCCGGCGGTGACGCCGGCGGAGACCGCGCTCAGGTGCGAGCCGTAGTAGCGCACCCCGTCGTCGCCGAGCAGCGAGACCGAGAGGCCCCCGTTGTACGGCCCCAGCGGACCCCGCTCGTCGAACCGGTCCACCCGGCTCACCTCGAGGATCCGCCCGTCGGTGACGGCGACGACGGGTTCCCCGCAGTCGGCGAAGATGTCCGTCCCCGGGTAGGCGGAGTGCGTCGGGTGGTAGGCGACGTTGTCGGCGCGGACCGGGAAGACGTGCCGCAGCTCGGTGCGGGTCGGCGAGGGGGACGGCGACGGCACGCCGGGCGTCGGGGTGGGCGGCGCGGACTGCCCGGCGGTCGGGACGGCGCTCGGCCCGTCCCACACGTTGGTCGGCGTCGCGGTGGGACGGCTGCCGGCCGCGCAGCCGGCGGCGAGCGCCGGCGCGAGCAGCAGCAGGACCGGGTACGCCGAACGCGGGCGGCGTCCGATCGATCGCGAGCGCATCCGGCCATCCTGGCAGACCACTACCGTAGGGACGAACGCCGCGACCGCCGCCTCGCCGTCCGGTCGCGCTGGGTGACTACGCCGAGGACGGCGACTACGGTCCGTGAAGGGAGCAGGGGCGATGAACGGGTGGAACGCCGTACCCGGCGAGCCGCGTCCGGATGCCGGCCGCCCGCTGCCGCACACCCCCTCCGGGCTCTTCCCCTCCGGGCCGCCGGCCCGGCCCACCTGGCGGGAGCCGCACCCGGTCACCGGCGGCGGGGTGGCGGCCGGCGGCGCCACGGCGACGGTCTGGCTGCTCCTGTTCGGCCTGCTCGGCCGGGACGTACCCGGTTATGCCTGGTGGACCGTGATCGCCGGTGGGCTGGCCTGGCTGGCCGCCGCGGTGCTGGTGCGGTTCGGCGACCGCGGGGTCGCGACGGGGGTCGCGATCGTCACCGCCGGCGGGTGGAGCATCGCCGCGGCGGTCGTCGCGGTCCGCTGGGCGCAGAGCGGGGACTGGCCGCTCTGGTGACCTTCGGTGATGGTCCGGCTGCGCAGCGAACACCATCTTGACGTACGCGCTGTGACGGTGAACCCTCGGCGGTATGGCCTGGACCACCCCGCGGCTCGACCCTGAGCGGAGCCGCCGCCGCCTGCAACTCCTCGCCGAGTTGGCCGGTGCCCGCACGGTACGCCAGCGCGAACGGCCGCAGCGGGCCCGCACCGAGCGGTTGCGCCAGCTCATCGCCACCCGCAAGCGGATCGCCGGCTGATCCGACTTTCTCCAGGATTGACCGGCCCTTCGGGGCGTTGACCGGTCGCCTGCCGACCCGACCGGTTAACGTGCACGCGAGACGAGTCGGCGTGCTGCCGAGGGCCAATTTGGGGGGACCGTGTCGTACTTCGCCGCTGCCGCCGTACGCGTCGAGGGCGGCTGGACCGCCGACGAGGTGAGCCTGCGGGGCGCCACCGACATCGAGGAGGTCGCCGACCGGCTGCGCGACGTCGAGCCGGACGCGGACCTGTCCCTGCTCTTCGTCGAGGCGGACGACGCCTACCTGGTGATCCTGCGCCTAGACGAGGGGGAGGACCTGCGGGTCTTCGGCTCCGACTCGGCGTACGCCGAGGAGTCCCGGCTGGGTGCCCTGCTGGTCGGCGACCTGAAGACCTCGGTCACCGGCGACGAGCCGCGCGCGGCCGTCACCGGCGGGGACGAGGAGACCGACCAGCCCGCGGTGGACCCGGAGGCCGACCCGGTGGGTGACGCGGACATCCTCGCCGACCTGGGCATCCCCGCTCAGAAGCTGCTCGCCCTCTGCGCGCACGAGGGAATGCTGCCGGCCGACGTGACCGCGGAGATCTGCCAGGTGCTCGGCTGCGCGGACGAGATCGAGGAGCTGCGTGAGGTCTGACCCGTCCGGAGCGGTGCCGCCCGGCGGCGCCGAGCCGGCAGACGCCACCGACCCGGCGCTGGAGACACTCCGGCCGGGGCAGCCGACCCCGGGCGCGGTGGGCCGGGTCGGCCCGGGCGCGGACGAGGGGCTGGCCGACCCGGGCGAGGTGGGCCGCCGCCAGCGGCACGAGGTCTGGATGCGCCGGGCGCTGGAGGTCGCGGTCACCGACCCGGCCGACGGGGCGCCCGCCGACGACGTCGACGCCGTCGCGGACATCCCGGTCGGGGCGGTGGTCTACGGCCCGGACGGCGCCGAGCTGGCCATCGGCCGCAACGAGCGCGAGCTGACCGGGGACCCGACCGCGCACGCCGAGGTGCTGGCGCTGCGGCGGGCCGCCGAGCGGCTGGGACGCTGGCGGCTGGAGGGCTGCACCCTGGTGGTGACGCTGGAGCCGTGCACCATGTGCGCGGGCGCGATCGCCCTGGCTCGGATCTCCACGGTGGTCTTCGGGGCGTGGGAGCCCAAGACCGGGGCGGTCGGGTCGCTCTGGGACGTGCTGCGCGACCGTCGCGCGATTCACCGTCCGGAGGTGTACGGCGGGGTGCTGGAGACGGAGAACGCCGCCGTGCTCCGCGCCTTTTTCCGCTGACCGTCCCGCGCCCGTGTCCTGGTCAGGCGGGCACCGTGGCCGGACGCAGCAGGGTCGCGGCGACCGCCCGGGCGGCCGCTGTCCACGGGGTGGGGCGCAGGGTTGCCGGATCGAGCCGGACGATCGCCCGGGTGCCCTGCGCGTACAGGGTGTCGCCGTCGAGGGAGCGGAACTCGAAGGCGTACTGGGCGCTGCTGGTGCCGAAGTACTCGAGCCAGAAGTGCACGGCCACCGGCCCGGTGCCGGTGATCGGGGCCCGGTAGGTGATGGTGAACTCGCGTACCGCGTGGAACACGTCGGGAGCGCTGTGCTGCCCGCCCTGGAAGGAGACGCCGCGGTCGGCCCAGTACGGCGTCAGGGCCCGTTCCAGCAGCACCGCGTAACGGGCGTTGTGCAGGATGCCCATGGCGTCGAGGTCGTCGAAGTGCACCGTGACGTGCTCGACGTGGCCGAACTCGACGACGGGCTGGTCGACGATGGCGTGGCTCATGACAGGCCTTCCGGTAGCAGGGTCGGATCGGGGCACAGGGCCCGCAAGCGGTTCAGCAGGCCCTGGCGGGCGTGCCGGTAGGCGGCGTCCGGGTCCAGCAGCCGGGACCGCATCACCGCGCTGATCCCGAGCGCGTCGATCTCGTACGCCACCTGCTGGACGTCCACGTCGGCCGGGAGTTCACCGAGGGCGACCGCCTCGAGGACGAGGCGTTCGAGGAACGCGGTCCAGCGGCCGAATGCCTCGGCGAGCCGGTCCCGGACCGGGCCGGGTCGGGCGTTGTACTCGAACTCGGTGTTGGCGAAGAAGCAGCCGCCGGGGAGCACCCGTGCGGCGTAGAAGTCGATCCGGGCCTCGTGCAGCGCCCAGATTCGCCGTACGCCGCGCGGGGCGCGCAGGGCCGGGCCGATGATCCGTTCCTGCCACTGCTCCACCGCCCGGTCGACCGTGGCGAGTTGGAGCGCCTCCTTGGACCGCCAGTGGGCGAACAGGCCGGATTTGCTCACGCCGAGGGTGTCGGCGAGCTGCGCGAGGGAGAGCCCGTGCAGGCCGGCCTCGGTGGCCAGGCCCACCGCCGCGTCCAGCACGGCCGTGCGGGTGCGTTCGCCGCGGGCGAGGCGGCCGTCGAGGGTCATGCGGGCAGCGTAACCAGAAAAAGAACGACCGGTCGTATTTATTTTTGTGATCTGAAACGCAGCCGCCCCGCCACCAGAGGTGGCGGGGCGGCGAAGGGGAGGGGTCAGGCGATGGCGGTGTCCAGGGCGATCTCGACCATCTGGCTGAAGGTCTGCTCGCGCTCGGCGGAGGTGGTCTTCTCGCCGGTCTTGATGTGGTCGCTGACCGTCAGGATGGTCAGCGCCCGCGCCTTGAACCGAGCGGCGATCGTGTAGAGCGCCGCGGACTCCATCTCGACGGCCAGCACACCGTAGTCGGCGAGGGTGTCGTACAGGTCCGGCCGGTCGGTGTAGAAGGCGTCCGCCGCCAGGATCGGCCCGACGTGCATGGTGATGCCGCGCCGCTCGGCCACCTCGACCGAGGTACGCAGCAGCCCGAAGTCGGCCACCGGGGCGTAGTCGATCAGCCCGTCGAAGCGCATCCGGTTCATGTTCGAGTCGGTGGACGAGCCGATCGCGGCGACCACGTCCCGCAACTGGAGGTCCTCGCTGAGGGCGCCGCAGGAGCCGACCCGGATCAGGGTCTTCACCCCGTACTCGTTGATCAGTTCGTGGGCGTAGATGGAGGCGGAGGGCATGCCCATGCCGGAGCCCTGGACGGAGACCTCGACGCCGTTCCAGCGGCCGGTGAAGCCCAGCATGCCGCGGACCGTCGAGTAGCAGCGCGCGCCCTCGAGGTAGGTCTCCGCGATCCACTTGGCCCGCAGCGGGTCACCCGGCATCAGGACCCGCTCGGCGATCTCTCCCGGCTCAGCGCCGATGTGCGTACTCATGGCAAAGATCCTGCCAGGCCCGCCCCGCGGATACCGGTTCGGCGTCCACACCCGGGGTCCTGTACCCTCGTCGGCGGTGGCGTGTCCGAGTGGCCTAAGGAGCACGCCTCGAAAGCGTGTGAGGGTTTACGCCCTCCGCGGGTTCAAATCCCGCCGCCACCGCTCATGAAATGCGAGAACGCCCGGTCGGTCCGTGAGGACCCGCCGGGCGTTCCGCTTGTGGTCTCAGTTGTGGTCTCAGTTCGCGCTCAAGAGCCCAGTTTCGGGTCCTCTGTCGGGCTGTCCCACAGCAGTCCACCAACGCGCTGGGCGATGTCCCGACGCACCTGGGTGGTGAGGTGCTGGTACCGGGCCGCCATCGCCGAGTTCGACCAGCCCATGATGCCCGTCACCGCCCGCTCGGCCACGCCGAGGATCAGCAGCACCGTGGCGGCGGTGTGGCGGGCGTCGTGCAACCGGCCGTTCCGTAGGCCGGCGAGGCGAAGCAGCCGCTTCCACTCGTCGTAGTCCGTGCGCGGGTTGACCGGGCCGCCGGTCGGCGTGGCGAACAGCCAGTCGCTGCCTTCCCAGAGTTGGGCGGCGGTGGCGCGCTCCTGGTCCATCAGGATGGCTGGTACATCCACGACGTGACGACGGGCCAGGACTACCGGTCGCCGCGAGACCGAGGCGAGACCGCGGACTACGGATACGTGGGACGGCTTCCCCGACCGGACGGCAAGGGCACCTTCCTCTACCTGGCGGCCACCCACGCACAGGGCACACTCGGTGCCGCCCACTTCGTCGCTACCAACCTCGCAGAGCTGTACAAGGAGCTGAAGAACCGCCGGTTCTCGACGGTCATCGAGTGCGTCTATGACCCGAAGGACCGGCGGAAGATTCTGTCGACCGAGCGGCTGACACCGCTATACCGCCCCGACGGCCGAGGCCAACCGGTACCCGTTCGGCTCCGCTCAGAAGCAGGCAGCCCTCCTGCGGATGAAACACGCCGAGTTGGCGTTGAGGAACCAGCCAGGAGGCTTCTGGGTAGCTGCGGCAGATCCCACCGTCGTCACACACGCGATCACCGGGCAGATTCCGCTTGCGGCTGTCCGGCGGCTGGCAGTGCTGACCGATGGCGCCGCACGCCTGGTCACGATGTTCGACCTGCTCAACTGGCGAGGGGTGCTCGACGTCCTGGACGAGCACGGCCCGACTGAGCTGATCCGACGGGTCCGAGCGATCGAGGCAGCCGACCCGAACGGCACCAAGTGGCCCCGCAACAAAGGCAGCGATGACGCCACGGCGGTCTACGCGAACTGAGTCGGCCGGCCGCCGGCTGCCGGCGATGCCGGGCTCCAGTGGATGCGTTACGCATCTGTTCCAGTTGATGGGTGACAGTTGGTCGGCCGATAGAGCTTGGTCGTCACACTGCGTCACCGGATACTGCGTTGCCAGCTCCGCACACCTGCGGCACCCTTCCCGGCATGATCGAGACGCGTCTGCTTACCGAGGGCGATTGGAAGATGTGGCGGGAGCTGCGGCTCGCTGCGCTGGCAGAGGCGGCGTACGCGTTCGGTTCCCAACTGGCGGACTGGCAGGGCGACGGCGACCGTGAGGAACGCTGGCGCGGTCGGCTGGCCATCCCCGGCTCGTACAACGTACTGGCGATGCTCGACGGGCAGCCCGTCGGGATGGCCAGCGGGGTGCCGACCGATCAGGACGGCGTCGTCGAGCTGATCTCGATGTATGTGGCACCGGTGGGACGTGGCCGGAGCGTGGGCGACCACCTCGTGAGGGCGGTCGAGCAGTGGGCTCGGCAGGCGGGCGCGGGGACGCTGCGGCTGGCCGTGGTGAAGGGCAACAAGAACGCCTGGGCGCTCTACCAGCGGAACGGCTTCCGTGACACGGGTGAGCTAGGCGACCTCATGCCCGACGGCGTGCGTCGGGAGCACATCATGACCAAGAGTCTCGCGGGTTAGCGGTCGGCCGTCGATCGAGGGTCTCCGGCCAGGACTTCACAGTCGGTAGCCGCGGATCGGGGATCGCGTAACCCATCAAGCGGAGTCAACGTGTAAGGCTTCAATCGGAGTACGACAGCCGGCTGCCGACGATGTCGGTCTCAGGACGTCCGTGACAGATCAGTCTCGGGACGTGGGTGACACCTCCGGCTAGACGATCATGGCGTGCCCCGGCGCGCGGTCCATCCCGGCGAGGAAGGGGACATGCCCGGCCGGGACAATGGGCGGGTGAGCATCACCCGACTCATTACCTCGAAGGACGCGCCGGCCCTGGCCGAGCTGCTCCGCGTCAACCGTGAGTTCCTCGCGCCGTGGGACCCGCGCCGGAGCGACGACTACTTCACGGCAGACGGCCAACACGCCGTCATCCAAACCGATCTCCAGCAGCACGAGCAGGGATCGAAGCTGCCGCACGTCATCCTCGACGACTCCGGCTGCTTGGTCGGCCGCATCACCCTCAATGGCATAGTGCGCGGCCCGTTCCAGTCATGCTCCATGGGCTACTGGGTAAGCGCCAGCCACAATGGCCGAGGGTTCGCGACCAAGGCGGTGCGTGAGATCGTGCGGGTGGCCTTCGAGGACTTGGGGCTGCATCGGGTGCAGGCAGAGACCCTGCTGCACAACGTCAGATCGCAGCGGGTGCTGGAACGCAACGGGTTCGTGCAGTTCGGCATGGCGCCGGAGTACCTCAACATCGCCGGCCGGTGGCAGGATCACGCCATGTACCAGGTGGTGAAGTCGTCGTCCGCAACCGGCTGAACGTCATCGCCCCACCACGGGTGCGCTGAAGCCGCGCCGTGCGATCACGGTGCCGGTGTTCGCTGACACTTGCCGCGCCCGCCCTCGGCGCAGTGTCATGCAGGTCCTGATAGCGCCCTGTCACGCAGGTCCCGAGACCGGACAGCCGGCTGCCGGCGATGCCGGCGATGTGGACGCTCCTATTTCCGTCAAGTGGGGCGGGTTGCCCGGCTCAGGCGAGTCCGTAGAGCTGGTTGAGGTCGAGTAGGTGGTGACCGAGGACCGAGGAGGCATGTAGGTCGAGCACGAGGACCAGGAACACGTTGGGTGTCTCGCAGTCGGCCAGGACGTGTTGGTGTGCCCCGTCTGGCGACTGCCAGGCGTAGGTGACGCGGCCTTCGGAGAAGTCGTGCCCGTTGAAGTCGTCTTCGGGGATGGAGTCGAAGTAGGGCCAGAAGTCGAAGGGGGGTTCCTTGTCCGGGCCCACTCTTGTGGGGTGGGGTCCCATCGTTGCCTTGTACTCGTCCTCAGTCAGTAGCGGTGGCACCAGGCAAGGATGCCTGGTCCAGAGGTGGCGACGCGAGCAGGTGGAAGGTCTCACGTGCGATGTAGCGCTTGAGGCATCGCATGATCTCGGTCTTGGTCTTGCCCTCTGCGGTTCGGCGGGTGACGTAGTCCTTGGTGGGCTGGTGGCAGCGCATGCGGACGAGGGTGATGCGCCAGAGTGCGCGGTTGGCGTCGCGGTCGCCGCCACGGTGTAGGTGGTGGCGGTCGGTCCGTCCGGAGCTGGCAGGGATGGGGGCGACGCCGCAGAGCCGGGCGAAAGCCGCTTCGGAGTGCAAGCGGTGAGGGTTGTCGCCGGCGGTGACGAGGAGTTGCCCGGCGGTGTCGACGCCGACGCCAGGCAGCGCGACCAAATCCGGGGCGGCGGCGGTGACGAGGGCGGCCAGGTGGCTGTCGAGGTCGTCGATCTCGGCCTGAAGGGCGAGCCAGCGCCGGGCGAGGCTGCGCAGCGCGACTTATAGAAGCCAGCCTGAGGCAGCTTCACCATCGTCGGCGGGCTGCCGTCGGCGGTCACCTCCACTGGCATCAGTCTCCCGTCGACCGGTCCGCCCAAGAACCACGCCTCTACTGCCGCCATCAGGCCCCAATGAGTCGAAGACGCAGCGGGAGCAGCGCCAGCCAGCGGCCATAGTTCGGCGGGTCTTTTCTTTTTTGGGAGGGTTAGGAGGAGTGAGGATTTTCTAGCTCAAGGGCGCACTCTGGCCCCGACTGCTGCTCAATGTCGTCCGGGCGCTTCGTCGTCCACCGGCAGCCCGGCCAGTCCGTCAGCAGGGGCCGTAGCCCTCGTCGAAGAGGCGGCGCGCCCAGTCGGCGTACCCGGCGATGATCTTCCGGACGGTCGTCCCGTCGTGCAGGAAGAGGTACGCGCGGTCGCCGTTGCGGGCGAGCAGCCCGTCGAACCGGTACGTGCCCCGCGGCGCCCGCAGCGGGGTCGCCGACGGATAGCTGTCCCGCACCTCGCTCACCGGGGTGCCGACCGTGATGCCCTCGGGCGTGCTCATCGGGTCATCGAGCCAGAGCAGCACCAGCCGGTCGTCGAAGAAGACCGGGCTGACCGTGCCGTGCCCGGTGAGTGTGCGGCCGCAGGCGTCCTCGTCGGAACGCAGCACCCCGCGCCGGGTCAACTCCTCCTCGGTGGCGCCGAACTCGATGTCGCTCAGCCCGTCGAGACCGACCACCTCGGCGTCACCGACCGGCCGGGCCGGCACGTCCGGCCCCTGTGGACGGACGCCGCTGCCGGCGATCGAGGCGCCCGCCATCAAGGCGGCGATGAAGACGTATTGTCGCAGTTTCATGGAATCCCCCAGTCCCCAACGGGACCGGGGCGATCAGGTTGCTGGTGCCGGCCGGATTGCCGGAGTTCCCACTCCTCGGCCAGCTCGTCCCAGTAGTCGGCGGTGAGTCCGCGCCGGCCGTGCGCCAGCCAGCCGGTGGTGTCGCGTTCCAGGTGCAGGCCGAGTTCGGCGAACGGATCGATCCACGGTCCCGGCTCGGCGCCGAGCCGGGCGAGCGCCGCGTTGATCGGCCACTCGGCGCGCGGACGGTCGAGCGTGCCGTCGAAGTGCGGCCCCCAGCTCACCTCGCCGCCCAGCCACACCACCGACGACTGGTGACCCGGCCCGCCGGCGAACTCGGCCTCCAGGTACGCCACCGGCCCCTGCCGCGACCAGCGGGCCAGCAGCTCCGCCAGTCCGGGCGAGAGGACGAGCTGGAACGGCTGGGCCGGGGACGGCTCCGCGGTGGCGAAGTCCGGCAGCGCGCCGGTCAGCTCCTCGACCAGCTGCGGGGTGACCGGGAGCAGCGCGAAGTCCTGGCGGAGCGCGGCGAGCACCGCGTGGTCCAGGCCGACGGTCTGCTCGCGGAGCAGCTCGACGTCCGCCACGACCGCGCTGAGCTGGTAACTCATCCGATCCTCTCGGCGTCCACAGGCTGTGGATGGAACATGTGTACGACGCGCCACCGAGGCTGCTGCGGGTGCCGTACGTCGATCATCCCAATCCCCTCCGGGTCCGGAAAGGGGCCGAGCGCCGAACCCGGTGGACGTGGGAATGCGATTGCCTGCCCGATTCCTAACCGGCTAGCGCCGATCGCCCTGTTGATCACGCGTCGTCCGGTTCCGGCCGACGGCGACGTCGTGGAGTACTACGACGAGGCCTACTGGCAGAACGTGAACTGACGGCTCAGCCGTACGACGAAGGGCCGGCCCCGTGCGGGGCCGGCCCTTCGTGTCAGCGAGCGGAGGATACGAGATTCGAACTCGTGAGGGTGTAAACCCAACACGCTTTCCAAGCGTGCGCCCTAGGCCTCTAGGCGAATCCTCCGCGAGCAAGGATACAGGTCCCCGACGGCCCGGCCACCCCACCACCCCCTGAAGATCGACGCCGGGTCGGGTACGCTTGGCCTACCTCCCGTGCGGCGGTATCTCGTGAACCTCCCCAGGGCCGGAAGGCAGCAAGGATAAGCGAGCTCTGCCGGGTGCACGGGAGGCCTTTCTGTCTCCGGGTGCCGGTAACGTCCCTGCGGGGTCAGGTCCCGGGGTGGTGGGTGGTCACCCGCGCCTGACCGGCGCAGAATGGCTCGGTCGAGAGGAGGCGGGACGGGTGGCACTGGCCCTTTACCGCAAGTACCGGCCGCGCACCTTCGCCGAGGTCATCGGCCAGGAGCACGTCACCGAGCCGCTGTCCCAGGCGCTGCGCAGCGGCCGGCTCAACCACGCCTACCTCTTCTCCGGCCCGCGCGGCTGCGGCAAGACCTCCAGCGCCCGGATCCTGGCCCGCTCGCTCAACTGTGAGCAGGGCCCCACCCCGGAGCCGTGCGGCCAGTGTGAGTCCTGCCGCTCGCTGGCCACCGACGGCGCCGGCTCGATCGACGTCATCGAGATCGACGCGGCCAGCCACGGCGGCGTCGACGACGCGCGGGAACTGCGCGAGAAGGCCTTTTTCGCACCGGCTCGCAGCCGTTTCAAGATCTACGTCATCGACGAGGCGCACATGGTCTCGTCGGCCGGCTTCAACGCCCTGCTCAAGCTGGTCGAGGAGCCCCCGGAGTACGTCAAGTTCATCTTCGCCACCACCGAGCCCGAGAAGGTCCTCGGCACGATCAAGTCGCGGACCCACCACTACCCGTTCCGGCTGATCCCGCCGAAGGTGCTCCGGCCGTACCTCGAGCAGCTCTGCGAGGCCGAGGGCGTCACGGTGGATCCGGCGGTCTTCCCGCTGGTGGTGCGCGCCGGTGGCGGCAGCGCCCGGGACAGCCTCTCCGTGCTCGACCAGCTCATCGCCGGCGCCGGCCCGGAGGGGGTCAGCTACGCCCGGGCCGCCGCGCTGCTCGGCGTCACCGACTCGGCGCTGATCGACGAGATGTGCGACGCGCTCGCCGCCGGGGACGGCGCGGCCGCGTACGCCACCGTCGACCGGGTGGCCGAGGCCGGGCACGACCCGCGCCGGTTCGCCGCCGACCTCCTCGAACGGCTGCGCGACCTGATCGTGCTCCAGCAGGTGCCGGACGCCGCCGCCAAGGGCCTGATCGACGGCCCGTCGGACCAGATAGAGCGGATGACGGCCCAGGCCCAGCGGCTCGGCCCGGGCACCCTGTCCCGTTGCGCGGACATCGTGCACAACGGCCTGGTGGACATGCGTGGCACCACCGCGCCCCGGCTGCTGCTGGAGCTGATCTGCGCCCGGATGCTGCTGCCCGGGGCGGACGACTCCACCGGCGGGCTGCTCCAGCGCCTGGAGCGGATGGAGCGCCGGCTCACCCTGGGTGGCGGCGAACTGCCGTCGGCCGCCGCCGGGCCCGCCCCGGTCGCTCCCGCCGCTCCGGTACGCCCCGAGCCTCCC
>NZ_QGKS01000161.1 GCF_003172935.1 Micromonospora sicca | reverse complement strand
CAGCACAGGCGGGGTGCTCAATGAGCGGGGAGCATCCCGGCCCGGTAGTAACCTGACCCGCGGGTCCCGTCGGGGCGAGGAACGGTGAGGTGGACATGTCGGTTCGGCGGCACGCGATGCGGCTGGCGACGGTCGGCGCGCTGCTGGGCGGCCTGGTGACCGTCGGCGCGTCCCCGGCACTCGCCGAGGGCGACCGGGTGGAGGTGCATTCGGCGGGCAGCTTCACCGTCGGTGGATCGCCCGGCACGGTGGCGGTCGAGGTGCGCAAGCGCACCGACGGGTGCGTCCTGCTGCGGACCGGGCTCGGCCTGCGGCTCGACGGCGTCCGGGCCGACCAGGTCCAGGTGCAGGTCAACACCGGTGGGCAGTGGCAGGCGGTGGCGGTCGGCGGTGGCGGCGGCACGGTCGGCACGGCCCGGACCTCGCCGGCCAACCCGACCCTCTGCAAGGGCAAGAGCATCACGGTCCGCTACCGGGTCGCCTTCCTGGCCGGCGCGCCCGGCGGTCGGCTGACCGTGGTGGGCGAGGCGGCGGCTGCGTCCGGCCGGCTGCTCGGCCGGGCTGCCGACTCGGCCCGGGTGGTGGGTGCGGCGGCCGCGACGCCCTCCCCGACGCCGTCGCGGAAGCCGTCGCCGAGCCCCAGTCCGACACCGACCGAGCCGCCGAGCGCGGCCGACACCGCGTCCGCCGTGGCCGCCGCCGTCGATCCGGCCGCCGGGCAGCACAGCGCCGCCGCTGACGAGTCCTCCGGAGGTTCCCC
This sequence comes from Micromonospora sicca, assembly GCF_003172935.1. Taxonomy (GTDB): domain Bacteria; phylum Actinomycetota; class Actinomycetes; order Mycobacteriales; family Micromonosporaceae; genus Micromonospora; species Micromonospora sicca. The sequence continues at coordinate 17,604 of NZ_QGKS01000161.1, read as the reverse complement.
GATCATGTTCTTCGGCATCGCGCTGGTGCTCGTCGGCATCGCCCTCATCGTGCTGCTGGTCCGCCGCAACCGGGCGGAGAAAACCGACCCGCAGCCCGCCGGCTACCCGGAGGTCCCGCTGCCGCGCAACCCCGGCGGCACCACCTACGGCACCCCCGGCGGCCAGGTGTACGGGCAGCAGCCACCCGCCCCCGGCGTCTACGGCGGCACGCCGGCGCCCCGCCCCACCGGCGGTGTCTACGGCGGTCCGGTCGCCGGGCAGCAGCCCGGCGGCGAGCCGCCGGCGCCGGCCGGCGGCGACGCCACGACCGTCATGCCCCGCCTGCCCGGCTGAGCCGGGACGCGGCCGCCGAGCCCCGGCTACGCTCAGTCGTGATGACCGTGTGGTGAGGAGCGGAGCGCCGGGCGGCGGATGATCTGGTTCCGTGGCGCGGTGTCCGGCCGGGTTCGCCGATAAGATCGCGTGCGCCGGTCGGCACCGCCGACCGGTGAGACCGCATACGTGGAAGGAGCCGCGCCGTGGCCCTGGACCCGCAGTTGCTCGAGATTCTCGCCTGCCCGGACACGCACCACGCCCCCCTCGACTACGACGCCCAGGCCCAGACGCTGACCTGCACCGAGTGCGGTCGGATCTTCGAGGTTCGCGACGACGTGCCGGTGCTGCTGCTGGACGAGGCGCGTGGCGGGCCAACGGCGGACGACGCGCGCGGTGGCTCCGCGCCACAGCGGTGATGGAGGGTACGGCCGGGGTCAGTGGCCGCCGGCACGCCGACGAGTCGCTGCTGGACAACCCGGACGCGCTCGCCGAGCACGACCCGGGCGGCATGCTCCGGTTCACCGCCTCGGCCGGTGCCCAGGTGCGGGAGTCGGCCGCGCTGGCCGCCGAGGCCAACCTGAGCCTGCTCGCCGACGAGGGGCGGCCGCGGGCGGTCGTCATCGCCGGCATCGGCACCGCCGGGCGTACCGGTGACGTGCTGGCCACCGTCGCCGGGCCACGCTGTCCGGTGCCGGTCATCCCGCACCGCAGCGCCGGGGTGCCCGGCTGGGTGGGCGCGGCGGACGTGGTCATCGCGGTCAGCGCCTCCGGCCGCAGCCCCGAGGCGCTGGGCGCCGCCGAGGCCGCGCACCGGCGTGGGGCGCGCCTGGTCGCCGTCGGCGCGCCGGACTCCCAGTTGCAGTCGGTGGCCGAGCGGGCCCGGGCCCCGTTCATCCCGGTGCCCCGGCGGGCCCCGGCCCGGGCCAGTCTCTGGGCGCTCACCGTGCCGGTTCTGCTCGCCGCCCGTACGCTCGGGCTGGTGAAGGTCAACGAGGCGGACCTGGCCGAGACCGCGGCCCGGCTGGACGCGGACGCCGACCGGTGCCGTCCCACCGCCGAGTCCTTCGTCAACCCGGCGAAGTCCCTGGCCCTGGCCCTGGCCGGCTCGATCCCAATCGTCTGGGGCTCGTCCCCGCTGGCCACCGTGGCCGCCCGCCGGTTCGGCGACACCCTGTCGGCCAACGCCCGCTACCCGGTGGTCACCGGGGCGCTCGGCGAGGCCGGTCGCGGTCGCGTCGGCCTGCTCGACGGCGTCTTCGGCGGCCTGGTCGAGGGGGAGCGGGACATCTTCGCCGACCCGGCCGAGACCGACCCCGACGCCACCCGGCTGCGGCTAGTGCTGCTGCGCGACGGCGGGCTCAACGCTGACGACGACAGCGACGAGCCGCTCGCAGTCGAGGAGCGTCGGGCCGACGCGGTGCACGCCCTCGCCGAGCGGCGCGGCGTGCGCTGCGACGTGATCACCGCCGAGGGCGGCTCGGCGCTGGAACGGCTCGCCTCGCTGATGGCGGTGCCGGACTTCGCCTCGGTCTACCTCGCCCTGGCCCACGGGCTGGACCCGATGGCCGTCCCGGCCATCACGGAGATGAAGGAGCTGGCAAACCAGTGAGCGCAAATGGCGGGACGAAGGCGATCGTCGCCGCCCTGCTGGCCAACATCGGCATCGCCGTCACCAAGTTCATCGCCTGGATCCTGACCGGCTCCTCGTCGATGCTGGCCGAGTCGATCCACTCGGTCGCCGACTCGGGCAACCAGGGCCTGCTGCTGCTCGGCGGCCGCCGGGCCAAGCGGGAAGCGACCCCGGAGCACCCGTTCGGGTACGGCCGGGAGCGCTACATCTACGCGTTCATCGTCTCTATCGTGCTGTTCAGTGTCGGTGGCCTGTTCGCCCTCTACGAGGCGTACCACAAGGCGCAGCACCCGGAGCCGATCACCAGCTGGCAGTGGGTGCCGGTGACCGTCCTGGTGATCGCGATCGGGATGGAGGCGTTCTCCTTCCGTACCGCCATCAAGGAGTCCAACCACATCCGGGGCAACCAGTCGTGGGTGCGGTTCATCCGCCGGGCCAAGGCCCCCGAGCTTCCCGTGGTGCTGCTGGAGGACTTCGGCGCGCTGATCGGTCTGGTCCTCGCACTCTTCGGCGTCGGGCTGACCCTGATCACCGGCGACGGCAGGTGGGACGCGGCCGGCACGGCCGCGATCGGGGTCCTGCTGGTCACCATCGCGATCGTGCTCGCCATCGAGACCAAGAGCCTGCTGCTCGGTGAGGGCGCCGAGCAGCACGACCTCGCGAAGATCGAGCAGGCCGTCACCGAGGGTCCGGAGGTCGAGCGGATCATCCACATGAAGACGCTCTACCTCGGCCCCGAGGAGCTGATGGTGGCCGCGAAGATCGCCGTCTCGCCGTGCGACAGCGCCGAGTCGCTGGCCCGGGGCATCAACGCCGTGGAGGCCCGGATCCGTACGGCCGTGCCGATCGCCCGGGTCATCTACCTGGAACCGGACATCTACAGCGCGGCCGCGGACGAGGCCGGCACCGGCGCCGCCTCGCACACCGCGGTGTCCCAGCCCGACACCGGCGAGCAGGCCGCCCATCCCGGGAGCTGAACGTGGAACTGCTGCAGGGTCGGATCCGGGACTACGCGTGGGGCTCCCGCACCGCCATCGCGGAGCTGCAGGGCCGCCCGGTGCCGAGCGAGGGGCCGGAGGCCGAGCTGTGGCTGGGCGCCCACCCGGGCGCCCCGGCCACCGTCGACCGGGACGGCGCCCCGGTCGACCTGACCGATCTGCTGGTCGCCGAGCCGGAGAGCTGGCTGGGTGAGCGGCTGGTCGGCCGGTTCGGCACCCGGCTGCCGTTCCTGCTCAAGGTGCTCGCGGCCGACGCCCCGCTGAGCCTGCAGGCCCACCCGGACGCCGAGCAGGCCCGGGCCGGGCACGCCGCCGACGTGGAACGGGTCAACTACGTCGACCCGTTCCACAAGCCGGAGCTGCTGGTCGCGCTCTCGCCGTTCGAGGCGCTGTGCGGTTTCCGCGACCCGGCGGAGTCGGCCGCGGCGATCGCCGCGTTCGGCGTACCCGTGCTGGAGCCGGTGGTGGCTGCGCTGCGCGCGGGGCCGGCGGGGCTGCGGGAGGCCGTACGTCTGCTGCTGAGCTGGCCGGAGGCGGAGCGCCCCGGGCTGGTGGCGGCCGTGCTCTCGGCGGAGGCCGGCGGTCCGGACGCCGTGCTGGCCCGCGCGTTGGCCGTCGACTACCCGGCCGACCCGGGGGTGCTGGTGGCGTTGCTGCTGCACCACGTCCGGCTGGCGCCAGGCGAGGCGATCTGGATGCCGGCCGGCAACCTGCACGCCTACCTGCGGGGCACCGGCGTGGAGATCATGGCGGCCAGCGACAACGTGCTGCGCGGCGGGTTGACGCCCAAGCGGGTCGACGTGGACGAGCTGTTGAAGGTGCTGCGCTTCGAGGTGCTCGACCAGCCGGTCGTCCCGCCGGTGGAGGTGGCGCCCGGGGTGGTGACCTGGCCGGTGCCGGTGGACGACTTCGCGCTGCACCGGGTGCTGGTGGACGCGGGCGCCCCGGAGGTGCGGCTGGCGTTGCCCGGGCCGCGGGTGGTGCTCTGCCGGGCCGGCAAGCTGCTGGTGGACGACGGGGTGGGCACGGTCACCCTCGGGCCGGGGCAGGCGGCGATCGGGACGGCGGCCGGCGGGCCGCTGGTCGTCGGCGGCGCGGGCGAGGCGTACGTCGCGACCTGCGGCCTGTGCTGATCCGCCCTCGCTTCCCGCTCGCCACAAGTCCGACTTTCCCGAAATAGCTTGACGCCGCCTTTGCTCAGTGTGACTCTATGGGTACGCAGCGTTGTCGCGACGAAGGTCCGGTAGCGCGCGGGGGAACCAAACCGGGGGGATGCACGGGGCGGCCGGCTGGTGGATGGAAAGTCCGTCCACGACCGACCGCCCCGTGCGCTGTCCGCGGACCGGGCCGTGCTCCATCCGCCCGCGAGCGTAAGGTGGAAGGCTGCGCAGCACATCGTTCGACAGGAGCTTCCATGACCAGCACCCTCCCGGCCGCCCCCAGCGGCGCGCCGTCCGAGGCCCGGCCGAGCACCCTCGCCGAGGGCGACTACAAGGTGGCGGATCTGTCGCTCGCCGAGTTCGGGCGCAAGGAGATCCAGCTCGCCGAGCACGAGATGCCCGGCCTCATGGCCATCCGGCGTGAGTTCGCCGAGGCGCAGCCGCTCGCCGGCGCCCGGATCACCGGCTCGCTGCACATGACCATCCAGACCGCCGTCCTGATCGAGACCCTGGTCGCGCTCGGCGCGCAGGTCCGCTGGGCGTCCTGCAACATCTTCTCCACCCAGGACCATGCCGCCGCGGCGATCGTGGTCGGCCCGAACGGCACCCCCGAGGCGCCGGCCGGCGTCCCGGTGTACGCCTGGAAGGGCGAGAGCCTGGACGAGTACTGGTGGTGCACCGAGCAGGTGCTCACCTGGCCCGACGGCCACGGCCCGAACATGATCCTCGACGACGGCGGTGACGCCACCCTGCTCGTCCACAAGGGCGTCGAGTTCGAGAAGGCCGGGGTCGTCCCGCCGGTCGAGTCCGCCGACTCCGAGGAGTACGCGGTCATCCTCAAGCTGCTGCACCGCTCGCTCGCCGAGGACGGTCAGCGCTGGACCCGGATCGCCGCCGGCATCAAGGGCGTCACCGAGGAGACCACCACCGGCGTGCACCGGCTGTACGAGATGCACCGCGCCGGCACCCTGCTCTTCCCGGCCATCAACGTCAACGACTCGGTGACCAAGAGCAAGTTCGACAACAAGTACGGCTGCCGCCACTCGCTGATCGACGGCATCAACCGGGCCACCGACGTGCTGATCGGCGGCAAGATGGCCGTCGTCATGGGCTACGGCGACGTGGGCAAGGGCTGCGCCGAGTCGCTGCGCGGCCAGGGCGCCCGGGTCGTGGTGACCGAGGTCGACCCGATCTGCGCGCTCCAGGCGGCGATGGACGGCTACCAGGTCGCCACCCTGGACGACGTGGTCGAGCAGGCGGACATCTTCATCACCGCCACCGGCTGCTTCAACGTCATCACCAACGACCACATGGCCCGGATGAAGCACCAGGCCATCGTCGGCAACATCGGTCACTTCGACAACGAGATCGACATGGCCGGTCTGGCCAAGCGTTCCGACGTCGAGCGGCTGAACATCAAGCCGCAGGTCGACCTCTGGAAGTTCGCCGACGGGCACGCGATCATCGTGCTCTCCGAGGGCCGTCTGCTGAACCTGGGCAACGCCACCGGCCACCCGAGCTTCGTCATGTCGAACTCGTTCGCCAACCAGACGATCGCCCAGATCGAGCTCTTCACCAAGACCGAGGAGTACCCGATCGGCGTCTACGTGCTCCCGAAGCACCTGGACGAGAAGGTCGCCCGGCTGCACCTGGGGGCGCTGGGCGCCAAGCTGAGCACCCTCACCAAGGAGCAGGCCGCCTACCTGGGCGTGTCGCCGGAGGGCCCTTTCAAGCCCGACCACTACCGCTACTGAGATGCGGGCCGATGCCCCGTCCTTTGGGGTTGGGTAAAGGCCCGCGCGGGACGGCCGCCAAGGCCCGAGCGAGCGTGCCATTGACTGTGGTAACGTCTCGCCGGCCTGCGGCGATAACCAAGCCGGGACCTATCGCACCATCGTCGCCGCAGGGCTTGTGGAGACGTCAAACGCCTGTGGAGTGGACGTAAGACCGGGGAAATCTCCGGCGGATCGCAGTGAAGCAGGAACCCGCCCGGGCGTTGCATGCGCAGCGCGGAGGGAATCCCCGCCATTATGGCGGTGGAGGAAGTCAATGATCGACACCCCGGAACCGGGCCGGCCGCACGCGCGGCCGGCTCGTTCCGTCTTCGCGTCCTGCAGGTCGCAACCTGCCGGCTGCCGGGTAGGGCCGGCGTGGCGGGGATGACGGACATGGTGTCCTCGTCAGCGATATGCCTGACAGGCATAAGCAAATATGACTCTCAGTCATATCGCTCCTGACTGTCATGCTCGCCGGCAGTGGCGTCCGGTGCCGAAGGGCGGCATGCCCCGGGCCGGGCCGCGTCAGCTCGGACCGCGGCGGGTGGGACGGATCCAGGTCCACACGCACCAGGCGAGCCAGGCCAGCGAGACGGCGGTGGCCAGTGGGCGCATCCGTAGGGCGCTGAGCAGCATCACCAGGGCCAGGACACCGAGCCAGGGCAGCAGGCCCTTCACGGCCGCCGCCCCGCGCGGCCGGTCATGACCGCCACCGGCCGCGGACCAGGCGGCGGACCAGGGGCGGGGCGATCCAGGACCAGAGGCTGTAGAGCAGCCAGGCGAGCGCCACGACGAGCGCGGGGACGTAGAGCTTGGCCAGGTTGAGCACGGCGATGCTGCCCACCGCGATCAGCCACATGCGGATGCCCAGCCGGTAGAGCGGGCGCAGCGGGAGCAGCAGCGGATGGGTGTACACCCGGGTCTCCCAGGCCGCCTCGGCGTAGTCCGGGTCGTCCGGGTCGTGCGCGACCGCCCGGCCGAAGGAGCGGTGCGCGTCGCCGATCCGGCCGCGCTCCACGGCGATCCCGCCGTGCAAGGCCAGTGCCACCGGGTGCTCCGGGTAGCGGCCGAGGAACTCCCGGGTCACCCGCTCGGCCGCCCGGTCGTGGCCGCCGGCGTACGCGAGCTGGATGCGGCTGGCGTAGACGGCCGGGTGCTCGGGCGCCAGCTCGGCGGCACGGGCGAGCAGGCGGCTCGCCTTGTCGGTCTGGCCGACCGTGACGCAGAGGTCGGCGTACTGGCAGAGCAGCCACGGGTCCTGCGGTTCGAGCGCCAGCGCGTCGAGCAGCGCCCGCTCGGCCGGGGCGAAGGCGCCCTGGCTCCGGAGCGCCAGGCCCAGCCGGCCGAGCAGCTCGGCGTCCGGACCGACCTCGGCCAGCCCCTGCCGGGCCACCTCGGCCACCTCGTCCCAGCGGTCCAGCGTGCTGAGCGCCACCGCCCGCAGCCGGTACACGTGCGGATCGGTGGCCACCGGGCCGGGTAGCCGGGCCAGCTCCTCCAGCGCCTGCTCGGGCCGGTTCATCTCGAGCAGGCCGACCACCCGGGCGAGCTGGTCCGCCGGCGCCGTCACCGGACCGCCGCCGCGAGGACGATGAGGACCGCCTCGACGATGCCGAGGCCCAGCGCCGCCGCGATCCCGGGCAGCACCAGCGAGGCGGCCTGGCCGCCGCGCATCTCGTACGTGCGGAACCGGCCCTTCTGCGTCAGGTTGGCCACCGACCAGACCAGCACGCCGGACAGGGCCCCGACCAGCCGGGCCGGCCCGGAGGTGTGGCCGTCGAGCAGCACCACGGTGATGGCCAGCCGGGCGACCAGGGCGGCCAGTCCGGTGCCGACGATCGCCAGGACGGCCCCGACGGGCAGTCTGAGCCGGCGGGCGTTGACCAGGGCCAGCACGGTGGCCGCGAGTGCCCCGCCGAAGACGGCGGGATAGACCAGCGAGCCGGGCCGCCAGGGCGGGCGTCCCTCGGCGTACGCGGCGGGGGTGATGGTGGGGGTGAAGAGGTCGTCGGCCACGGTCGTCCTGTCTGAGGGGCTGGGCCGGATCCTGCCACAGCCGGTCATCCGTTGGATGCCCGCTGGACAGGGTGACGTTGCCATGAACGACTTGACGGCGGGGTCGGATCAGTAGGAAGGTATGGCTGCCCTAAGTTAACTGAGGCGTGCCTAACTGATCACGGAGTACCGATGTTCGCCACGTACCTGATCGGCCTGCGGGAAGGCCTGGAAGCAACCCTGGTGGTCAGCATCCTGGTCGCGTTCCTCGTGAAGTCGCAGCGACGGGACAGGCTGCCGCAGGTCTGGGTCGGCGTCGGCTCGGCCGTGGTGCTGTCGGTCTTCTTCGGCTGGCTGATCGAGTACACGTCGACCTCGCTGCTGGCCCGCTCCGAGGACCGCGAGCTGTTCGAGGCGATCACCTCGGTCGCGGCCGTGGTCTTCGTGACCTGGATGATCTTCTGGATGCGCAAGGCCGCCCGGACCATCGCCGGTGAGCTGCGCGGCAAACTCACCGAGGCGCTCGCGGTCGGCTCCCTCGCGGTGGCCGGCATGTCCTTCCTCGCGGTGATCCGGGAGGGGCTGGAGACCGCCCTCATCTTCTATTCGGCCGCGCAGAGCGCCGCCGGTGGCGCCGGACGTGGACCGCTGCTCGCGCTGCTCGGCGGCATCGCCACCGCCGTGGTGATCGGCTTCCTGCTCTACCGCAGCGCCCTGAAGATCAACCTGAGCAAGTTCTTCACCTGGACCGGCGCGCTGCTCATCCTGGTCGCCGCCGGCATCCTCAAGTACGGCGTGCACGACTTCCAGGAGGCCGGCGTGCTGCCCGGCCTGAACAACCTGGCCTTCGACATCACCTCGGTGCTCGACCCCAGCACCTGGTACGCGGCGCTGCTCGGTGGCATGTTCAACATCACCGCCACGCCGAGCGTGCTGGAGATGGTCGCCTGGGTGGCCTACGCGGTGCCGGTGCTGGTGCTCTTCCTCCGCAAGCCGGCCAGCGCGCCTGATCCGCCTTCCTTACAAGGAGAGACAGTCCTGATGCGTACCACCCGCTTCGTCGTGCTCGCCGCCTCCGGCGTGCTCGCCATCACCGGCGTCACCGCCTGCGGCTCCGACACCGACGGTAAGTCGGCCGCCAAGGCCGGCAACGCGGTGAAGGTCAAGGCCACCGATACCGCCTGCGAGATGGACGTCACCGAGCTGACCGCCGGTCAGGCCACCTTCTCGGTGACCAACTCGGGCAGCAAGGTCAACGAGTTCTACGTCTACGCCGCCGGTGACCGGGTGATGGGCGAGGTGGAGAACATCGCCCCCGGGCTGAGCCGCGAGCTGCGCGTCGAGCTGCCCGCCGGGACGTACGAGACGGCCTGCAAGCCCGGGATGAGCGGCCGGGGCATCCGCGCCGCGCTGAAGGTCAGCGGCACCGCCGCTACCGTCGCCCCGGACGCCGCGCTGAGCCAGGCCACCGCCAGCTACCAGCGGTACGTGCAGAGCCAGACCGGCGCGCTGCTGACCAAGACCGAGGAGTTCGTGGCCGCGGTCAAGGCCGGCGACGTGGCGAAGGCCAAGGCGCTGTTCCCGGTGGCCCGCACCTACTGGGAGCGGATCGAGCCGGTCGCGGAGATCTTCGGCGACCTCGACCCGAAGATCGACGGCCGCGAGGAGGTCGTCGAGGAGGGCATGCCGTTCACCGGCTTCCACCGGATCGAGAAGGATCTCTGGACCACCGGTGACATCAGCAAGGACGGTCCGATCGCCGACCAGCTGCTCACCGACGTCAAGGAGATCGTGGCCAAGGCGAACGCCGAGAAGCTCACCCCGCTCCAGCTCGCCAACGGCGCCAAGGAACTCCTCGACGAGGTGGCCAGCGGCAAGATCACCGGCGAGGAGGACCGCTACTCGCACACCGACCTCTGGGACTTCAGCGCCAACGTGGAGGGCTCGAAGGCGGCCATCGCCGCGCTGCGCCCGGCGCTGGAGCAGCGCTCGCCCGAGCTGGTCAAGCAGCTCGACACCGAGTTCGCCAACGTCGAGACCGCGCTCGGCAAGCACCGCGCGGGCGACGGCTGGAAGCTGCACACCGCGCTCAGCAAGACCGAGCTGAAGGAACTGTCCGACAGCATCAACGCCCTGGCCGAGCCGATCAGCAAGGTCGCCGCGGTCGTCGCCCGCTGACGACCAACCCCGGAGGTGCAGCGATGAGCGAGCAGAACACCGCAGGCGAGACGCAGGCGTCCGCCGACCCGCCGCGCGGGACGGCCCTGTCCCGGCGCCGGGCCATCACCCTGGCCGGCGTCGGGGTCGCCGGAGTGGCCGGCGTCGCCGTCGGCGCGGGCGCGCTGGTCCGCGACTCGGACCGCGCGGGGGCGGACGAGGGCGTCGCCGCCGGTGCGGTGCCGTTCCTCGGCGAGCACCAGGCCGGCATCACCACCCCGGCCCAGGACCGGCTGCACTTCGTCGCGTTCGACGTGATCACCAAGGACCGGGCCCGGCTCGTCTCGCTGCTGCAGGAGTGGACGGCCGCCGCCGCCCGGATGACCGCCGGGAAGGACGCCGGGCTGATCGGCGCGGTCGACGGCATGCCGGAGGCGCCGCCGGACGACACCGGCGAGGCCCTCGGGCTGCCGCCGTCGCAGCTCACCCTCACCATCGGCTTCGGCCCGGCGCTCTTCCGCGACGCGCAGGGCAAGGACCGGTTCGGCATCGCCGACCGGCGACCGCCCGCGCTGGCCGACCTGCAGCACTTCGCCGGGGACGCGCTGCGTCCCGAGATCTCCGGCGGCGACATCTGCGTCCAGGCCTGCGCCAACGACCCGCAGGTGGCGGTGCACGCCATCCGCAACCTGGCCCGGATCGGCATGGGCGTGGTCAGCGTCCGCTGGTCGCAGCTCGGCTTCGGGCGTACCTCGTCGACCTCGCGGGACCAGGCCACCCCGCGCAACCTGTTCGGCTTCAAGGACGGCACCGCCAACCTCAAGGCCGAGGACGCGGGCCTGCTCCGCGACCACCTCTGGGCCCAGCCCGGCGACGGGCCGGACTGGATGGCCGGCGGGTCGTACCTGGTCACCCGCAAGATCCGCATGTTGATCGAGACCTGGGACCGCACCCCGTTGGCCGAGCAGGAACAGATCGTCGGCCGGACCAAGGGCCGCGGCGCGCCGCTCGGCAAGGGCGCGGAGTTCGACGAGCCGGACTTCGCCACGAAGGGCGACGACGGGGAGCCGGTGATCGCCGAGACCGCGCACGTCCGGCTCGCCCACCCGACCCAGAACGACGGCGCCCGCCTGCTGCGCCGCGGCTACAACTTCGTGGACGGCTCCGACGGGCTCGGCCGGCTCGACGCCGGCCTGTTCTTCATCGCCTACCAGCGGGACCCGCGCAAGCAGTTCGTGCCGATCCAGACCCGGCTGTCCCGGCACGACGCGATGAACGAGTACCTGCGGCACGTCTCCAGCGCCGTGTTCGCCTGCCCGCCGGGCGTCCGCGACGCCGCCGACCACTGGGGACGGGCGCTCTTCGCGTGACGCCGCCGGCCCGGTCCGAGCCGCCGGAACACGCCGTCCAGGGCGGCGTCAGCCGGCCGGCTGCTCGGCGTCGACCGGGGCGGGCTGTCCGCGTACCGGATCGGGCTGGGTGGGGACGGCGAGCGCCGGCGCGGCGGGCCGCAACGCGGTCGTGGCCGGCGCCGGCACGGCGGCCGGCACGGCGGCCGGCGACGCGGTCAGCTCGGGCCAGAGCGCCGCGGTGACCCCGCGGCTACGCCGCAGCCGGTCCACCGCCCGGCGGTGCCGCTCGCCGAGCACCGCGGCCAGGTAGACCGATTCCGGCGCGGCCCACGGCGGCGGCGGGGAGATCACGGCGGCCATCTCGGCCCACAGCGCGCGGCCCAGCCGGGCCCGCTCCGGCTCCACCAGCTGGTGCACCCGGCCCAGGTACTGCCGGGCGGCCAGGGCCAGCCCGTCGTCCAACCGGGTCAGGTCCAGGGTGTGCGCCCAGCCGAGCAGCGCCGGGACGGCCAGCGGGACCGGCCGCCACACCGCGGCGCCCCGGGTGTGGACCACCATCGTGCCGGCCACCAGGTCGCCGAGCCGCCGCCCGCGCGGGTCGGACAGCATCACCGTCACGCTCGCCACCCAGCTCAGCAGCGGCAGCACCAGCCCCGGCCACTCCACCGCGACGCCCACCAGGGCCCGGGTCAGCGACTGGCCGACCCCGACCGGACCGCCGTCGGCGCGGACCACCCGCAGGCCCACCGCGAATTTGCCGACCGTCCGGCCGCCGGCGAACCGTTCCATCAGCACCGGGTAGCCGACCAGCACGACGACCAGCAGCACCGTCTGCAGCGCACCCGTCAGGGCGGCGTCGACGATCGCGGCGGGCAGGGAGAGCAGCAGCGCGGCGAGGCCCGACACCAGCGTCAACGCCACGACCACCTGGGTCAGCAGGTCGATGAGCAGGGCGAGCACCCGGGAGCCGAGCCGGGCCGCCCGGACGTCCAGCTCCACCGCCTCGCCGCTGACCAGGCCCGCGTCGGCCCACCGGCCCGTGGCCCGTGCGGCAGGTTGCGCTCTCACCCGGACAGTGAACACTATGGGCGCCGGACGGGGGAGGACGAGTGGATCTCGACGCGTACGTGGCGGAGCACGGCGCCGAGTGGCGGCGGCTGGAACAGCTCTCCGGCCGGCGGCGGCTCGACGCCGCTGAAGTCGACGAGCTGGTCGCGCTCTACCAGCGGGCCGCCACCCACCTCTCGGTGCTGCGCAGCCGCTCACCCGACCCGGCGCTGGTCAACCGCCTCTCCCACCTGGTGCTGGCGGCCCGGGCCCGGATCACCGGCCGGCCCCGGCCCTCCTGGGCGGCGGTCCGCCGGTTCCTGGTCGCCGACCTGCCGGCCGCCCTCTACCGGGCCTGGCCCTGGTGGTGCGGGGTGGCCACCGCGTTCAGCGCGCTCAGTGGGTTCCTCATCTGGTTCGTCGCCGGGCACCCGGACACCGCCGCCGCGTTCATCGGCGAGGACGCCGCCGCCGACCTGGTGGAGTCCGGCTTCGCCGGCTACTACACGGAGTTCGCCGCGCCCACCTTCGCCTTCCACCTGTGGACGCACAACGCCTGGATCGCCGCCCAGTGCCTCGCCTCCGGGGTGCTGGTGGTGCCGGTGTTCTACCTGCTCTGGCAGAACGCGCTGAACGTCGGCGTGGTCGGCGGGGTGATGGTCTCCTACGGCCGGGGAGACGTCTTCTTCGGCCTGATCACCCCGCACGGGCTGCTGGAGCTGACCGGCATCTTCGTCGCCGCCGGGGTCGGCCTGCGGACCGGATGGGCGTGGATCGCGCCGCCGGCCCACCTCAGCCGGGGTCGGGCGGTCGCCGCGGCGGGCCGCTCCGCCATCGTGGTCGCCGTCGGCCTGGTCGGGCTCTTCGCCGTGTCGGCGCTGCTGGAGGCGTTCGTGACCCCGGCGCCCGCGCCGGTCGCCGTCCGCGTCGCGATCGGCGCCGCGGTCTGGCTGGCCTTCCTGGCGTACGCGCTGCTGCTCGGCCGGTACGCGGCCACCCGCCCGGCGCCGGTACCCGCCGAGGGCGCGGCTCAGAGTTGGCCGAGCGCCTTGAGCCGCAGGTAGGTGTCGGCGACCGTCGGGGCCAGCCGGTCGGCGGGGGCGTCCACGACGGTCACGCCGTGCCGGGCCAGGGCGGCGCGCACCCGGTCCCGTTCGGCCAGCGCCCGCCAGGCCGCCGCGGCGGCGTACGCGTCGTCCGGCCCGCGCGGCGGGTCGGTGGTGAGCCCGGTCAGCACCGGGTCGTGGGTCGCGGCGACCACCACCCGGTGGCGGGCGGCGAGCCGGGGCAGCACGGGCAGCAGCCCTTCGCCGAGCGCACCCGCCTCCAGCGCGGTGAAGAGCACCACCAGGCTGCGCTGGCGTTCCCGGCGCAGCACCTCACCGGCGATCAGCTCGAAGTCCGTCTCCACCAGCGCCGGCTGGAGCGGGGCGACCGCGTCGACCAGCCGGGGGAGCAGGGCCGGCCGGCCGCTGCCCTTGACCGTCGCCCGGACCGCCGCGTCGACCGCCAACAGGTCGACCCGGTCCCCGGCGCGGGCGGCCAGCGCGGTCAGCAACAGCGCCGCGTCGATCGCGGTGTCCAGCCGAGGCTCGTCGCCGACCCGTACGGCGGAGGTGCGGCCGGTGTCCAGGACGCAGACCAGCCGCCGGTCCCGCTCCGGCCGCCAGGTGCGGACCAGCACGTCGGAGCGGCGCGCGCTGGCCCGCCAGTCGATGGAGCGCACGTCGTCGCCGACCACGTACTCGCGCAGGGTGTCGAACTCGGTGCCCTGGCCGCGGCCCCGGGTGACCTGGATACCGTCGATGATCCGCAGCCGGGCCAGCTTCTCGGGCAGGTGCCGCCGGGAGTCGAAGCGGGGCAGCACCCGCAGGGTCCACGGTGGCGTGCCGGGGCGGCCGGCGCGCTGCCGGAAGGCCAGCCGCAGCGGCCCGAAGGAGCGAAGGGTGAGCACCGCCGCCGGCCGGTCGCCGCGCCGGGCCGGGGTGAGCCGGACGGGCAGCGCGGCGCTGTCGCCCGCCGCGACCCGCACCATCCGCTCCGGCGGTACGTCCGGTCGGGCACCGGCCGACGGCACCCAGGCGTCGCGCACCTGGGCGCGCAACGTACGGCCGGAGGTGTTGGCCAGGTGCAGCGTGACGGTGGCGCTACCGCCCAGCCGGACCGTCCGGTCGCCGGAGCGGGTGGCGCCGACGGCGTGCAGCGGCGCCGCCAGCGCCCAGTCGAGGGCGACGAGCAGCAGCACCAGGCCGGTCATCACCGCCACGCCCAGGAACGGCGCCGGCCAGGCCGGCAGGGTCAGCGCGCCCGCACCGAGCAGCAGCGCCGCCCGCCAGGTCATCGCGGCGTCGGCACGGTGGCGAGCACCGTGTCCAGCACCGCGTCGACACTCACGCCCTCCAGCTCGACCTCCGGGCGCAGCCGGAGCCGGTGCCGCAGGGTGGGGCGGGCGACCGCCTTGACGTCGTCGGGGACGACGTGGTCGCGGCCGGCCAGCCAGGACCACGCCTTCGCCGTGTTGAGCAGGGCGGTGGCGCCGCGCGGCGAGGCGCCCAGCTCCAGCGCCGGAGTGTTCCGGGTGGCCCGGCACAGGTCCACGAGGTAGCCGAAGAGCGGCTCGGCCACGTGCACCCGGCCGACCGCCTCCCGGGCGGCGGCCAGGTCGGCAATGGTGGCCACCGGGCGTACGCCGGCCGCGCGCAGGTCCCGCGGGTCGAAGCCGGCGTGGTGCGCGCGGAGCACGCCCAGCTCCTCGTCCCGGCTGGGCAGCGGCACGGTGAGCTTGAGCAGGAACCGGTCGAGCTGGGCCTCGGGCAGGGGATAGGTGCCCTCGTACTCGATCGGGTTCTGGGTGGCCGCGACGATGAACGGGTCCGGCAGCGGCCGCCGCTCGCCCTCGACGGAGACCTGCCGCTCCTCCATCACCTCCAGCAGTGCCGACTGGGTCTTCGGCGGGGTGCGGTTGATCTCGTCGGCGAGCAGCAGGTTGGTGAAGACCGGACCCTCCCGGAAGGTGAACGCGGCGGTGTGCGGGTCGAAGATCAGCGACCCGGTCACGTCGCCGGGCATCAGGTCCGGGGTGAACTGGACCCGCTTGGACGCCAGGTCCAGCGCGGTGGCCACGGTGCGGATGAGCAGGGTCTTGGCCACCCCGGGCACGCCCTCCAGCAGCACGTGTCCGCGGCAGAGCAGGGCGATCACCAAACCGGTGACCACCGCGTCCTGCCCGACGACCGCCTTGGCCACCTCGGCCCGCAGCCGGTGCAGGGCCGCGCGGGCGTCGTGCTGCTCGCCGGCCGGCGCGGCGGTGGTAACGGGTCCGGTCACCGGGTATCTCCTTCGTTCGGATGGTCGGGTCGGGTGGCGACCGTACGGGTCAGCCGGTCCAGCTCGCGAGCCAGCTCCAGCAGCTCCCGGTCGGTGGCCGGCTCGTCGCCGTGGAGCAGGTCCGCCGCCCGGTCCGGGTCGAGGCCCGCGAGCGCGGCGACCCGGGCGGCCACCTCGTCCGATGGCGTGTCGGGCGGCAGGTTGAGCCGGGGCAGCAGGCGGTCCCGGGCGGCGGCGCGCAGCGTCTCGGCGGCCGGGCCGCGGGCGCCCGCGCGCCGGTAGAGCCGGGCCCGCCCGAGCACGGTCTCGGCGGAGCGGACGGTCACCGGCAGCGGCTCCGGCACGGGCGGGCCGAGTCGTCGGGCCCGCCAGAGCACCACCAGCAGGCCGGCGAGGGCGAGCTGGACGAGCAGCGCCCAGAACCAGACCGGGAAGGCGGCCCAGAGCGGGTTCTGCTGCGGCTGCCGGCCGTCCGCCCGGTCGTCCGCCCCGTCGTCGCCCTCCCGCTGCCCGCCGCCCGGCCGGTCGGCCCCCTGGCCCGGTCGGCCGCCGCTGCCCGGTTGGCCGTCACCGGTCGTCCCGGCGGAGCCGCCGGGCGAGGGCGACCAGGCGGGTGGGCCCTCGGTGCCGTCGCCGAAGGTCGGTGCGGGCGCCGGGCCGTCCAGGTCGAGCCAGACCAGCGGGCGGGGTCCGCCGAGCAGCCCGGTGGCCAGGGCCCGGTTGCCGTACTCGTCGATCCGGTCGTTGCGGAACGGGTCGCTGGCCCCGATCACCACCACCTCGGTACGCCAGGGCACCCGGACCAGCCCGCCGGCGTAGCAGCGGGTGGCCGACTGGCCGGCCGGGGCGGCGTACCGCTGCCGGTCGGCGGCGGCGGTCCCGGCGCGGGCCGCCTCGGGCAGGGCGCAGGGACGGTCGTCGGCGTCCGGGGAGGTGGCCCGCGTCGCCCAGCGGCGGTCGTCGGGCGTCAGCGGCAGGCCGAGCCCCGCCAGCACCCGGCGGGACGGGTCGACCAGCACCAGGCGACTGCCGGCGGGCAGGTCGTCCAGGGCGGTGACGGTGTCCGGGTGCACCAGATCCGGCGCCGGCACGAAGAGCGTGGCGGGACCCGGCCGGGCGGCCAGCAGCGCGCGCAGGGTGTCGGTTTCCCGGCGTACGGTCACCCCCTGCCCGCGCAGCGCCTCCGCCAGTCGGCTGCCCCCGTCGTCCCCGGTGGCGACCGGGGAGAGGAACCCCCGGTCGGCGGGGTCCGGCTGGTCGACGGCGTGGGCCACCAGGGTGGCCACGATCAGCAGCAGGGCCAGCCCGAGCGGGATCAGCATCCGGTGCCGGCGGCGGGCGCGGCGGTGCGGCGGCTGGACGGCGGGCGGCGCCGCCACGGTGGCGGTCACGGCCGGTCACCGCCCCCGGCGTCGGCGGTCAGCTCCCGGCGCAGGTCGGTGGCGAGTTCGCGCATCCGGTGGTCGTGCTCTGCGGTGGCCGGGCGCTGGGCGTACCAGAGGTCGGAGAAGATCGCTCCGGCGGCGTGCAGGACGGGGTGCACCCGGGGGCGGTTCCGGGCCGCCGCCGCGGTCAGCTCGGTGACGGTCATCCCGGGGCGCTGCTCGACCACCCGCCGGGCGACCAGTTCGCGGACCATGTCGCGCAGCCGCTCCCGGACCGACTCCGCGTACCGGCCCTCGGCGGCGAGCCGGTCGGCGAGCGAACCGGTTCGGACGGCGGCCGGTTCCGGCTCGGCGGCCCGGGGCGCGGGCACGGCGCGCGCCGGGGCGGTCCGCGCGGGCCGACGGCGCCGGCGGGGCAGCCGGAGTCGGGGCAGCCGGAGTCGGGGCGGTCGCCATCGGGGC
>NZ_QGKS01000246.1 GCF_003172935.1 Micromonospora sicca | reverse complement strand
ACTTCGCCGCCGTCCGCTCCTACCTATCCACCGCCGCCAAACACGGCCAGGACGCACTCGACGTGCTCAAACAGCTGTTCACCACCGGCCCGTGGATGCCCGCCGCTCTCTCAAGCTGAATACGTACGACGTCGGGGTGCACATTGCTGCGTGGGTCCTGCCACTCGGAACCACCGAACAACACATTGTGCCGGCGATGTCGTGAGCGCTATCCGGGAACCGGCCGGCCGCCGCCGTGGGACGAGAGCGGCGGCACGCGTCGTACCCGACCGATAGGCTCGCGCCGTGACCGAACCCGCGCAGCTCACCCACGTCGACCGGGCCGGCGCGGCCCGGATGGTCGACGTCTCCGCCAAGCCGGTCTCCGGCCGGCTCGCCGTGGCCGCCGGCCGGCTCCGCACCACCCCCGAGGTGGTCGACCTGCTGCGCCGCGACGGCCTGCCCAAGGGTGACGCGCTCGCCGTCGGGCGGCTGGCCGGGATCATGGGCGCCAAGCGCACTCCCGACCTGATCCCGCTCTGCCACCCGATCGCCCTGCACGGGGTCAGCGTCGACCTGCGACTCACCGGGGACACGGTGGAGATCACCGCCACCGCGCGGACGGCCGACCGGACCGGCGTCGAGATGGAGGCGCTGACCGCGGTGGCCGTCGCCGGCCTCGCCCTGGTCGACATGGTCAAGGCCGTCGACCCGGCGGCGAGCGTGGACGCGGTCCGGGTGCTCCGCAAGGAGGGCGGCAAGACCGGCGAGTGGGTCCGGCCGGAGGGCCGGCCGTGATCCGGGCCCGGGTGGTGGTCGCCTCCAACCGGGCGGCCGCCGGCGTCTACGCCGACACCAGCGGTCCGCTGCTCGTCGCCGGCCTGCGCGAGCTGGGCTGCCAGGTCGACGAGCCGGTCGTGGTGCCGGACGGCGACCCGGTCGGCGAGGCGCTGCGCACGGCCCGCGCCGACGGGGTCGACGTCGTGCTGACCAGCGGCGGGACCGGCATCACCCCGACCGACCGGACGCCGGACGTGACCCTGGCGCTGCTCGACTACGAGATCCCCGGCATCGCCGAGGCGATCCGGGCGCACAGCCGGGACCGGGTCCCCACCTCCGCGCTGTCCCGCGGGGTGGCCGGGGTGGCGGGCCGGATGCTGGTGGTCAACCTGCCCGGGTCGACCGGCGGCGCGAAGGACGGGCTGGCCGTGCTGCGGCCCATCCTCACCCACGCCGTCGACCAGCTCCGCGGCGGCGACCACTGACCGGGCGCGCCCGCCGGGCCGGCGATAGGCTCGCCGGATGAGCACGGAAACCGCAGCCGCGGCGGCCCAGGTCGCCGCGCCGCCGCCGGCCGGCTGGGAGGAGGCCCGCTCCCGGGTGTACGCCGTCGGCCTCGCCGCCGCGCTTCCCGCCCTCGACCGGCCGCTCGCCGACACCGACGGCCACACCCTCGCCGAGCCGTTGACCACCCGGACGAACCTGCCCGCGTTCCCCACCTCCAGCGTGGACGGCTGGGCGGTGCGCGGCGACGGCCCGTGGGAGGTGGTGGGGCGGGTGCTCGCGGGGAACAGCCCGCCGCCGCTGACCGCCGACGGCACCACCGTCGAGATCGCCACCGGCGCGATGGTCCCCGAGGGGACCGCCGCCATTCTGCGGATCGAGGAGTCCACCCGGACCGCCGACGGCCGGGTCGCCGGCACGCCCCGGCCGGGGCCGGAGTGGCGCGAGCCGGGTGAGGAGGCGTACGCCGGGGAGGAACTGCTTCCCGCCGGCACCCCGGTCGACCCGGCGCTGATCGGGCTGGCCGCCTCCTGCGGTCACGACACCCTGCGGGTCCGCCGGCAGCCCCGTGCCGCGCTGCTGGTCTTCGGCGACGAGCTGCTGACCTCCGGCCCGCCGGCCGCCGGCCGGGTCCGGGACGCCCTCGGCCCGGCGGTGCCCGCCTGGCTGCGCCGGTACGGCTGCCAGATCCGTCCGGCCGACGTGGTCGGCCCGGTGGCGGACACCCTCCCCGCCCACGTGGCCGCCCTGCGCGCGGCGCTCGCCGACGCCGACCTGGTCTGCACCACCGGCGGCACCATGCACGGGCCGGTCGACCACCTGCACCCGACGCTGGCGGCGCTCGGCGCCGACTACGTCGTCAACACCGTCGCGGTCCGCCCCGGCTTCCCGATGCTGCTGGCCCGGCTGGTCGACGCCGACGGCCGGGTCCGGTTCGTCGCCGGCCTGCCCGGCAACCCGCAGTCCGCCATCGTCGCGCTGGTCTCGCTGGTCGCGCCGCTGCTCGCCGGCCTGCATGGGCGACCGATGCCGGCGCTGCCGCTGGCCACCCTCGCCGAGCCGGTGCCCGGCCGGGGCGACTACACCCATCTCGCCCTGGTCCGGCTGGACCGGGCCGCCGGCACCGCCCATCCGGTACGCCACGTCGGCTCGGCGATGCTCCGCGGCCTGGCCGGTGCGGACGGCTTCGCGGTCATCCGCCCCGGCACCAACGGCGAGGCCGGGGCGCGGGTGCCGGTCGTGCCGCTGCCGCTGGCCCCCGGGGAGCGGACGTGGTGAGCCCCGCCGGGACGCTGGCCCACGGCACGGTCACCGACCAGCCACTCGACCTCGCCGCCCACGAGGCGGCGGTGGCCGACCGGCGGGCCGGCGCGGTGGTCTCCTTCCAGGGCGTGGTCCGCGACCACGACCACGGCCGTCCGGTGACCAGCCTCGAGTACGAGGGCCACCCGAGCGCCGAGGCCGTGCTGCGGGAGGTCGCCGCCGAGATCGCCGCGGATCCGGATGTGTACGCGGTGGCCGTCTCGCACCGGATCGGCCCGCTGGCGATCGGCGACGTGGCCCTCGTGGCGGCGGTCAGCACCGCCCACCGGGCCGCCGCGTTCGCGGCCTGCGCCCGCCTCGTCGACGAGGTGAAGGCGCGGCTGCCGATCTGGAAGCGGCAGGTCTTCGCCGACGGCACCGAGGAGTGGGTGAACTGCCCGTGATCCGCCGACCGTCCCGGGCCGGGACGGTCAGCGGCGCCCGGTGAGCTGGGCGGCGCGGAGCGGCCGGTCGTGGTAGAACGCCGGCTCGGCACCCGGCCGCCAGGGCAGCGCCGCGACCAGCACGATCAGCGCGATCGCCAGCGAGTTCTCCATCAGCGCGCCGAACAGGCCGTCCTGGTAGTGCGACACCTCGGGCAGCTGGTGCTCGTACGGCCAGATGGGCGAGATCAGGAAGAGCAGGTAGAGCCCGATCGCGGCCACGGCGTGCCGCAGGCCGGTGAGCGTCGGGTACCAGATCGGCGGGCGCAGCGCGTTGACCCCCGGCACCCCGCCGGCCGTCGACGCCGTGCTGAGCCGGGGCAGCAGGCCGCGGCTCGCCTCGTGCCGGCGTACCGCGGCGTCGGCCAGCACGATGATCGCCGGGATGACCCAGACCAGGTGATGCGACCAGGAGATCGGGCTGATCACGTTGGCGGTGAGCCCGACCAGGGTGAACGCGGTCAGTTCGTCGCCGTCGGCCCGGGCCGCGGCGGCCCGGGACAGCCCGAGCGCCAGGACCAGCACCGAGAAGGCCAGCCAGAGCAGGCCGGGCGTCTCGATCGAGTCGTAGAGGCGCGCCAGCAGGCCCGCCAGCGACTGGTTGGGGGTCATGTCCGCCGCGCCGACCCGCTCGGTCTGCCACAGCACGCTGCTGAAGTACGTCCGCGACTCCTCGCCGACCAGCGCGAACGTCCCGAGGGTGACGCCGATCGTGGTGCCGACCGCGGTCAGCGCGGCCCGCCACTGGCGGGTGATCATCAGGTACGCGATGAAGAGCGCGGGCGTCAGCTTGACCGCGGTGGCCAGACCGATCCCGGCGCCGGCCCAGGCGCCGCTGTAGACGAAGCGGGCCAGCGCCGAGTTGGCGGTGTCGTGATGGGTGCCCCGCTTCGCCCGCCAGCGCAGCCCGACCAGGTCCGCCATGACCAGGGCGAAGAGCAGCAGGTTGACCTGCCCGTAGCCGAGGCTCTCCCGGGCCGGCTCGATGGCGACGGCCATCGGCGTGGCGATGCCCACGGTGAACCAGAGGGGCCAGCCCAGCCGGTCCACGATCGGGCGCAGCAGCGCGGCCAGGACGACCGCGACCGCGGCGATGCTGGCCAGCGCGTTGAGCCAGGCGGCGGCGTCCACCGGCAGCCAGGACATCGGCAGCATGACCAGGCCGGCGAAGGGCGGGTAGGTGAATCCCAGCGTCGTCGAGGGTGCGATGAAGTCGTAGAGCTCGTTGCCGCTCGCCCACCACACCACGGCGCCGTGGTAGATCTTCATGTCGAAGAAGTTGTACGGCCGCCCGAACGCGCCGATGGCGAGCCATGCGGCGTAGGCGACGGCGGCCACGATGCCGGTCCGTACGACTGTCCTGCGATCGATCCCACGCGTCACGCGGTGGACTGGAGCGAGGCGGTCCAGCCGTCTACCGACGGTCGTCGGCATGGCGGTGCCACCCCCGTACCAAGGTCGTCCTGCCCGTCCAGGTCCTGCACGGAGCCTAGAACGGCGCCTCACGTCGTTGCCTCCCGCGTTATGCGACCGTGTCCGATCCCACACATGTTTTTGACATTTCCACCGCGTTAACGGGTGTCGGGTGGTTCAGGTAATTCGCGGCCTTGCGGGGGGAGGCGGCCGTATCGATGCAGGTCAGCCCGGGAGTCGACGGGCGGTGGCCGCCGACCGTACGGCGATCTTCGTCTCCCGGCGGGCGGTCCGGACGGCTCGCTGCATCGACCGTCGGGAGTGGCCGATCCGGTGGCCGGCGCGCCAGCGCAGCCCGGGCTTGCCCTCGGTGTCCGCGGCGGCGAGCAGCAGTCCGCCGAAGATGCCGAGGTTCTTCAAAAAGTGGACCTGATTGTTGTTCCGCGCCGCCGGATCGTCGTTTTTCCAGAAGGGATGGCCGGCCACGGTCACCGGCACCAGGGTCCCGGCGAGGACCAGCGCGGCCGGGCGGGCGAACCGGCCGGTGGCGAGCATCAGGCCACCGATGATCTGGGTGGCCGCGTTGACCCGGACCAGCGTCTCGGCGTCGGTCGGGAACCGGGGGTGGACGTTCTTCTGGAGCAGGGGCGCGACCCGGTCGGTGACCGGCTTGGCGGCCGCGACCAGGCGACCGGGATTCTGGAGGTTGCGGGCGCCGCTGACCACGAAGATTCCGCTCAACATGACACGGGCGAGGGAGCGCACGGGTTTCATGGCTCAGTCATACCCCGTGTCGGGGTCCGCTATCCCGACAACACTCGAAAGGGATCGGCCGGCATGGACGTCCGGCGGGACACGCGCCACACCGAATTCCAGCGACCGTCGCAGATGGACCGCCGCGGCCCGGTAACGTCGCGCGGGTGACGACCCTGCGGCTGCGACCAGAGGACCCGGCGGACGAGGCGCCGGTCGCCCGGGTGCTGGCCGCCGCCTTCGCCCGGCCCGACGTGGCCACCCCGCCCGAGGTTGGGCTGGTCGACGAACTGCGGCACAGCGACGCCTGGATCCCCGAGCTGGCCATGGTCGCGGAGCACGGCGGCGAGGTGGTCGGCTACGCGCTGCTGACCCGGGTCCGGGTCTGTTCGGACGGTGGCGCGGCGCCCGCGCCGGCGCTGGCGCTCGGCCCGGTGGCGGTCGCGCCGCACCGGCAGCGGATCGGCCACGGCGCGGCGGTGGTCCAGGCGGCGCTGGACGCCGCGACCGAACTGGGTGAGCGGCTGGTGGTGGTGCTCGGCGACCCCGCCTTCTACCGCCGCTTCGGCTTCGAGCGGGCCGACCGGATGGGGTTGACCAGTCCCTGGTCCGGGCTGGGAGAGCCGTGGCAGGCGCTGGTGCTGCCCCCGTCGGCCAGCGGCGAGGCGCCGCCACCGCGCGGCGAGGTGGTCTTCCCGCCACCCTGGGCCAAGGTCTGAGCGCGGCGCCGGACCGCGGTCAGGCCGGCTGGGTCCGCAGGTACCGGCCGAAGTGCGGGACGGTGAAGGCGACCGTGCCGCGCTCCCCGGAGTAGATCAGCCCCTTCTTGATCAGCGCGTCCCGGGCCGGCGACAGGCTGGCCGGCTTGCGGCCGAGCGAGCGGGCGATCTCCGCGGTGGGCACCGCGGCGTCCATGTCGTCGCGCCCGCTCTCCTCCCCCTCGATCAGGGAGAGCGTCGCCATCGCCCGCATGTACTCGCGCTCGGCCGGCGTGGCCCGCTCGAACCGGGAGCCGAAGAAGCCGACGGCCAGCTCCGCCTCGGCCTCGGGAGCGGCCACCCGGACGTCGGCGGCGGTGATCGGTGAGCGGGGGGCGTGGTCCCAGGTGGCCTTCCCGTACGCCTGGACGAAGTAGGGGTAGCCGCCCGACTTCTCGTAGAGCAGGTCGAGCGCCTTCTGCTCGTACTCGACCTCCTCGCGCTCGGCTGGCGCGCAGAGCGCCTGGTCGGCGGCGATCCGGTCCAACCGGTCGATCCGTTGGTAGCGGAAGAGCCGCTCGGAGTACGACTTGGCGGCGCTGAGCACGGCCGGCAGGTGCGGCAGGCCGGCGCCGACCACGATCAGCGGCGCGCCGAGCTGCGACAGCTCGTGGCAGGCGGCGCAGAGCGCCGAGACGTCCTCCGCGCCGAGGTCCTGCATCTCGTCGATGAAGACGGCGATGCCGGTGCCCACGTCGGTGGCCACCGCCGCGGCGTCGGTGAGCAGCTCGACCAGGTCGATCTCGATGTCCCCGGAGTCGGCCCGGCCGCTGCTGGCCGGCACGTCGATGCCGGGTTGCCAGCGGTCGCGCAGCTTCGGCGCGGCCCCGCCGCGTCCGGTCGGCACGGAGCGCTGGGCGAACGCCTTGAGCACGCCGAGGAAGCCGTCGATCCGGTCCGGCGCGCGATGCCGGGGGGCGAGTTCGCGGACCGCCATGTGCAGGGCGGCGGCGACCGGCCGGCGCAGCGACTGGTCCGGGCGCGCCTCGATCTTGCCGGAGCCCCAGAGGTGGTTGATCGCCTGCGAGCGGAGGGTGTTGAGCAGGACGGTCTTGCCGACGCCGCGCAGGCCGGTGAGCATCAGGCTGCGCTCGGGGCGGCCTCGGGCGATGCGTTCCAGTACGACGTCGAAGACGTCCAGCTCCCGCCCCCGCCCGGCGAGCTCGGGCGGGCGCTGCCCGGCGCCCGGGGCGTACGGGTTGCGGACCGGATCCACGCATCGCAGAGTATCGGGCCGTCTAGCCACCGGGCTAGACATGGATAGATGGGCCTACCGGCGTGTCGGGACCGTCGAGACGAAACTAGGGCTGTCTAGTTCTCACGCTAGACAGCCCTAGTTTTGCCTACGGGGGGTCAGCGCTGCTTGAGGCAGAGGACGAAGTCGAGGGTGTCCAGCTCGCTGTCGAAGAAGTACCAGTTGGTGTAGCCATCCACCTTGGCGCACTTGGCCTGGGCGTCCTTCTCCCCGCTGGTCGCGCCGTCGAAGCGGCGCAGCACCTGGTACGTCTTCGCGCCGCACTCGCTGATCAGCAGCTTCGGCTTGCCGCCGGCCGGGCCCTCGTTGCGGACGCACTGCCCGGCCCTGACGAACCGCGGATCCGCCGAGGACGCCGGCGCCGGCGCCGTGGTGGCCGGGGCGGGCTCGGTCGCCGCCCCAGCCGGGTCGGTGGCCGGGGCCTCGGTCGACCCCGCCTGCGGAGCGGCGTCGTCCCGAGCCAGCAGGTAGACGGTGGCCGCGCCGCCGACGAGGAGCACCGCCAGCACGGCGAGCACCGTGATCAGCGGACCCTTGCCGCGCTTCGGCGGGGGCGGCGGATCGGCGTACGGGTGACCGTCGCCGACGTACGGCGAGGCCGGCGGGTAGCCGGGCGACCCGGCCGGCGCGTACCCCTGATGGGCGGTCTGCTGGTAGGGCGGGTACGCGGCGGGGTAGGCGGACTGCCGGGGCCGCTGCTCCTCCCAGCCCGTCGGCTCGTACCGCTGGGCGGGCGGCTCGCCCCACCCGCCCGGCTGCGGGTCGTACCGCGGGTCGGCCGGCGGGGCGTACGCGTCGTCGGGCCGCCGTCCACCCCACGGCTCCGGGGAGCCGCCGACCGGTGGTCCGAAGTTGGTCATGAACGCCCTCCTGCGTGCGCAAAGGTTGAGAGGCCGGCCACCAACAGGGGACGCCGACGCCGTGGTCACCGTAGCGTGGTCCACCGATGAGCTCACGCCCCGCAAGTGCGACGTCCTCCGGACCCGGCCCCGCGCCGGACGGACCCGTCGCCGTCGACCGTCCCGGCATGCCCACCCGACCTGCGCTGATCTGGACTGCGCTGGTCCTGGTGTACGTGCTGTGGGGCTCCACCTACCTGGGCATCCGGATCGCGGTCGAGTCGCTGCCGCCGCTCACCTCCGCGGCCGGCCGGTTCGCCGCCGCCGCGCTGGTGCTGGCGGCGGTGCTCCGGATCCGGCGCGGCCCCGGCGCGCTCCGCGTCGACCGGCGGCAACTCGGCTCGGCCGCGCTGGTCGGGGTGCTCCTGCTGGCCGGCGGCAACGGCCTGGTCGTGCTCGCCGAGTCCGGTCCGGCCGGCGTCGCCGTGCCCTCCGGCATCGCCGCGCTGCTGGTGGCGACCGTCCCGCTGCTGGTGGTGCTGCTCCGTACGCTCGGTGGCGACCGGCCCCGGCCCTGGACCTTCGCCGGGGTGACCGTCGGCTTCGTCGGCCTGGTCCTGCTCGTCCTCCCCACCGGCGGTTCGGGCGCCGTCCCGCTGGCCGGGGCGCTCACGGTGGTCACGGCGGCCACCTGCTGGTCCGTCGGGTCTTTCCTCTCCGGGCGGCTCCGGATGCCGGCCGACCCCTTCGTGGCCACGGTCTACGAGATGGTCGCCGGCGCCGTGGCCCTCGCCGTGACCGCCGCCGTGCGGGGCGAGTTGCGCGGCTTCTCCCCGGCCGAGGTGACCGGCCGCTCCTGGGCGGCGCTGGCGTACCTGATGGTGGCCGGTTCGCTGGTCGCCTTCACCGCGTACGTCTGGCTGCTGCACCACGCGCCGATCTCGCTGGTCGCCACGTACGCCTACGTCAACCCGGCGGTCGCGGTGGCGCTCGGCGCGCTGCTCGCCGCCGAGCCGGTCACCGCCCGGGTGCTGCTCGGCGGGGCGGTGATCGTCGCCGGGGTGGCGCTGGTGGTGACCACCGAACGTCCGCGCCGGCCGGTGGACGGGACAGCCGAGGAGCCGGCCCGCCGGTAACCTCCGGGTTTGTGTCCGCCGGGCTGGTGACCTGCGTCGCGCTGCTCGGCGCGCTGGCCGGCGCCGGCGCCCCCGCGGCCGCCCGTCCCCTCGTCGCCCGGTCGCCCGCGGAAGGCCCGCTTAGGGCGCGGCGCGGTCCCCAGCCAGGACTGGACATACCGGCGGCGGCCGGCAACGCCCCGATCCCGCCGTCCGCCGCCCGGTCCCCGCGCTTCGCCCTCGGGTCCGCCCGGTCCCCGCGCTTCGCCCTCGGGTCTGCCCGGTCCCCGCGCTTCGCCCTCGGGTCTGCCCGGTCCCCGCGCTTCGCCCTCGGGTCTGCCCGGTCCCCGCGCTTCGCCCTGCGGTCCGCCCGATCCCTGCGGTCCGCCCGGTCCCTGCGGTCCGCCGCGCGGTCCGTGGGGTTCCCGGCGGTGATGGCGGGGCTCGGTGCGCTGGTGTTCGGCGGACTCGCCGCCGCGTTGGGCATCGACCCGGCGCTGCCCGCGTTCCTCCTGGTGGCGGCGTGTGGACTGGTGCTCGCGGTGGTGGATCTGGCGTGCCTCAGGCTCCCCGATCCGCTGGTCGCCGCCGCCGCGTTCGGCGGCGGACTCGGGCTGGCCGGCGCGGCGCTGGCCGCCGGCACCCCGGGCCGGCTGCTCGGCGCCCTGGCCGGGGCGGCCCTCTCCCTCGCGGCGTACGTGCTGCTGGCGCTGCTGCCGCGCGCGCGGCTCGGCTTCGGCGACGTGAAGCTCGCCGCGGCGTTGGGGTTGCCGCTCGGCTGGTCGGGCTGGCCCACCCTCTGGCTCGGACTGCTCCTGCCCCACCTGCTCAACGGCGTCGTGGTGCTGGCGCTGCTCGTCACCCGCCGGGTACGCCGGGACACCGCTCTGCCCTTCGGCCCGGCCATCCTCGCCGGCGCCTGGCTGGCCGTCCTGCTCTCCTGAGCCGTCCCCCCACCGCAGCGCCCCCGGACGACAGCCCGACCTCGGGGCCGGGTCGCACTGCGAAGTCTGGATGTCCGTGGGCGCCGGCCCGTCCGAGTCGCGAACGGCGAGCCACGGCGTGTCGCGCCACCGGAACGGATCCTCGGGGGAGCGATATGACTGTGCGGCATAAATATGCCTGAGAGTCATATCGCAGATGGCGATGACCTCGGGTGCCGAGGTGACGGTGGGTCACCACCACCCGCCCCGTCCGAGTCCCCCGGCAAAGTTGCCCCCGGGTCGTTGCGGTGGCGACAGCGCCACCCCGTGGTCGGCCGTCCGCGGCCTACGGCCGTCGTCCGACGGGGCGCGGTCAGATCAGGCGGAGCTGGCGGTCCTTGGGGCGGCGGGGCTCGGCGTCGCCGAAGCGTTCGAACAGGCCCGGGTCGATCACGTCGAGGAACGGCGAGGGCCGGCAGTCGCGTTCCGCGCCATGCCGGACCCGACGGGCGGCGTGGCTGACATAAAGCCGGTCCTGGGCGCGGGTCAGGCCGACGAAGAAGAGCCGCCGCTCCTCGGCCACCGCGTCGTCGTCCGGCTCCGAGCCGGGCCAGCGCAGCGGCAGCAGCCCGTCCTCTGCGCCGACCAGGAAGACCACCGGGAACTCCAGGCCCTTCGCGGCGTGCAGGGTGAGCAGGGTGACCGCCTCGGCGCGCGGGTCGAGCGCGTCCACCTCCGCGCCGGTGGCGAGCTGGGCGAGGAACGGCTCCAGGTCGTCGCCGCAGCGGCGGGCCAGCGGGGTGAGCAGGTCGACCGCCGTCCGGACGTCCTCGGGGCGTACCGCGCCGGTGTTGTCCAGGGTGGGCACGGCGAAGCGCTCGGCGAGGACCTGCCCGGCGAGGCGGACCCGAGCGGGCAACGAGCCGTCCAGGCCGTCGGCGTGCCGCAGCTCGCGGGCGATCGCCAGCACGCCGGGACGGTCCCGCAGCCGGTCGTGCGAGCGCTTCTGCACCGGAATGTTCGCCCGGGCCAGCGCGTCCACGATCGGCGCGGCCTGCTGGTCGGTCCGGTAGAGCACCGCGATGTCGGAGAAGGACAGGTTGGTCGACCGGCCGTCGATCCGGCCCGAGTCCAGCGACCGGTGGGAGAGGCCACCCACCAGCTCGTCGATCGTGCGTACCACGAAATCGGCCTCGTCATAGACGGAGGCCGCGGGGTAGCGACCGACCAGCGGGGCCTCCGGGTCGAGCCGGGCCGGGTCCAGCCGGCGGCCCCGGACCAGCGACGACGGCGCGATGGCCTGCACCGCGGCGGCCAGGATCGGCGCCGACGACCGGTAGTTGCGGTTCAGCCGGACCAGCCGGGCGTCGGTGAAGTCCAGCGAGAAGCGCAGGAAGTAGCCGACGTCGGCGCCGCGGAACGAGTAGATCGCCTGGTCCGGGTCGCCGATCGCGCAGAGGTTGCCGTCGGCGGGGCTGAGCAGTCGCAACAACTCGTACTGGACGGCGTCGACGTCCTGGTACTCGTCGACGAAGATCCAGCGCCAGCGGTCGCGGTACTCGCGGACCAGCTTCTTGTCGGCCTTCAGCAGCGCGACCGGCAGGGTGAGCAGCTCGTCCAGGTCGACCAGGTCCTGCTTGCGCAGCAACGCGGTGTAGCGGGCCGCGTCGTCGCCCGCCTCCGCCCGGGCCGCCGAGCGGTCCGCGTCGTCGGCGATCCGGAAGTCCGCCGGCAGGTCGGCCGCCACGGCGTTCTCCCGGAGGATGCTCAGGCCCAGCGAGTGGAAGGTGCCCACGGTGACGTCCTCGGCCACCGGGCCGAGCAGACCGTCCAGCCGGTGCCGCAGCTCCTCGGCGGCCCGCCGGGTGAAGGTGATCGCCAGGCACTGCTCGGGGAAGACGTTCAGCTCCGCGCACAGGTAGGCGATCCGGTGAGTCAGCGTCCGGGTCTTGCCGGTGCCCGGACCGGCCACGATCAGCAGCGGACCGCCCGGCGCGGAGGCGGCCACCCGCTGCATCGCGTCGAGCCGGTCCAGCAGGCCGGTGCCCACCTCCTCCATGCCGGCGAGCATCGGCTCGAACGGCTCGTGCGGGGAGGGCGCCGGCGCGATCGGCGGCGGCGGTGGCGGCGTGGCCTTCCGCTTCGGCTCGGCCTTCGCCGCCGCCGGGCGCTTGGCCTTCGGCTTCGGCGCCGGCTCCGCGGGCCGTCGCTGCGCCGGCACCGGTACGTCGAAGAGCGTCTCCTGTGCTCGCGTGTTGCCGGCACCGCCCAGCTCGGCGGGGTCGAAGAGGGTGATCACGCCGTACTCGCCGTCGTAACCCGGCAGCCGGCGCACGTCGCCGCGGCGCAGCCGGCCGATCCCCTCGGCGAGCAACTCGCCGCCGACCCGGCCGACCTCGTCCAGCGGGGTGGCGGTGAGGATCTCCAGCTCCGGGCCGAGGGCCGCGACCAGCTCGTTGAGCTTCCCCTCGACCTTCTTGGCACGGGCGCCCACCTTGTTGATCTCGCCGAGGATCTCGGCCAGCGGCACCAGGTGCGTCACCTTGCGGGCATGCGCGGGCCGGTGCCCCTCGGGCCGGTCGGCCAGCTCCTCGACCCGGCTCAGGACGCCCACCGTCAGCGGCTTGCCGCACTCCGGGCAGCGCCCGCCCGCCGCCCGGGTCCGCGCCGGCGACCAGTTGACGCCGCAGAGCCGGTGCCCGTCGGCGTGGTACTTCCCCTCTTCCGGGAAGAACTCGATCGTCCCGGCCAGCCCCTCGCCGGTCCGCAGCGCCTCCCGGATGGCGAAGTAGTCCCGGGCCGAGTTCAGGACCGTGGCCTCCCGGGCCAACGCCGGCGGCGAGTGCGCGTCGGAGTTGGAGACGAGCTGGTAGCGGTCGAGGCTGCCGACCCGCCAGTTCATCTCCGGATCGGAGGAGAGGCCGGTCTCCACCGCGAAGACGTGGTCGGCCAGGTCGGCGTAGCAGTCGGCGATCGCGTCGAAGCCGGACTTCGAGCCGAGCGCGGAGAACCACGGCGTCCAAATGTGCGCGGGGACCAGGTAGCCGTCCGGGCTGGACTCCAGGGTGATCTCCAGCAGGTCCCGGGAGTCCAGGCCGAGGATCGGGCGGCCGTCCGAGCCCAGGTTGCCGATCCGCCCGAGCGCGGTGTTGAACCGGGCCACCGCGTCCAGGTCGGGCAGGTAGATCAGGTGGTGCACCTTGCGGGTCCGGTCGTCCCGCTTGTAGATCGTGGAGATCTCCACGCTGAGCATGAACCGGACCGGGTCCGCCTCCGCCGTACTGGCCAGCCGGGGCGGCAGCCGGCGGGAGATGTCCCGCTCCGCCTCCGGGCTCAGCCGGTACAGGCCCGGCTCGGCCGGGTGCAGGGTCTCCCGCAGGTGGTCGTACCAGGCGGGGTGGGTGAAGTCGCCGGTGCCGAGCACGCCGATGCCCTTGCGCCGGGCCCACCAGCCGAGGTTCGGCAGGGTCAGGTCACGGCTGCACGCGCGCGAGTACTTCGAGTGGATGTGCAGATCCGCGACGAATGGCGGGAGGCCACCGGGGGGTGCGGCGCTGAACGGAGGCACGCCGCATCCTGTCACGGCCGGTGCACCGCCCGCCCGCCGCCACGCTTACGCGTGACCTGAGCAATGCGGTGCTGGACTGCGCGGCGCGGGCGCGCTATGGGGTGCGCAGCTCGACCAGGGTGATCTGCGGCGCGGCGCCGACCCGGACCGGCGGGCCCCAGAAACCGGCGCCGTTGGTGACGTAGACCTTGGTGCCGTCCACCTCGCCGAGGCCGGAGACCACCGGCTGCTGGAGCTTGACCAGGTAGTTGAAGGGCACCATCTGGCCGCCGTGGGTGTGCCCCGACAGTTGCAGGTCGACGCCGAACTTCGCCGCCTCGTGCGCGGCCACCGGCTGGTGCGCCAGCAGCACCACCGGCCGGCTCGGGTCGCGGTCGCCCAGCGCGGCGGCGTAGTCGGCGGGCGCGGCCAGCCCGGTG
Organism: Micromonospora sicca; assembly: GCF_003172935.1. Taxonomy (GTDB): domain Bacteria; phylum Actinomycetota; class Actinomycetes; order Mycobacteriales; family Micromonosporaceae; genus Micromonospora; species Micromonospora sicca. The sequence goes on along the minus strand of NZ_QGKS01000246.1, from coordinate 4,370 downwards.
CCGGCGGCGGTGACGTCATTCACCCCGGCCAGGTCCAGCACCCCACCCCGGGCGTGGATCTCCTGCCGCTGGTTCTGCAGCACCCGCAACCCGAGCCGGTCCACCTCCTGGACCCACTCCTCCACGCCCGAGTAGTACTCGTGGTTGCCGGTGACGAAGAAGCTGCCGTAGCGGGAGCGCAGGCCGCGCAGCGGCGCCGCCGCCTCGCCCAGCTCGGCCACCGAGCCGTCGACCAGATCGCCGACGACGGCCACCAGGTCGGCGTCCAGCCGGTTGATCATTTCGACGATCCGCTCGGTGTGCGCCCGGCCGCGCAGCGGACCCAGATGGATGTCCGAGACGGTGGCGATCCGCAGGCCGTCCATGCCGGGCGGAAGCTTCGCCAGCGGGATCCGTACCCGGTCGAGCCCCGGCGGGCCCGTCGCGGTGCGGACGCCGTACCCGGTGATCCCGGCGGCGGTGAGCCCGGCGAAGATCGCGGCCCCGCGCGCGAGCAGCAACCGGCGCGCCGGGTCGTGGTCCGGTTGGTCGACCGCCGCGACGGCCGGCGGGTCGGCGGGGCCCGCGGCCCCGACCAGCGCGGGCTCCGGCGCGGCGGCGGTCGGCTCGGCGACCATCGCCCGGCGGCGCAGCACGAGCTTCCCCACCGCCATCGGCACTTCCAGCACCAGCAGCAGCACCAGCAGGTAGAACATCAGCGCCAGCCAGAGGTAGCCGGGCCAGGCCAGCCAGTACGCCCCGCCGCGGGTCCCCACCATGGTCGCCGGCACCAGCAGCGCCAGCACCAGCGCGGCGATGCCGCCGACCTTCCGCCAGCGGCCCGGGTCGGTGGTGTCCCGGACCAGCCGCTTCCAGAGATACAGGTGGATGAGGGCGGTGACGAGCACCGCGAAGCCCACGAAGGTCGCCATCGCCAGCACCGAGCCTCCTCAGCCGCCGGCGAACGGCGGCAGCACGTCGACCGTCGCCCCGGCCGGCAGCGGCACCCGACGATCATGGCAGGCGACGCCGTCGACCAGGAAACTCGCCACCCCCAGCACGGCGGCGAGCCGCTCGCCGTGTCGTTGCGCGAGCTCACCGACGAGTTCGTCGAGCGAGCGCCCGGCGGGAACGGTCTCCTCGGTGCGGCCGGCGGCGGCCCGCGCGCCAGCGAAGTAGCGGACGGTGAGCTCCACCGGTCAGCCTCCGATCGCCGACATCGGCCGGACGGGTTGCAGGAACGACGGGTCGTCGATGCCGTGCCCGGCGCGCTTGCCCCACATCGCGGTACGCCAGCGGGCCGCCAGCTCGGCGTCGTCCGCGCCGCCGCGCAGCGCCCCGCGCAGGTCCGACTCCTCGGTGGCGAAGAGGCAGGCGCGTACCTGGCCGTCGGCGGTGAGCCGGGTGCGGTCGCAGTCGCCGCAGAACGGCCGGGTCACACTAGCGATCACCCCGACCTTGGCCGGACCGCCGTCGACCAGCCAGGTCTCGGCCGGCGCGGCGCCACGCTCCGCCGGGTCGGCCGTCAGGGTGAACTCCCGGCCCAGCGCGACAAGGATCTCATCGGCGGTGACCATCGTCGTCCGGTCCCAGCCGTGCTGGGCGTCGAGCGGCATCTGCTCGATGAAGCGCAGCTCGTAACCGTGGTCGAGGGCGAAGCGCAGCAGCTCCGGCGCCCCGTCGTCGTTGACCCCGCGCATCAGCACCGAGTTGATCTTCACCGGGGTCAGCCCGGCCTCCGCCGCGCCGGCCAGCCCGGCGAGCACGCCGGCCAGCCGGTCCCGCCGGGTCAGCTCCGCGAAGCGGGCCCGGTCCAGGGTGTCCAGCGAGACGTTCACCCGGTCCAGCCCGGCGGCGCGCAGGCCCGCCGCCAGCCGCGCCAACCCGATGCCGTTGGTGGTGAGCGAGATCCGGGGCCGCGGTTCCAGCGCCGCCACGGCGGAGACGATGCCGACCAGCCCGGGGCGGATCAGCGGCTCGCCGCCGGTGAAGCGGACCTCGGTGACCCCGAGCCGCTGCACCGCGACCCGGACCAGCCGGACGATCTCCTCGTCGCTGAGCAGCTGCGGCCCGGCCAGCCAGGGCAACCCCTCGGCCGGCATGCAGTACGTGCAGCGCAGGTTGCACTTGTCGGTCAGTGAGACGCGCAGGTCCCGCGCGACGCGGCCGTACCGGTCGACGAGGACGCCGGGGGACGTCGGGGCGGCGGTCACCTGTCGACGGTAGCGCGTCCGGCCCCCCGCAGCGCGGCTCGGGCGACGGTACCGACCGCATCCCGGTACGTGGCGCCGAACAGGGCGGTGTGCACCAGCAGCAGGTGGAGCTGGTGCAGTGGCACCCGCTCCCGCCACCCGTCGGCGAGCGGCCACGTCTCCTCGTAGGCGGCCCGGATCCGGTCCAGGTGGGGAGCCCCGCCGAAGAGCGCGAGCTGGGCGAGGTCGGTCTCCCGGTGCCCGCCGTGCGCGGCCGGGTCGACCAGCCAGACCCGGTCGTCGGCACCCCAGAGCAGGTTGCCCGGCCAGAGGTCGCCGTGGATCCGGGCCGGCGGCTCGTCGCCGCCGAGGTCGGCGATCCGCTCGACGACCTCCTCCACCAGACCGGTCTCCGACTGGCTCAGCGCCCGGTTGTCCACCGACCTGCGCAGGTAGGGCGCGAGCCGGCGGTGGGCGAACCAACTGGACCAGGGGCCCGGGTCCGGGGTGTTGTCCTGCGGGAGCGCGCCGATGAAGCCGGGCCACTCCGCCCCGAACGCGGGCGCCCCGGCCCGGTGCAGCGCGGCCAGCTCCCGGCCGAACCGCTCGGCCGCCTCCGGCGTCGGCTCGCCGGTGTCCACCCAGTCGAGCGCCAGCAGCTCCGGCAGCGCCACGATCACCTCCGGTACGGCCACCGCGCCGGCCTCGCGCAGCCAGCGCAGCCCGGCCGCCTCGGCAGCAAAGAACCCCTCCGGCACCGGCCGTCCCGCCGTCTCCGGCCAGGTCTTGGCGAAGACCGAGTGGCCGTCGTCCAGGGTCAGCCGGGAGGCGGCGCAGATGTCACCCCCGGAGACCGGCGTCTCCCGGATCCGCTGGTGGGTCAGGAACGTCGGCAGGTGCTCCGGATGCGCCCGCAGGTACGCCAGGTCCATGAGCGCAAGGTAGCCGCTGCCACCGACGAAGGAGGGCCACGTCGCCCCGCCGATGCCCGCGAATCGCCGCCACCAGCGCCGATACTCTCCGTACCTGTGGACAACCGGCGTGTCGTCCACAGGGCCTGTCGGCCGGGCACCGGTCCGCCGCACGCTCCCGGCATGACACCGACCGACCGCCCCCGGCTCGCCGTCCGCTCACCCGCCGACCTCATCGCCGCCGTGCCGTACCTGCTCGGCTTCCACCCCGCCGACAGCGTGGTCGTGGTGGCGCTGCGCGGCCGGCGGGTCATCTTCGCCGCCCGGGGCGACCTGCCCGAGGCCGGGGCCGATCCCCGTCCGCCGGCCCGCCACCTGGCCGAGGTGATCGTCCGGCAGGGCACCGAGTCGGCCACGGTGATCGGCTACGGGCCGGCGCCCCGGGTGACCGGCGCGGTCGACGCGGTCGGCGAGGCGCTGGACGCGGCCGGGGTGATCGTCCTCGACGCGCTGCGGGTGACCGACGGGCGCTGGTGGTCGTACCTGTGCGCCGAACCCGACTGCTGCCCGCCGGACGGCCCCCGTACGACCCGGCGGCCAGCGAGGTCAGCGCCGTAGCCGTCTTCGCCGGTCAGGTCGCCCTCCCCGACCGGGCCGCGTTGACCGCGCAGGTGGCCCCGCTCGACGGGCCGGTCCGGGTGGCCATGCGCCGGGCCACCGCCCGGGCGCGGGGGCGGTTGGCGGCGCTGACCGAGGAGGCGGCGGAGACCGCGCTGGTCGGTGGCCGGTCGGTCCGGTCCGCCGGGGTGGCCGTGGTCCGCACCGCGTTCCGCCGGCACCGGCGGGGCGAGCGGCTGAGCGACGACGAGGTGGCCTGGCTGACCGTGCTCCTGACCCAGCTCCCGATACGCGACCACGCCTGGGAGCGGACCGACGGGCGGGACGGGGACATCGCCCTCTGGACCGACGTGCTGCGCCGGGCCGAGCCGGAGCTGATCGCCGCTCCGGGCAGCGTCTCTGATCAGCTAAGCGATCCTGGGTCGGATTGAGTTTCCGGGATCGTTTCCCATCGTGGTGGGGATGCATGGGCGTGGAGGTGGAATCCCGCGCCCAGGGCGGCCCCTCGCGGCCGGTGGCCGGTGGTGGGTGTGCTGATCGCGTTCACGCTCTGGTGCCGGTGGGCTGCGCGGGGCAGCTGGGTCCGGTCCGTTGGTGCGTGTCCCTCCGGACGCTTGCCTGCCGGGCCGTGAGGTCTGGCGGGGGAGGGTGCCCTGCGTCGCCTGGGCGC
>NZ_QGKS01000254.1 GCF_003172935.1 Micromonospora sicca | reverse complement strand
ACCCGCGGTGACCGCCACGTCGTGGCTGGTCGCCGACCTGGACAGCGGCGCGGTGCTCGGCGGCTGCGGCCCGCACGAGTACGGGGTTCCGGCCAGCGTGCAGAAGCTGCTGCTGGCCGCCACGATGCTGCCCCGGTTGGACCCCTGGCAGGAGGTCACCGTGACGGCGGAGGACCTGGCCATCGAGCCGGGCAGCTCCGCGGTCGGCCTGGCCGAGGGCGGCCGGTACCGGATCGAGACGATCTGGCTGGGCCTGCTGCTCAAGTCCGGCAACGAGGCGGCCAACGCGCTGGCCCGGCTCGGCGGCGGCGCGGGCGGCCAGGCCGGCGGGATCCGCGCCATGAACGAGCAGGCGCGGCTGCTCGGCGCCCTCCAGACCCACGCGGTGACGCCGTCGGGCCTGGACGGTCCGGGCCAGTTCACCAGCGCGTACGACCTGGCGCTGATCTTCCGGGCCTGCTTCGCCGATCCGGCCTTCCGCCGGTACACGGCGACCCGCACCGCCGAGATCCCCGGCCAGCCGGCCCTGCGCGAGAAGCCCTTCCAGATCCAGAACGACAACCAGCTGCTGTACCGGTATCCGGGCGCGCTGGGCGGCAAGACCGGGTTCACCGACCTCGCCCGGCACACGTACGTGGGCGCGGCCGAGCGCAACGGCCGGCGGCTGGTGGTGACCGTGCTCGGCGCGGAGATCCCCACCCAGCGGGGTTGGCAGCAGGGTGCGGCGCTGCTCGACTGGGGCTTCGGGCTGCGGCGGGACGTCGCCGTCGGCCGGCTGGTCCGCCCCGGCGAGCTGACCGCCGCCAGCGCCGCGCCGACCGGCACGGTGCCGCCGTCGGCCCTCGCCGGCGGGGCCGGCCTGCACGGCGCCCCGGCCGGCGCCGCCACGCCCTGGGCCGGGATCGGTCCGCTCCTCGGGTTCGGTGCGGTGCTGGTGGCCGGCGGAACCGTGCTGATCACGCGGCGTCGCCGGCACGCCGTGCGGACCAGCTCGGCCATGACCGGCCAGGGCGGGTAGCTCCGCTCCGGCCGAGCCGTACGTGCCGGGTCTGCGAGTTGGCCCGTCGCCGCCGAGGTGGGTCCGGTAGACAGGCAGCGTGAGTAGCGTGAGCAGCGGGAGACGAGCGTGCGGCGCGGCCCGGCGTACTGCTCGGCACCTGGCGGTCGTGCTCGTCGCCGTGGCAGCCGTCGACGCGGGCTGCCAGCAACCCGGGCCGCAGGCCCCGGCGGACTTCGTGGCGCTCTCCGACGTCGACCCGAGCATCCACAGCGACATCCGGTACGCCACCGCGCACAACTTCGTCGGTCGTCCGATCGCCGGCTACCCCGAGGCGCTCTGCCTGCTCACCCGTGCGGCGGCGGAGGCCCTGCGCCGGGTGCAGGCCGCCGCGCTCGCCCAGCGGCGCAGCCTGAAGGTGTACGACTGCTACCGCCCGCAGCGGGCCGCCGACGACTTCGTGGCCTGGGCGAAGGTGCCGGGGGAGCAGCAGATGAAGGCCGAGTTCTATCCCGACGAGGCCAAGTCGAAGCTCTTCGCCGACGGGTACATCGGCGCGCCGACCGCGCACAGCCGGGGCAGCACCCTCGACCTCACCCTGGTCCCCGTCCCGCCGCCCACCCAGCCCGGGTACGTGCCGGGACAGCCGCTGGTCGCCTGCACCGCGCCGCCGGGGCGGCGGTTCCCCGACAACTCGGTCGACATGGGCACCGGGTTCGACTGCTTCGACCCGCGCGCGCACACCGCCGACCCGCGGATCACCGGGGACGCCCGGGCGAACCGGGAGCTGCTGCGGCGGCTGATGACCGCCCAGGGATTCGAGAACTATCCGCGGGAGTGGTGGCACTACCGCCTCACCGCCGAGCCGTACCCGACGACGTACTTCGACTTCCCGGTGGCCCGGTCGTCACTGCGGTGAGCGCCGTCCCGGCCGGGCGCCCGGCCGGGACGGCGCCCGGTCAGAGGATGCCGCGGGCGACGAACGCCGCCCGGGTCGCCGACGCGGCGGTCGACCCGTAGAGCCGCTGCGCGGCGGCGACCGTGGCCAGCGCCGCGTCCCGGAACGAGGTGTCCGCGGCGAAGTCGAACTGCGCCTCCACGATCAGCGTGGTGGCCGCGCGGTCGCCCAGCGCGGTGCGGATGTCCCACAGCGCGCGGGACCAGATCTCGCCGTCGGCGTGCACCTCGCCCCGCATGTCCTGCGGGTAGACCTTGGTGCCGTCGAGTCGGCGCAGGCAGTGCGGGGCGGTACGGGTGTAGGAGACCGAGTCCCAGTCGGCCACGCAGGCCTCCGGGGTCCTCGTCGGCGTGCCGGTCGCCCAGCTGGTCACCACGACCGCCAGGTAGTCGCCGAACGCCTCGCCGATGGAGCCGGACTCGAGGTTCGTACCGAAGCCGGGCACCTGCCCGTCCTGCACCGAGTGGCCGTACTCGTGGACGATCACCTCGGCGTCCTCGGCGTCGTCCACGCCGCCCTTGCCCAGGGTGATGTTGGCCTTGTCCTCGCGGAAGAACGAGTTGTCGCCGCCGTACTGGTCGATGCGCAGCTCGATCTGCCGCTGGTTGACCGGCCGCAGCGTGCTGCCGAAGCCGAGCGACTGCAGGTACGCCTGGGCGGTGTTCACCCAGTGGTAGCCCATGACCTGCTCGAACTGGTCGGCGTCGCGGTGCCACCCCGGATACCCGCCGTCGACGGCCCGGGCCGGCGTGCCGGTCTTGCTCTTCACCGCGACGTACTTCCCGGTGAGGGTGCCGGAACCGTCCAGGTTGGTCAGCAGCACCGACCGGTACGCGCCGGCCAGCGCCGGGTAGTCGGCGTCCTTCGCGTCGGTCAGGCCCTGGTCGCCGAGCTGCTGCACCGGGTTCGGGGCGAAGACCGTGGCGGTGGCGCTGTGCCCGTACGGGTCGCCGGCGGCCTGGACGGTCGTGCCGCCGGCGACCAGCGCCGCGGTGACCACCGAGGCGACCAGCGCGGAACGTCTGATGTGGGGGTGCATCAACATGATCCCTTCAGCGGTGGATCGATCCGCTGAGACTAGGCTCCCCGGCGAACCCTGCCAAGCCTCGACGGGCCGGCCAGCAGCCCTCCCGTCGTCCCAGGAAGGACCCCTCGTGGAGACCGAACGGATCGGCCCGCCCCTGCTGGCGGGGGAGCGCGAGACGCTGCGCGTCTTCCTCGACTTCCACCGGGCCACGCTGGCCCTCAAGTGCGCGGGCCTCAGCGACGAGGAGCTGCGCCGGCAGTCCTCCCCGCCCTCGACGCTGTCGCTGCTCGGGCTGGTCCGGCACATGGCAGAGGTGGAGCGTGCCTGGTTCCGCCGCGTGATCAACGCCGAGGACGTCCCGCTGGTCTGGTCGGAGAGCGGCGACTACCAGGAGGCGTACGACGCGACCGGGGCCAGCCGGTCCGAGGCGTTCGAGGCCTGGCAGCGGGAGGTCGAGCACGCCCGCCGCATCGAGCGGGAGGCGGAGTCGCTGGACGTGACCGGCCACCAGGTCCGCTGGGGTGAGGACGTGTCGCTGCGGCTGGTGATGCTGCACATGATGCACGAGTACGCCCGGCACAACGGGCACGCCGACTTCCTCCGCGAGGCGATCGACGGCACCGTCGGCGTCTAGCCCTCCGGCGCCGGACGTTCAGCGGCCGGCGGCCGGTCGCGCCGCAGTGGCAGCCAGGCCAGCACGTCCTGGATCTTCGCGTCCCAGTACGCCCAGTCGTGCGCGCCGGGGGAGAAGTCCACGGTGAGCGGCACCCCGCGCCGCCGGGCCGTCTCGACGAAGCGGGTGTTGTCCTCGTACAGGAAGTCCTCGGTGCCGCAGGCGACGTAGAGCGCGGGCAGGTCGTCGCCGGCGCGCTCCAGCAGCGCGACCGTGTCGTCGTCGGTGCCGGGCACCTGCCGGTCGTCCCAGACGGTGTGCCAGACCGCCGGGTCCACCGGCCTGGTCGGGTGCTCCCGCCGCTCGGCCACGTCGAGCGCGCCGGAGAGGCTGGCCGCCGCCGCGAACCGCCCCGGCTCGCGCAGCGCCCACTTCACCGCCCCGTAGCCGCCCATCGACAGCCCGGCGACGAAGGTGTCCTCCCGCCGGTCGGAGAGCCGGAAGAACGATCGGCACACCTCGGGCAGTTCGGCGCTGAGGAAGGTCCAGTACCGGTTGCCGTGCTTCTCGTCGGTGTAGAAGCTGCGGTCGGCGTTCGGCATCACCACGGCCAGCCCGAGCGGCGCGACGTACCGCTCGATCGAGGTGCGGCGGGTCCAGATCGTGTCGTCGTCGGTCAGGCCGTGCAGCAGGTAGAGCACGGGCGGGTCGCCCGCGGCGGGGTTGCCGGCCATGCCGATCCCGGACGAGGTCCGCTCCGGCAGGAGCACCGTCATCGAGGTGCCCATGCCCAGCGCTTCGGAGAAGAAGTCACACCGTACGAGGGCCATGCCCGCCGATGCTAGGCGAGCCGGCCCGGGGCCGCTCCCGCCGGCCGGTCAGAGCGCGTACCGGAGCTGCCGCAGATCGACCGCGACGGCGCTCGTGGCGTCCGTGGCCGCGACCAGGGCCGGCGTCCAGGTGTCAACGGCGTTCCGCCCCATTCGCGGATGAATCGACCGTTCCTATTGCCCTGGCCGTCCAGGAGGGACAGGATGGCCACACGCGCGCCGGAAACCTCCGTGAAACCTGCGCGCTGCTGGTCTCTGTCACGAGGAAGTGGGAGTCAGTCATGAGCGACGTGTCGACGGCGCTGGGTGTGCGCCTCTACCCCGACCTGGTCGAACGGGGCGGGCTGGCGTCCGGGCTCGGCGCGACGGCCGCTCAGCACCAGCTCGACGTCGGCCGCGTGTCCGCCCCCGAGCAGGGTCGCAGCCGCTTCACCTGCGCCGAGCTGACCTCCGAACGGGGCACCGTCTGCGTCGGACTGGGCTCCCAGGCCCGATACTTCATGATCGACATCAGGGTGGCGGGGGAGGTCCAGGCCCGGGGCGACTGCACCGACCTGGTCCAGGTCGTCCAGGTGGCCGCCGCCTGGCGGGCCGGCGCGACCCTCGCCGACCTCACCACGCGCTTCCCCTTCATGGAGCGGGTCACGGTCCGCCCCACGGTCGGCCAGGCCCAGTAGCGGCCGCAGCGGGCCGGCCTCGCGGGCGAGCCTGCGTGGGCGGCCCGCGAAAAGAGTCGGACCCCGGTCGTAGCGTGCGGTCAAGCGCGCCGACGACGAGAGGGACCGATCATGCTGCGAGGACTCGCCACCGTCAGCTTCTGGGCCGACGACCTGCCGGCCGCCCGCGCCTGGTACGCCGACCTGCTCGCCCTCGAGCCCTACTTCGAACGGTCCGGCCCGGACGGGAGCCCCGCCTACTACGAGTTCCGCCTGGGTGACCACCAGGACGAGCTGGGCCTGATCGACCGGCGCTTCGCGCCGCCCGGCGCGGCCGACCGGCCCGGCGGGGCGATCGTCTACTGGCACGTCGACGACGTGACCGCCGCCTTCGACCGCCTGCTGGCCGCCGGGGCCGCGGTGCACGACCCGCCGCGCGAACGGGGCCACGGCTTCGTCACCGCCTCGGTCGTCGACCCGTTCGGCAACGTGCTCGGCGTGATGACCAACCCGCACCACGTCCAGACGCACGGGCTGGCGAAATAACGACAATCAGCGGGCCCCTCCGCCGGCGCATCCCAGCGCCGAATCCCCCGCCGCAACGGCCCCCGCACCGCGCCAACCGCCCACCCGGACGGGTTAATCGGTTGCCGGCCCCGGGGCCGGCTGCTGCAATCCGACCAGGAAAGACCGAGCAGAGGAGCCAGGCAATGCGCGCAGCGTCCATGTCCCACCAGAAGGGAATCACCACCTACCCAGAGGACATGACGCTGCGTGAAGACGTTGAACTTGGGAATCCTGGCACATGTCGACGCCGGTAAGACGAGCCTGACGGAGCGGCTGCTGCACAGCGCCGGCGTCATCGACGAGCTCGGCAGCGTCGACGACGGCAGCACCCGCACCGACACGATGGAGCTGGAACGGCAGCGCGGCATCACCATCCGTTCCGCCGTGGTCTCCTTCGTCGTCGACGGGGTCACCGTCAACCTCATCGACACCCCCGGCCACCCGGACTTCATCGCCGAGGTCGAGCGGGTGCTCGGCGTGCTCGACGGCGCGGTGTTGGTCGTCTCCGCGGTCGAGGGCGTCCAGGCCCAGACCCGGGTGCTGATGCGGACGCTGCAACGGCTGCGCATCCCCACCCTGATCTTCGTCAACAAGGTCGACCGGGCCGGCGCCGACCCGGAGCGGGTGCTGCGCCAGATCGCCGAGAAGCTGACGCCGGACGTGGTCGCGACCGTACGGGTCGAGGACCGCGGCACCCCGGCCGCCCGCACCATCCCGCGCGGGCCCGACGAGCCCGCGTTCACCGACCGGCTCGTCGACCTGCTCTCCGCGCACGACGACGCGCTGCTCGCCGCGTACGTCGAGGACGAGCGCGCGGTGACCGGGCACCGGCTGCGCCGGGCGCTCGCCGTGCAGACCCGCCGGGCGCGGGTACACCCGGTCTTCGCCGGCTCGGCGATCACCGGGGCCGGCGTCGAGCCGCTCATCGCCGGCCTCGTCGAGCTGCTGCCGGCGGCGGAGGGCGACGAGGCCGCCCCGCTGTGCGGCACGGTCTTCAAGGTCGAGCGCGGACCGGCCGGCGAGAAGATCGCGTACGCCCGGATCTTCACCGGCGCCCTGCGGGTCCGCGACCGGGTCCCGTTCCGGCGGGACGCGGCGGCCAAGGTCACCGCGATCAGTGTCTTCGAGGCCGGTACCGCCCTGCCGGCCCCCGCGGTGGGCGCCGGCCGGATCGCCCGGGTGTGGGGTCTGGCCGACGTCCGGGTCGGCGACTTCCTCGGTACGCCGCCCGCCCGGCCGGCCGGCCGCCACCACTTCTCCCCGCCGACCCTGGAGACCGTGGTGGTGCCGTGCCGCGCCGCCGAGCGGGCGGCCCTGCACTCGGCCCTCGCCCAGCTCGCCGAGCAGGACCCGCTGATCAACCTGCGGCAGGACGACATCCGGCAGGAGATCGCCGTGTCGCTCTACGGCGAGGTGCAGAAGGAGGTCATCCAGGCCACCCTCGCCGACGAGTACGGCGTGCGGGTCGACTTCCGGGAGACCACCACCGTCTGCGTGGAACGCCCGGTCGGGGTCGGCGCCGCCGTGGAGTGGATCGGCAGGGAGCCGAACCCGTTCCTCGCCACCGTGGGGCTGCGGATCGAACCGGGCCCCCTCGACAGCGGGGTGGAGTTCCGCCTCGGCATCGAACTCGGCTCGATGCCGCTGGCCTTCCTCAAGGCCATCGAGGAGACGGTCCGGGAGACCCTGCGTCAGGGCCTGCGCGGCTGGGCGGTGATCGACTGCGTGGTCACCCTGACCCACGGCGGGTACTGGGCCCGGCAGAGCCACTCGCACGGGGTGTTCGACAAGAGCATGTCCAGCACCGCCGGGGACTTCCGCAACCTGACCCCGCTGGTCCTGATGGACGCCCTCACCCGGGCCGGCACCCGGGTGCACGAGCCGATGCACCGGTTCCGCCTGGACGTGCCGGCGGATCTGTTCGGCGCGGTGCTGCCGGTGCTCGCCGGGCTCGGTGCGGTGCCCCGCGGCTCCACGCTGCGCGGCTCGTCGTACCCGGTGGAGGGAGAGGTGCCGGCCGGCCGGGTGCACGCCCTGGAGCAGCGCCTGCCGTCGCTGACCCGGGGCGAGGGGATGCTGGAGTCGGAGTTCGACCACTACCGGCCGGTGCGTGGGCCGGTGCCGAGCCGGCCGCGCTGGGACCACAACCCGCTCAACCGCAAGGACTACCTGCTGGCGGTGGCGCGCCGGGTCACCGGAGCGGTCCAGGACGGGTGACCGCCGTACTGCGGCCCTGGCGGTCACCGGCCGGTGTCCTCCGGCGGGGTCCGTTCCCGGCCGGCGGCGGCGACGACCGGACCGGGCGGCGTCGGGGGCTCGGCGGTGACCAGCGGGCGCAACGCGGTACGACCCGTCGCGGTGACCAGCCGGGTGGTGAACGGGCGGGCGAGCAGCACGACGAGGACCGCGACCACGGCGCCGAGGAGCAGGCCGACGAGGACATCGTGCGGGTAGTGCGCGGCGATGTAGATCCGGGAGAAGCCCATCGCCAGCGCGGCGACCGCGGTGACCAGGCCGAGTCGTCGGGACACGAACCACAGCGCGGCGGCCGCGGCGCCCGCCATCACCGAGTGGTCGGAGGGGAACGAGAAATCGGTGCTGCGGGTGGCGAGCACGAGGATGTCCGGGTGGCTGGTGTAGGGGCGGGCCTCGTGGAACGCCGACACGAACGGCTGGTTCACGGCCACCGCCAGCAGGGTCGCCACCGGGGCGAGGACGGCCGCCGCCACCCGGTCCGCCTCGCTCGTGCGCCGGGCGTACCACCAGCCGGCCAGCATGATGGCGGCGAAGAGCACCACGCCGAATGCCGCGTAGCCAGTCACCGCGGCATGCAGCCAGGGGGTGGCCACCGCGAACCGGTTGACCTCGTCGAACAGCCCGACGTCCATCCCGCTCCCCGTCGTCGAGTGACACCTACAATGTTTGTAGGTCAGAGCTTACTACTACAAGATTTGTAGTTGATGGGGGACGGGTGGAGAGCAGACGCCGCCGGCACGGCGACCTGGAACACGAGATCCTGGCGGCGCTCGCCGCCGCGGACGCGCCGCTCACCCCGGCGACGGTCCGGGAGCGCCTCGACGCCGGGCTGGCCTACAACACCGTCACCACGGTGCTGGCCCGCCTGCACGGCAAGGGGCGCGTCACCCGCCACCCGGCCGGGCGCGCCTACGCCTACCAGGCGGTACGCGACCGTGCCCAGGTGACCGCCCACCAGATGCGTCGGCTGCTCGACGACGACGACACCGACCGCTCGGCCGTCCTGACCCGCTTCGTCGGCTCGCTCACGCCGGAGGACGAGGCGCTGCTGGTCACCCTGCTCCAACGGACCGAGCCGGACTCATGATCGTCGCCCTGGGGGTGGTGCTGGCGTCCGCCGTCGCCTACGCCTGCTGCGGCCCATGGCTGAGCCGTACCCTCCGACCCGCCCTCGCCGTGCGGCTCCTCGCGCCGACAGGCCTCCTCGTCACCTCGGCGCTCTGGTTCGCCGCCGCGGTCGTCGCCGCCACCTGGATCGGCCAGGACGCCGAGATCGCCGCGGCCGGCGCCTGGTCGGTCCAGGCGCTGCGGTCGCAGGCTCCCGTGCCCTGGCCGGTCTCGGCCGCCGCCCTGCTCGCCCTCGCCGCCGCGGCCGCCCGCACCGCCGTCTTCCTCATCCGCCGGACCCGGGCGATGCGCGCCGCGCACCGCGACTGCGGCCGACTCGGCGAACCCGGCTCCCTCGTGGTGCTCGACACCGACACTCCCGACGCCTTCACCACCCCCGAGGCCACCGGCCGCATCGTGGTCACCCGCGGCATGCTGCGCGCCCTCGCCCCCGACGAACGCGCCGCACTGCTCGCCCACGAGGGATCTCACCTGTCCCACCGGCACGCCTGGTGGATCACCGCGGTCGACCTGGCCGCCACGGCCAACCCGTCACTCGCCCCCACCGCCCGGACGCTGCGCAACGCCGTCGAACGGTGGGCCGACGAGGACGCCGCCGCCCGACTCGGGGACCGCCGGCTGGTCGCCCGCGCCCTGGCCCGGGCCGCCCTGGCCCGACGGCGCCACCCCGGCGACCTCCTGACCGCCGCGACCGGGGGCGACGTCCCGAATCGGGTACGGGCCCTGCTCGACCCGCCCACCCCGCGACGTGGCCCGGCCGTCGCCGTGCTCGCCCTGGTCCTCGCCGCGCTGACCCTGGGCGCCGCGACCGTCCAGCACCAGGGCGAACGCGTCTTCGAACGCGCGGAGCTCGCTCACTCGCAGCGCGGGTAGCGGGCCCGCACCGCGTCGACGCAGCTGTCCCGGGAGGTCGGTCCCCCGAAGCGGAGCCGGTCGTACCCGGTGAACGCCGGCTCCAGCGCGTCCAGCTCGTCGACCAGCGCGTGCAGCCGCGCCGACCGACCGCCGACCCGGCGTCCGGCTCGTCCGGTTCGACATGCATGGTCACCTGCCGGCGGACCTGTGTGAGTTGGAGGGTCCGCCGGCCGTGGCGCGGCAGGTGAGCCTGGCTGCGGCCGATCGGCAACAGGTCGTCGTCGACCGGGTCGACGGCCGTATGGTGCGGGTGTGGGCGCAGCTCCCGATGTGCCCGGCGCCGGCCGCATACCGCGACTGGGTGTGGCATGCCTTCGACGTGGTGCTGCCGGCGACCGTGCCCGCCGGGGTGAAAGTGTGCACGCCGACGCTGCGGCCCGGCGACGGCAAAGTTCGCGTTGACCTGCCCTGCCAGACCCCGCACACCCCGCCGCCGGTGGACGGCCACACGCGTGCCCTGGGTGTCGACTGGGGGGTGAACACCCTGCTGACCGCCACCGTGGCCGACCTCGACCGGGACGGCTCCGTTGTCGTGCAGGGCGCCCGTTGCGGTTCGACGCGACCGGTGTGTCGGCGAAACTGGTGCGGCTACGCCGCCACCGCGAACACCTCAAAACCAAAGCCGACCATCTGACGCGGCTGCGTGACGGCCGGCCCACCCACAACCCTGCCGCAGCGGCATTGAATGCGAAGCTTGCCCTCCTAGAGGCTGAGCATTCGGCGGTGTGCGCCCGAATCCGGCATCTCAACAACGCTCTTGCCTGGTCGGCGGCGCGGTGGCTCGTCGACCACGCCACCGCGGTCGGCGCCACCGCCATCTACATCGAGGACCTCGCCACACTCGAGGCGCATGGCCGGTCACGCAGCCTCAACCGGCGACTGTCTGGTGCGGTGCGCGGCACCGTGTTCACCGCCATCGCCCACCTTGCCGCGAAAGCAGGCATCGCCGTCGTCACTGTCCCGGCGCGTGGCACATCATCGGGCTGTCCCCGCTGCGGGGCTGTGGTCAAACACGTCAAAACACCGCAGGGGCGCGTGGCCGGGTACCGGTGGGCCACCTGCTCGTGTGGCCTGTCGATGGACCGTGACCACGCCGCGTCGCAGCGGATCGCCGCCCGGGGCCTCGCCAACCAGCCCAAAACCCGCCGCGGCCGTAACGGCAATACCGCGATCCGGACCGCCACCGACACACCGGTCCGTCACCGGACGCGTCGACCAACCCGAGCCGCCACGATCAGGCCGGTGCGGGACCGACGCAAGACGGTACCTACCCCGAGGCAGGTCCGACCTGCAGCGGTCAAGACTTCACGCCTGCTGCCCTTGCGACGGCAGGTTCCCGCCCCGGCAGAACCCCCACCGGGAACTGCCGGCAAGCGTCCGGCGGGACGGACACCCCAGGAGACCCAGCCGTCAGGGCGGGTTCGCCAGGTGCCGTACACGGTTCCCACCACCGCTCCGCGACACCCACACCGGGTTCGCGGGGCCGTCCTCGGCCGCGGCTTCCACCGCCACGTGCACGCCACCCCGATCATCAACCGGGACGGAAGTACCGGCAGGGAGTCTGGCTCGCTGAGGATCACATAGGAAACCAGAGACGCTACGGCCGCGATCCTTCGGCGCCTACCGAACCATCCGCACGAATATCCATTGCGGTGTCCCGAGGGGCCGCCTACCTTCATGGGGCAACGTCAACCGGATCAACCCAGGGAGTACGCCGTGACGCAGCATCTGCGCACCGAAGCCCCGCGGCCCATGCCGCGCGGTGGTGCCTCGCTGCCCACCGGCGAGCGAGGCCTGGGTCGCTGCCGGCAGCAGCGGTGGCAATCGGGGTGGCGGCGCTACTAGCGCCAGCGCGACACGCGCAGCCGCCCGCCCCCGCTCAGGGACCGGGCGGCTTTTTCGTCACCCCACTCCCGCCCAGGGGCGTAGCTCAACCCGGTAGAGCACCGGATTCCCAAAAATCCGACGGTTGCAGGTTCGAATCCTGTCGCCCCTGCTCGAATGTCCCGGCCCCGGCCGGCGACGTCGCTCCTTCTCAACTCCACAGTGGATGGCATGAGCACAACCCCGGCCGACGCCCCGACGCGTCGGCCGGGGCGACACATCCGGGGCGGGTTTCCTACCGTCCCACGGGCCGTTGGAGCAATTGGCAGCTCACCCGGTTCTCAGCCGGGCGGTTACGGGTTCGAGTCCCGTACGGCCTACGTCCGTCCCGCCCGGGACGACCACGCGGTTGTAGCGCAGTCAGGTAGCGCGTCACCTCGCCATGGTGAAGATCGCCGGTTCGAATCCGGCCAGCCGCTCGAACACCCCCCGACACGAGGAGACGACGATGGGTTTCACCCCGCTGGCCGGCACCCGGGCGCCGGTACGGGTCTGGACCGACCCGTACGGCATCGAGCCGCAGGCCGCGCAGCAGCTGCGCAACATCGGCGCACTGCCCTGGGTGCAGGGCGTCGCCGTCATGCCGGACGTGCACTTCGGCAAGGGCGCCACCGTCGGATCGGTCATCGCGATGCGGCAGGCCGTCTCGCCGGCCGCGGTCGGCGTCGACATCGGCTGCGGCATGTCCGCCGTGCGGACCTCGCTCACCGCGGCCGACCTGCCCGACGACCTCGCCCCGCTGCGTTCGGCCATCGAGGCGACCATCCCGGTCGGGTTCGCCAAGCGCGACGACCCGGTCGACCCGCGCCGGGTCCGGGGCCTGGCACACGCCGGCTGGGACGCGTTCTGGCGGCGCTTCGGTGAGCTGGACCGGAAGGTCGCGCAGCTGGAGCACCGGGCCCAGCACCAGCTGGGCACCCTCGGTGGCGGCAACCACTTCATCGAGGTCTGCGTCGAGCAGGGCGGCCCGGACGACGGGCAGGTCTGGCTGATGCTGCACTCCGGTTCCCGCAACATCGGCAAGGAGTTGGCCGAGCGGCACATGGCGGTGGCCCGCGGGCTGCCGCACAACGTCGACCTGCCCGACCGGGACCTCGCGGTGTTCCTCGCCGGCACGCCGGAGATGGACGCCTACCGCCGGGACCTCTTCTGGGCCCAGGAGTACGCCCGGCGCAACCGGGAGGTCATGCTCGCCCTGCTCTGCGGCGTGGTCCGGGACCAGTTCCCGCACGTCTCGTACGGCGAGCCGATCTCTTGTCACCACAACTATGTGGCCGAGGAGACGTACGACGGCGTGGACGTGCTGGTGACCCGGAAGGGCGCCATCCGCGCCGGCCGGGGGGACCTGGGCATCATCCCGGGGTCGATGGGCACCGGCTCGTACATCGTGCGCGGCAAGGGCAACCCGGACGCGTACTGCTCGGCCTCGCACGGGGCCGGGCGGCGGATGTCGCGGGGGCAGGCGAAGCGGACGTACAGCACCGCGGACCTGGTCCGGCAGACCGCCGGCGTCGAGTGCCGCAAGGACGCCGGGGTGGTCGACGAGATCCCCGGCGCGTACAAGGACATCACCAAGGTGATGGCGCAGCAGGACGACCTGGTCGAGGTGGTCGCGCACCTCAAGCAGGTGGTCTGCGTGAAGGGTTAGACCGACCGGCGCCCGAGGGGGGCGCCGGTCGTACGCCCCGGTGGCTCAGCGGAAAGAGCGCCGCTCTACGGAAGCGGAGAGCCCAGGTTCGAATCCTGGTCGGGGCACGGTCCGCATCCGCGACGGCGGAGCGGAACCTTTGCGAGCTGGTGCAGTCGGCAGCACACCCGTCTCTGGAACGGGAGAGGGAAGTTCGAGTCTTCCGCTCGCAGCACGAGCCCTCGTGGCCCAACTGGCAGAGGCGGCGGCATGAGGTGTCGCAGGTTGCGCGTTCGAATCGCGCCGAGGGTACGCAGTGTGTTCACCCCCGGGTAGCCCAACTGGCAGGAGGCACGGTTTTCAGGAAGCCGACAGTGTGCGTTCGAATCGCACCCCGGGTACGCGAATGGCGCGGTGGACGAAGTGGGAGAGTCGCCCGACGGCCGGGGGGGCCAGGGCCCGGGCGAGCCACGGGTCGAGTTGCGAGCCACGCGGCTCGCACCGTTGCGGCGGCGCGACGGGTCGCCCGGGCGACGTCAGCTCAGGTCGCGGAACCGCTGGAGGATGATGATGACGAACGCGACGAGCAGCGGCGCGGCGACCATGTCGAGGATCCGGAGCAGGGCCCAGACTCGGCGAGTTGAGATCGTGGATCCGCTGGAGAAGGATGATGGCGAACGCGAAGAGCAGCCGGTAACCGATAAGTGAACAGAAGGTCGGGCATGCCACGTTTATCCTGGCCAAGTGACGTCTTTCCGCAGGACCCGCGTAGCAGTCTGGCACAAGAGGCAGCCGCGTGATCACGAAGCGGTGAAGTCACCTCCTCCATTGCTGCGGTTTAGGCGCCGGTTTATCGCCATGGGAATGGCACTGTTCGTCGTCGCTGTCGGGTTGGGGCCACAGTCCTCCTGCGGTCCTGCCGAACCTATAGAGCAGAGCTCTAGTCAGCCGCTCGCCGACGGCTTCGAGGGTGAGTCGCTAGACTCCGACTCCTGGGGCACCTGCCACTGGTGGGGATGCACCATCGCCTCGAACAAAGAGCTTCAGTGGTACGAGCCGGCGCAGGTGACGGTGGCGGACGGGGTCCTGTACCTCACCGCGGAGGCGGTTCCCGTCGAAAGCCCCGACGGCGAACGGTTCCAGTACCGGTCCGGGATGATCAGCTCCGGTCCTTCGGAGCGGCGGGGCGAGCCGCGGTTCGCGTTCACCTACGGCGCGGTCGAGGCTCGACTTCGGGTGCCGGCCGGGAAGGGCCTCTGGTCCGCGCTCTGGATGCTCCCCGCCTTCCGTGACTCCCGACCCGAAATCGACATCGTCGAAGTGCTGGGCAGCAATACGCGGAAGAGCTATCAGTCACTCCACCGACGGGATCGGAAGAGCGAGCCCCTCGCACACACGGAGCGAAACGCCGACCTCGCGGACGGCTGGCATGTCTACCGGTTGGAGTGGCTGCCGGGGAAGCTGCGTTGGTATCTCGACGGAAAACTGATCTTCACGGTCAAGGGCGACGAGGTGCCCGACGAGCCTATGTACGTCGTGGCCAATCTGGCGGTGGGCGGTCGGTGGCCCGGCTCTCCGAACAACTCGACGCAATTCCCCGCGTCGCTAGCCATCGACTACATCCAGATCAGGCCAGCCCTTCGCTGATGGCTCTCTGCCGGCGCATGTGCTTGCTGGCGCCACGACCGCAGATCAGACCGACCTGGACGCGCCCGCGGGTGAGTTGTCGTTGCCCCTGCGGGGGAGTGTGACGCCGAGGACAGCGACAGCCGCCAGGACAAGGAATCCTCGCTCGACGGACCAGAGCCGCAGCAGGGCCATGCCCTCGCCGACGACGACCAGGAGACAGAGGCTGATTGTGATGGCGATCGACAAGGTATCTGCGGCGTCGGCGAGACGGAGCCGCGATGCCCAACCCAGTCCGGGCACCACCACGGCGAAGGCCAGCACCACCGGGAGTCGTGCCGGGCTGGTGGCTCCGAAGACCACGAACGCGGTCGTGAGCGCCGTCGCGACGACGACCACGAAAGACAGTGCTAGACGTCGCATCATCTGCCGTTCCCGTTCTCTGCCAGGGTGAAGACCACGGCGTCGCCCGTGTCTACGACGATCCGGAAGCGAGGTGACGCCCGGAGCGCCTGTTCGACCCGGTCAAGGGAGCCCGCCGGCATGGGCCCGATCAGGTCGTTGGCGACCTTCTGGCCCCTCGTTATCAGGATGTAGTTCGGCTTGTCGGATGTTCCGGCGGCAAGCCACCGGGACAGCCTCTCCGCCGGGTCGGCCAGCACCCGATCCCGGCTCTCCGGCGGCTCATTGGCTATCGAGAGATGGGTGAGCTTCTCGTAGTTCCGGAACCGCTGGGGAAAGTTGCGCGAACCGACGACGATGAGGGAGTTCGGTTCCGCGTTCTGGTACAACCACGCAGTCGTTCTCACCTCTGCCGGCGTGAAGTAGTTCTGCGTGTCCTTGCCGAAGTAGGCCAGCAGAAATCCGGGCAGCAATGCCACGGTGAGGAGACCGCCCAGCACCACCCGGCGAGTCCGCGCCCGGTCGGTTGCGTCGGGATAGACCGCCAGTGCGGCGAAGTAGGCCATGAACGGGCCGGTGAACAGGATGACCCGGAAGAGCACCTCACCGCCGTATTCGGTGACGGCGAGCAGCAGCATCGGACTGAGCAGCAGCAGCAGGGCGGCCGAGTCGAGCCGGCGCCGTCGCCTCGCCCGGTAGATGCCGATCGCGGCCACGGCCAGCCCCACCGCTGTGATGAAGCGCCCGGCGTAGCTCACCAGCACCTGGCCGTCACGGACGTCCGCCGACTTTTCGAGCGTGTCGACGCCGTTCTGCACCGGCTCGCCGATGTTCAGACCGCTGAGGTTGTCGATCGTGTAGCCGCGGGCCACGACAAGCGCCCACCCGACTGTCAGCCCCACGGCCAGCACGGGGACGTACCAGCCTCGCGCTCTGCGGAAACCGAAGACCGTGAGCAGCCCGAGCACCATCATGAGCGGGGTTATCTGATGGCTTGAGGCGATCACTCCCATGATGAGGACCATGACCGGCAGAGCCGCCCGCACTCTCATAGCGGCCGCGAGAGGTGCGACCACCTCCACTACGTCGGCTCGCCGGCGTCGGAAGGCACGCAGAACCAGCCCCATCAGGACCAGATAGAGCGGGAACGCCAGGCCCTGCGGCGAGAAGTAGTCCAGGCCCAACCAGGACGTCAGGAAGAACAGCCAGAGCCCCAGCCAGACCACCCGGCGATCGTCGGTCATCGAGCGCATCAGGAAGCGGGCCGCCAGCAGGTTGAACAGGTTGAACGCCAACTGCGTCCACGTCGCCAAGGGCAGTAGATATGACCGGTCCGCCATGTCCGTGAGCAGGGCGGTCCCGGCGAAGAATCCGGGCCAGCTGTGGTACACCGGCAGATTGGAGATCGTCGTGTCGACACTCCCCGTCCGCAGGATGTAGTCGATGATCCCGATGTGCTTCCACGCCCAGGCGTATCGAAGCGTCCCGAACAGAGCGGCCGGGGTCGCGTGGATGAAGCCGATGAACGCCACCAGGTGCACGGCGAGGAGCCACTCGGCGGCTGAACGTCGCAGCGCACGAAAGAACCCGACGGCGAGAACGACCAGGGCTGCGATCATCGGCACCGTGAAGAGCGAGACCAGACCGATGTCCGTCATGGCGCGGGGGTCGACGTTCCGGAGGCCGATGATCCACAGTGTTATGGCGAGAAGCACGGTGGCGAGGGCCTGGACGGCAAACCCCCATCGGGGGCCGATCCCCGTGCTGAAAGCCTGCCCGGCGGAGCCAACACCGGAGCCGGCGGACGACAGCTGACCGAGGTCCTCCAGCTCACCGCGTGGCTTTGTGGACACCAGGTTAGGAAACTTTGTCATCGACGCCTCCAGAGACCAGTCGTGACGTGGGCGCCGGCCTCTTCGACCCCGTCGCCCGCAACGCCCCGCAGCAGCCGCACCATCGACGGCAGAACGGCGGCCGCCACCACGAGCTGTCCGGCGAGGTACGCGACGCCGACCCCGGTCACCCCGATCTCGGCCATCGCGACCAGCGACAGC
Organism: Micromonospora sicca; assembly: GCF_003172935.1. Taxonomy (GTDB): domain Bacteria; phylum Actinomycetota; class Actinomycetes; order Mycobacteriales; family Micromonosporaceae; genus Micromonospora; species Micromonospora sicca. Next base: position 48,203 of record NZ_QGKS01000254.1, on the reverse strand, counting down.
GATACGACCAGGGCGCTCGCGGACGCGTGCACCGCGATGATCCGACCGACCCTGCGCCGGACCCGGGACACCGCGACGAAGACGATCAGCAGAAGCTTGGGCAGCACCGCGACGGCGGAGAGCCGCAGGACGTCCGCGCCGCTCGACGCGTAGTCGCGGCCGAAGAGGGTCAGCAGCAGCGGCGCCGACACGCAGAGCAGGACGACCGCCGGTACGAGGAGGAGCAGCCCGCGCCGCAGCACCTGCCGCACGTACGCCGGAAGCCGCGACTCATCGGCGGAGGCCTCCACGGTCAGCGAGGTGCCGAAGTGGTACGCCACCATCTCCAGGGAGCCGCCCAGCAGCCAGGCGACGTAGAAGACGCCGTTGGCCTCGGCGCCCAGCCGCGCGGTCACGATCAGCGGGAGGGCGTTCGTGCCGGCCTGCAGGAAGAGGTACCCGACGTAGTCGAGCGCCACGAACCTGGCGAGCACCCCGCGATCCGGCAGCGCGACCGCCGTACCCCGCTCCCGCAGTCGGGGCAGCAGCCGGCGGAAGACCAGCACGTTGACGGGGATGAGCGCGACGACGACCGCCAGGTTCCAGGAAAGGAAGATGCCCAGGCTGGGCAGGGCGCCGGCGAGCAGCACCAGCAGCGCGATCTTGAGGATGCCGAAGGCGGTGTTCTCGACCGGGACCCACACCACACCGCGCAGGGCGGTGAGCACGCTGTCCTGCAGGGTGAAGATGCACCAGCCGGCTACGGAGAGGATGAACGCCACCGCGAGCAGGGGAGTGCGGTTCAGGAAGTCGAACCGGCCGGCAACCAGGGGAGCGAGCAGCAGGAAACCGGCACTGAGGGCGAGCGCCGCGAGGCAGCTGGCCCCGTACGCGTAGCCGACCAGCCGGCCGCCCCGCTCCGCCGCCCTCGGCAGGAAGCGGGCGAGCGCACCGTTCAGATTGAGCTGGGAGAGGTTGCTCAGGAACGACATCGTCGACACCATCGCCGCGCCGATGCCCAACTCGGCCGGGGAGTACAGGCGCGCCGCCAGAGCCCAGTACACGATGCCGAGCAGCGAGCTCACCGCCGTGTTGAGCATCAGCGCGTAGACGTTGCTGTTCAGCGGATCGCGCAGGTGTTGGCGCAGCCGTACGCCGATCGGCGCGGCGACCGTGCCGACGCCGGCAGCCGCCGGACCGACCGACGCGTTCGCGGTTCCGGCACGTGGGGCGCTCATCGGGTCACCTCTCCTTCCCGCCCGCGGTGCTTCCTCCCCGCCGTCCCGAGGTCGGCTGGCTCAGTCGCGGGCGCGCGGCGTGCAACCAGGTGTCGGGCCCGTCGGAACGCCCGCCAACCCCGGGTGCGCCACCGCTCGCCCCGCCAGGCCAGCGGCCAGCCGGTGCCGTCGAGCAGGGCCGTGATCCCGGCGATCCCGGTTTCCCGCTCGATCAGCACCCGGGCGATGGCGAAGACGTCATCGTCCGGGTGGCTCAGCGCGTTCTTGACTCCGCAGGCGGACGAGTAGCCGGCCGCGCGCACCGCGGTCCGCACGGCGATGCTGTGGTAGCCGTACGGATAGGCCAACGACCGGACCGACGTCCCCGTTCCGTCCTCCAGCACCTGTCGGCTCCCCACGACCTCCTGATGCAGCTCGGACGGGCGTAGACAGTCGAGCGCGCGGTGGCTCCGGCTGTGCGACCCGATCTCCACCCCGTGCGAGTGCAGCTCGCGGAGCTGGTCCCAGTCGAGCGACGGATCCCCGTCCGAGGGCGGTGCCACGCCCACCCGCGCGGCGATGACGTACGCGGTCGCCATGAGCCCGTGCCTGCGCAGCACCGGCAGCGCGACCTCGGCGAGGTCGGGGAAGCCGTCGTCGAAGGTGATCAGCACCGGTCGCGGCGGCAACGGGGCCAGCCCGCGCAGCACGGCCGCGTAGCCGCTCGCCGTCATCGGCGTGCGCCCGCGCTCCCGGATCAGCGCCATCTGCTCGTCGAAGTCGCCCGGCGACACCGCCCAGCGCAGCGTGCCGTCGCGGCGCACGTCGCCGACGCTGTGGTAGCAGAGGACGGGGACGACGGTCTTCGGTGCGCGGTTCATCTGCGGCTCCGTCCGGATCGGGCCGCGGCGGCGGCGTAGTAGGCCGGTCCGAGCGCCAGCCCGCAGAGCTCGAGGGCGGTCAGCGAGGCCGGGTAGCCCTCCTGCTTGCGGCCGTTCCTCGCCGACCCGGGCCGCAGTGCGTAGGCGACGCCGCCGGGCAGCCGACCGAGCAGCTCCCGTCGGGCGGTGGGATCGGCCGCCAGGCACTTCGTGATGACGGCGCCCAGCCCGACCCCGTACCGGAACATCGTCCGGCGCAGCGCCCGCAGCTCACGGCGGTGCGTGTGCCACACGACGGCCCCCGGCTCGTACGTCAACACGTGGCCGGCCAGTACCGTACGCAGCAGCACGTCGATGTCCTCCCCGGTGCGCAGCCGGGGATCGAACCCGCCCAGCCGGCGCAGGACGTCGGCGCGGAACGCCATGTTGGCGCCGGAGCCGTACGATCCGGGCAGGTACGGGTAGAGCGACGGCGGTGGCTGGTCCACGCGACGCGCGCCCCCCGCGTCGAGCGTTGCGGACCCGGCCCGGTCGAATCGCCGCCGCTGGCAGCCCTTGCCATAACCGCCGTACTGCTCCAGCCAGATCTGCGACGGCGTGTCGAGCTTTCGGGCGAGGACCTGACCGGTCACCCCGGCGACGTCGTCGCCGGTGAAGCCGTCGACGAGGCTGCGCAGCCACCCCCGGTCGAGGGTGACGTCATCGTCGGCGAAGGCCACGATCGCGCCCCGCGCCTCGGCCAGCCCTCGGTTGCGGGCGTGCGCGACGCCGGGTCGCGGTTCGCTGGTGTAGCGGAGCCGGGGATCGTCGGCGGCGCGCGCGGCGACGACCCGCGCGGTGGCGGCGACCTGCGGCGCGTTGTCGACGACGACGATCTCGTAGTGGGGGTAGTCGAGCGCGGCGAGCGAGTCGAGGGTGGACTCGAGGAGCGGCGTGCGTCCGCACGTGGGGACGACCACGCTGACGAACGGGGCGGGTTCCACGACCGCTGGGTGGCAGCGGCAGGAGGCGCCGGCGGCGACCAGGCCGGCCTCCCCGGCCGCGGCGGCATCCAGCGGGTCGAGCGTGGGCAGGCCGTCGTATAGCAGATGCTCGTCGATCGCCGCGGAGAGGCGGGCCCGGATGGCGGCGGAGAGCGCCGGCGCGGTCAGCCCGCCGGCCGGCAGTGCGACGTCGACCAGCCCGAGCGGCTGCCCGTGCAGCCGGACCAGGACCTGCGCCGCGCCGTACCGGGCGCCGTCCGGCCCGCCCGTGTCGGGCACGTCGGGCATTCCCTCGGAGAGCTCGACGGCGAGCACCCGGACCGGCGCCGGACCCGCCCGGCGCCGGGGGACCGGCGTGCCGACCGCCTGAGAGGCGCGCAGGGCCTGGGCCGAGACGTACCCGGCGGCGGTCACCAGCAGGCCGGCGACGATCGCGGCGGACCGCAGCAGTCCGGCGCGATCGCCGTCGCGGACCTGGCGCAGGCCGCGGCGCACCCCGGCCGGGAGGGTACGGCGGGTGTACGCGCGCTCGGTGGCGAGCCCGGCGTCCGCGCCGACCAGCCGGGCGACGACGGCCTTGGACCGCCCCTCGGAGAAGCAGCGCTGCCGAAAGTAGCGCCACGTTGCCCGGTCCACGGTGACCCGGTGCCGGACCCGGGCCGCGGGCTCGTGGAGCACCACGCCGTCCGGTTCGAGCTGCCGGATACGGATGCACAGCTCCGTTTCCTCGCAGCCGACCGGCGTGCGACCGACGCGGCCGAGCGCGGGGTCGAAGCCGGCGGTGCGGTCCAGGACCGACCGGCGGAAGGACATGTTGCAGCCGATGACGTTGCGCACGGGGGTGACCTCGGTGGGCTGGCCGGTGAAGCTGCACCCGACGACCCAGTCGAATTCGGGGGGCAGCCAGCGCGGCCGTTCCTCCTCCCAGGCCGGTACGGCGTGGCCGCCGACCGCGAGCACCCGCCCGTCCCGGTAGTGCGGCAGCAGCCGTGCCAGCCAGTCGGGCTCCGCCTCGGCGTCGTCGTCTAGGAAGGCGACGATCTCGCCGGTCGCCTGGGCCAGCCCGGTGTTGCGGGCCGCCGAGAGGCCGCGCGGGCCGGTGCTCGGCACGACGGTCAGCTCCGGGAAAGTGGCGCGCGCCCGCTCCAGCAGCGCCGGGTTGTGGTCGACGACCACGACGACCTGTGCTGCCGGTACGTCCTGCGCCAGCACGGAGCCGACCGCCCGGATGATCTGCGGCCACCGCTGCTCGGTGTAGACGCAGATGACCACGGTCACGGCCAGGGCCGGGCCGGGCCCCGCTGGCGCCTCCGGACCGAGGACGGCGACCACCTCAGATGTTGACGAGGACGCGCTCGACGTTGCCGCGGATCCAGCGTGGATCGTCATGGTCACCTTCCGAGTCGATGAACAGCAGGATGTGGCGCATCCAGTAGAGGAGCAGCGCCGGTCGTGGCGGGATGCCGTCCAGCCAGTCGGCCGCCTCGCCGGCGGGGACATCGAGCGTCCGGTCGAGGCCGTGCCGCAGCGCGTGGACGACGATCTCGCCGAGTTCGTCGCCGCGGGCGAGCCGGCGGGCGAGGACGTGCAGGTGTAGCAGGTCGTGCAGGGGGAGTTGGCGGGGTGCGGCCCGGTCCCAGTCGACGATCCCGGTCACCTGCCCAGCTGGGGAGGTGGCCAGCAGGTTGCCAGGCCAGAAGTCGCCGTGGATCCAGGAGGTGTGCACGGTGCGGCCGACGAGGGCGACGACGAGTTCCTCCCGCAGCCGCCAGACCGTGTCGAGGAGCCGGCCAGGTCGCGGGTGGGTGGCGACGAACTCCTCCAGCCGCCGGAGTGGGGCGTCCACCCACTCCGCCAGGGCGGCCCGGTCGAGCATGGTCCGTTCCCGGGTGGGCAGGTGGAGGTTGCGGATGACCCGGCTGGCGGACGCGAGCAGCGCGGCGCGCCGGGTACGCCTCAGCATCATCCCGTTCGCCGGAGCGCCGCGCAGCGCCTCCTCCACGCAGTAGTAACGTCCCTCGATCTCTCCCTGTGCCGCGCAGTACGGCAGGAGCTGGCGCAGGCCGGGCAGGCGCGGGTTCGTCCGCAGCACGTCGAGCACCTCGGCCTGGCGCCGCAGCCCGTCGACGGCCTGGTCGGTCCAGGGCACCTTGACCATGTAGCGTCCGTCGGCCCCGCGGCCCCGGACCGTGGCCACCGCGACGGACGTGCTGGTGAAGGCGACGGTCTCGGTCCGCCACCGGGTGTCGTCGGTGGCGGTCGCCCGGGCGACCAGGCGGGGGGCGACGGTGGCGGTCCAGTTTCGTTCGGGCCGGTGCAGCCAGCAGGCGAGTCGGTCCCGCAGGACCGGCTGCGCCCACTGCACCGCGACCTTCACCGGGCCGTCCGCTCGAGGTAGTGCCGCCAGATCCGGCCGAGCGCGTCGGCGAGCACCAGTTCCGGCGCGCGGTCGGCGTCCACGCGTTCCAGGTGGGGAATCCGCCGGCGCAACCGCCGGTACTGCTCTCGTTCCGCCTCGAGATGCTCGGGGTCGTATTCCCCGGAGCGGCGGTACATCACCGACCCAGGAACGTCCAGCAGCAGCACCACGTCGGGTGCCGGGCAGAGCCGGCTCAGCAGCTGGAAGTACGGCCGCTTGAGCCAGACCAGTGGCCCGCGCGGCGGCAGCAGGGCGTCGTAGACGTAGCGGTCGAAGACCACCATCCGGCCCAGCGCCCGGTGGCGCAGCGCCGCCAGGTAGCGGCGCCACACGGTGAACGGGCGCAACAGGATGCGGACGGCCTGCTCGGTGGTGCCGCGCGGCGCCTCGTTCGACTGCCAAAGCCCCATGTAGACGCGGCGCACCGGGAAGTAGAACGTCGACTCGATGCCCTCGGCCAGGGTGGACTTCCCCGATCCGTCGGGGCCGATCAGGGCGACGCTGACACCCCGACGGCTCCACGCCTGCAACGGCCGCTCGATCGCACGCAGGGCGGCCGAGCCGACCACCCGGCGGGCCGCGCTGGCCGGACGGGCCCGCCACCAGGCGGTGAGCAGGTGCCGACGGACGGCCCGCAGCGCCGCCGGGCGACCGGCCCGCCAGTACGCCAGCAGCATCCGGGCCGCCCGGTCCGGCAGCGCCCGGGCGAGTGGACCGTCGAGCGTGGCGTGGTCCTCCAGCTGTCGCAGCCGACGGAGGTGGTGGCCGGCGACGGTGCCCTTGTCGAGCACGCAATGCAGCAGCAGCGCCCAGAACTCGTCCCCGGGCGCGAGCACCCACACGTCGTCCTGACGTGCGCGGCGGCCCAGGCACCGGTCCGCGGCCAGGGTGCGCACCTCGAAGTGACGGCCGTAGGCGAGCTCGGTCACCAGGTCGAGTTCGACCCACGAGTTGGTGGCCGGGTCCAGGCCGAGGAAGAACCGGTGACTGCCCCGGCCGTGACCGGCCAGGCGGGTCAGGCCCTGGGCCTCGATGACGGCCACGGCCCGCGCGAGATCGGCCGGCGCGACCAGGAGGTCCAGGTCTCCGGGGGCGATGAGCGCCTCCGGACCACCGCGCAGCAGGCACCAGCGCACGCCGGCCCCGTCGAGGCCGGCCAGCACCGCCCGGGCGAGCCCGGGCGCGGCCGTTGCCGGTTCCGCCGGCCGTGGCGGTTCCCGGTGGCCCGCCACCACGGTCGTGCCGTCGCCGCTCATCGTGCCTCCGGAAGCGGCGTGGCCGCGGCGGCCGGGCGGAGGCACATGGCCCCCGGTACGGCGGGCGCCGACGACCCGGGGGCGACGGGGAACGTGAACTCGACCGGCGTGTCGGTCCGCAGCGGGACGTATCGCACCTCGTACGGCCCGAGGCGGAGCGGCCGGCCCTGCACCTCCAGGTCGATCCGGTCGTCCTCGGTGTGCACCAGGAGGACACCCTCCCGGCCCCGGACCAGGCCCAGCTCCGGCACCGGCCAGGAGACCGCGTCGGGCCCGGCGCGGTCCGCGAGCACCTGCTGCAACCGGGCGACCGCCTCCGCGTACGCGAGGGGACGGCCCCCGCCGTGGCCATCCGTCGCGCTCCAGAGCGCGGGTCCGTGCGTCTCGTCGGTGTCGCCCTGGGGTTCCCAGATCAACGCCGTCGTCGCCCCCTGGTCGGCCATGTGCAGCAGGGCGGCGAGACTCCGTTGGTCGACCACCCCGCAGGCGCCGGCGAGGGCGGACGGGTGACTGGCGGTGTTCGAGCTCGCCCAGATGTCGATGACGACGTACGGACCGCCGACGGCGAGGGTCGGACCGACCGCCTTGAGCGCGTCGTACACCGTGTTGTAAAGGTTGGTGTAGGCCTCGTAGTTCCGCCGGTTGCGGGTGGCGTCCCAGAATTCCTTCATCTCGTTCCAGACCTGGAAGTGCCGCACGTCGGGGTAGCGCCGGGCGACCGCCGTGGCGAGCGCGGCGAAGTCGGCGTAGTGCTCCGGCCGGGGCGCGACGTGCAGCCGGTCCCAGTTGGTCTCCCCGGGGCGGCCACCCTTCATCCAGTCCGGCGCGCAGCAGAGCGTGATGACCGGGGTGCCAGCGGTGGACCTGATCAGTGCCATCCGCCGGTCCAACGAGGACCAGTCGAACTTTCCCGGGCTTGGCTGCGGGTTCACCGTCCCCGAGCCGAAGATGTGCTGGTTCTGGTAGCTGGCGGTGGCGGTGAGGACGGCCTTGGCGGAGACGATGGCCGGTGCGCTGCCCCAGTCGTCGACCGAGTGCCGGGTATGGGTGACGCCCACGGAGAGGGTGCGCGGGTCGGGGCGGTGGCCGTGTGGCGCTGACCAGTCGTATCCGGCCGCGTCGGCGCCGATCGGTGTGGGACTGGCGCCGTGGGAAGCGTCCGGGGCGGGGCGGCTGGAGATCACGAGGAGGGTGATCGCGGTCAGGGCCGCGGGAAGGACCAGCCAGCGGAGGACGGCCGGTCGGAGCGGTCCCGGCCAGCGAGGCGGTGTACGGCTCATGCACTACTCCCGCACCGGCCGGAGCGCCAGGATCCGCCGTACGCCGCGGCGAGCGCGCTGAACCAGCGGGGTGATCGGCACCCGCTCGATCCGGTAGCTGGCGTAGTCCTGGCTGACGGCGCCGAAGCGGCTCTTGAACAGCTCCAAGGAGGAGACCCGGGCCGAGTCGCCCATGTTGTAGGCCGTGCATCCGGCCTCGATCGCGTCCGCGATCGCCGTCCTGTGCAGCAGGTAGTTGGCATAGACGGGGCCGGCGAGCTGTTCCAGCATCGCGCCGCGCCAGTACATCGCGGTGGTCGCGCCGCGCAGCACGACTATCGCGGCCACCGGGCGTCCCTCGTGGTACGCGGCGTAGATCCGGCACCGGGAGCCGAGCATGTCGGCGACGGTGCGCAGCTTCCGGTGCGGCTCCCGCCGGGCCGCCAGCTGCCGGGCGAGCGGAAGCGGGAGGCGGTCCCGCCGCGCCCAGCGGTCGACTGACTGGCCGTAGAGCTGGTGGAAGACGGAGACCAGGCGGCCGCTGTCGTCACACTCGACGACGACGCCGGCCCGCTCCGCCCGGCGGATCCGGTTGCGGGTGTCGCTGCGGAACCGCTTCCGCCAGACCTCGTCGAAGCCGCCGTCGAGGAAGAGGGTCTGCGCCATCCGCTCCTCGCGCAGCACGCTCGCCGGCACCACCGCGTCCCACGTCCCGGCCGTCGCCGGGTCGGGGCGGACCAGGGTGCTCAGCACGCGCCGCTGCGCCAGGTCGGTGACCACCAACCGGACGTCCTCCGGGCGGAGCTCACCGCCGTCGCAGACCAGCCCGCCCGGTCCCCACCCGGCCGGGAGCCCGAAGTCCGTCGCGAGGATCGCGCCGAGCCCCGGGCGTCGCACCAGCGGAAGGACGAGGCGCCTTCCGTCGACGGTCTCGTAGAGCCGCGAGACGTCCTCGTACCCTTCGACCGTGCACACGCAGCGGAGCCAGGTCGGCGTCTGGCTGGGCAGGGCGGTCGGCGCGGAGGCGAGCACCTGCTCCCACGCCTCGGCTGGGGCCGGACTCGTCACCCGCAGCGGTCGCGGGTCGCCGGGGGCCGGCCCGAGGCGGAGCTCGAGGCTGGTCCCCGCGCTCACGACGAGCCCAGCCGCAGGTCGGCGTGCCAGTAGCGCTGGGTGGAGTCGTTGCTGGCCATGACCACCATGCCGGTGGCGCTGGTGACGTCCTGCTTGGTGGTCGTCACATTGTTCATGTTGGGCGAGAGGGCGTCCCTGATGACCGGGGTGCCACGGCCTAGGGGAAAGGCGATGCTGCCCATGGGGGAGCTCTTCATGAAGATCGTTCCCGGGTAGCCTGAGTAGGGACACCCGCTGTCCGGCGCGGTCATGAAGACGTACAGCGTCTGATGTTCGGAGTCGAGCAGCAGGACCGGCCGGGTGTGACAGTCCCTGATCCGGCCGACCGGGTAGCTGGACCAGTCGCCGGTCGACGGGTCCCGGGCGAGGATCATGATCAACGGCGCCGCGGACGAGGCGCCGGCGTCGTCGAGCCCGGTCTTGACGGCCGCGAAGACCCGTCCGGAGGCGTCGGCCTGCAGCGCCTTGAGGTTGATGTGGTCGTCGGCGCTGTTCGGACCCTGGATCGCCGTACGCGTGACGTCCCAGCTGGAGCGCGGCGCGCCGTCGGTGTGCTCGGCGAAGTACATCGCGGACGTCGCCTGGTTGCTCCACATCACGCCGGTCCCGGTCCCGCCGAAGCTCACCACCGACGAGATGTCGTCGCTGGACAGGTTGGCCGCGGCGGCGACCGGGAGCACGAACGGCGTGCCCCAGACCGCGTCCCCGCCCGTCGTGTTGTTCACATAGACCTTCGAGCCCTGCGTCCAGGTCGCCCAGAGCAGGCCCGTCGAGTCCTTGTCGATGGTCAGGGTCTCGCTGGAGTAGTTGCTGATCTGCACCGGGAAGCCGCTGTCGCGGCTGTAGGTCCTCGTCGCGGCGTCGTAGCTGAAGCGGTAGAGCCGGGCCGGGTTTCCGGACGTCGCGCCGGTCGAGGAACTGGCCCGGACGTGCGAGGAGACATAGAGCCTGGTGCCGTCCCACAGCACGTCGGAGCGGGTCTTCGGTCGGTTGTCGACGATGGTCCCGGTGTCGACCCACTGCCCGGTGGAGCGGTCGAGCCGGAATATGTGGTGGGTCTGGCTGCCGGTATGGAACAGCACCGCCCACCAGGCGCCGTCGTTCCACCAGAGCTTGCTCTCCGGCTTCTCACCGGTTGCCGCCGAGCCGTCGCCGGACGTGGACGGACCGAGGAGGCCGACGTCGCCGGTTGCCGCCCCGGCCGGCGTGGCGAGCCCGGTGGGCACGGGGGTGGCGCCGAACAGCAGGCCCAGCAGCACGGCGAGCGCGTAGGAGCCGCGCACCACCGGAGCACGTCGCAGTGCACGCTTCCTCATCGGGTCACCTCGCTCAGCGCCGGGCTGGTCCGTGCGGCGACCGGGGGCTGCCACCGGTGCAGCACGCGGTGGTCGATCGGGTCCACCACCGGTCGAGGGCGCCGGACGACCCGCTCGCGGATCAGGGTTCGGAGCACCCGCTGACCGTCCCGGAAGGTGTGCAGGTTGGAGGTGCCGCAGCGGCGCGGGAGTTCGGTGCTCGGCACCTCGGCGATGCGGAGGTTCGCCTTCAGCGCGTGGACCACGAGTTCGGTCTCGATCTCGAAGCCGTGCGCGGTCAGAGCGAGCGCCTGCAGGCAGTCGCGACGGAACGAAAGGAAGCCGTAGCACAGGTCGGTGAAGCGGACGAGGAAGAAGCTGTTCGTCAGCCGCACCAGCATATGGTTCCCGGTGCGGCGCAGTGGAGTCAGGTCGGTCGATCCGCCGCCGGTCAGGAACCGGGAGCCCTTGACGAAGTCGTAGCCGTTCATGAGCGGGGTGACGAAGCGGTGGATCTCGGCGGGATCCATGCTGCCGTCGGCGTCGATCATGACGATCAGGTCGCCGGTGGCCGCGGCGAACGCCACCCGCGCCGCGTCACCCTTGCCCCGGCAGTTCTGCGTCAGCACCACGATGTCCGGCCGGATGGCGCGGGCGACCTCGACCGTCCGGTCCGACGAGTGCCCGTCGACGAGAACCACCTCGTTGACGATCGGCGGCATGCGCTCGAGCACCCAGGCGATGTTCTTCTCCTCGTTGAGCGTTGGGATGACCACGCTCACGGTCTCTCGCCCGGGACCACCGTTGACCACTCCGGCGTCGCCCTCGGGCCGTTCCCGCATCCGCAGGATGCTCAGTGGCCGGTCATCATGCTCCGACGGTGCCGTGCGTGGCGGCGCGGTCAGCAGGCTGGGGACGTGCGTGTCGATGTCCCGGTTCAGCGTCACCGGATCCCCTCTCCGCGGGGCGCCGTCAGACCTTTCCGCGATGCGAAGTCGGTCCCCCTTCTACCGCCGCCGGCGACATTCGTTGTACCTCTCATCAGCCCCTCTTCCCCCGTGATGCCCATGCGGCAGTGAGCCATTTCGCATGGAATGTCCGAATTGTTCGAATCGGCCTCTTTGGACCGGGATGAACAGGAGGCAAAGCTAACATCACGCAAAGGCGAACACGCCGGTTTTACGTGACAGATCGGGCCGATCCGGACGAAGCGTCGGGTGTGCTGGCCCGAGCGGGCTACCGGTCGGACCGCCGGCTGATGTCCCCGGTGGTGGTGGCCGCATCTCGGGCACGGGTTGATCGCCGTCGTGGACTGGAAGATGGCGACGGGCAGCGCTCGGGATGCGACGTCCAGGGAGGTGCCATCGATGCTGAGCCGGCGATGGGGGAGCGGCGTGTCGGCAGCGGTGTGCGCTGAACGGCAGGCGGGCCGCAAGCAACAGCGTCGAACGGCCTTTGAATGGGCCTTGACCTGCGGTTTTGCACTTCGCCGGGCGGAGACCCAGCAGGCGCGCCCCGAATCGCAACAAACTGCACCCAACGGCACTAACAGTAGTCGACGACACTCTATATTGCCTGGTGAAAGTATCCGCAGGGCTGTGCGTTAAGGATCAGTGGCTGTACGGACCTTGCCTGCTTCATCGCAGGTTCACCGGTCATGCCGAAGAACTCGTCTCGGCCACACCGGGCACCCGACTTCGCTACCGTCGGGGCGTGGTCGAGGTGAAGCTGTGCCTACGTGGCGGGCCGTACGACGGGCAGACCGTGGCCTGGGAGGTGCCGGACGCGGAGGATCCGCCGATGTCGTACGACCTGAAGCTCCATGGACCGCACGAGGCCGCGGAGACCTACCGGTACCGCCGGGCGGCGCGCGCGCCGGAGGACGCGGCCGAGGACTGGATCTACGAGGCGTCCGACGTCGGGCCGCGGTAGGAGAGCGGCCGTGACGTGAGCGAGGTGCTGGAGGACGGCGACATCTACTTCCTCTACCGGCCGCGGGTCGGCGAGCGGCACGTGGAGTCGCTGGACGAGGTGCAGCGGTTGCTGATCGTGTTGCACCCGTGGCACGGACGACGGCGTCTGCGGCTGCTCGTCGTGGGCCGCAAGCGCCTGCCCGAGATCGACGAGCATGACCGTTTCTGGGCGTTCGTCGACACCGTGGTGAGTCGGCCGGCGGAACTCTACGAGGCGCTCCGACCGCACCTGTACGGGACGAAGACCCGGGGTGAGCGGTTCCAGCCACCGGCCCGGCCGGTGGCCGAGGGCGCGTACTGCGTCACCCGGCACGACGACCACACGCATCTGGCGTATCAGCTCGAGCTGCCCCGCCGTCCCGGGCCGCCGCAGCACGAGCTCCGGATCGAACCGGAGGCGAGCTACGTCGTCACGGTGAAGAATCCGCAGGCGCCGTCGCCGCCCGGGGTCGGCCTGCGCGGTCCGGCTCGCGCGGAGCTCCCCGCCGACCTGCAGGAGCGCTTCGGCACCCGCCGGTTCGCGCCGCTCGACCCGCCCCGGTTCCTCGACCACGCGGGCGTGGAGATGGTGCTGGTCGGGGCGGCCCACGACGCGTCGACCGAGCTCGGGATCGATCTCGACGCCGAGGTCGAGCGGGCGGCCCGGAACACGATCTTCGAGGATCTGCGCATCGGACGCGCGGAGCGGCGGGAAGCTCCGTCGCTCACCGCCCGGTGGCAGTGACCGCCTCCCGCGACCCTCACCTGCCGGCGGCGACGAGGACGACTGGTACCGCCACCACGTTGACCCGGCTGCCGTCGCGCGGGGAGACCTCGTACACCTCGATGGTGCCGGGACCGGTGGCGGCCACCCGGTAGCGGACGGTGGCCCGGTAGTCGCCCCGGCAGCCGGAGCCGCAGGCGGCCGTGGTGAACGAGGTGCCGACCTCCCGAGCCGTCGCGTCCAGGACGCGGACGCTCACGGTCGCCTCGAAGACCTCCGCGCTCCCGGTCACGCTGACCGGGCTGGTGACCCGGTCACCGACCGACGGGCCGGTCACCACGATCGCCGACAGCAGGTCCGCGTAGTCGTCCCGCCCGACCGGCGCGGCGCCGGCGAACGCCACCCCGCGCACGGTGGGGAACTGGGTCAGCGTCCAGACCACCTGGGCCCGGCGCAGCCGGACGGCCGCCGCGCCACCGTCGGCGAAACCGGCTGGCGGGGCCAGCGTGGCCACCCCGTCGGCGATCCGGACCACCTGGACGCCGGTCGGCACCCGGGTGGTCAGGCCGGCCGCCGCCTCGGCGCGGGACGGTCCGGCGGCCAGTTCGGTGAGCGCCAGGCGGGACGTGGCGACGGTGGCCGGGAGCGTACGCCGGGTCGGCGCCAGCCTCCCGTCCCGGACGAACCAGAGCTGCACCACGATCGTCCCGCCCTCGCCCGACTCGTCGGGCGCCACCGGCACCGTCGTGGTGGGGGAGGCCGGTGGGGGACGACGGCTCGGCGTGGTGGTGGCCGGTGCGGGGGCGCGCGGCGTGGCGGTGGCGCCGGCGGTCGGTGACGCGCCGACCGGCGCCGGCCCGAGGGTGCCCGTCCGGGCCGGGGCGCAGCCGGCGGCGAGCAGGACGAACGCCGCGAGCGGAACGAGCAGCCGCCTCACGAGTCACCCCCCGGAACGTGAACGGGCAGGTCGAGCCGGAACCGGGTGCCCCGGCCGACCTCGCTGCGCACGCCCAGCCGTCCGCCGAGCAGCCGGGCGTTCTCCCGGGCGATGGCCAGGCCCAGCCCGCTGCCCGGGCCGGTGCGGGACGGGTCCGCCTTGTAGAACCGGTCGAACACGTACGGCAGGTGCGCGGCGGGGATGCCCGCCCCCTCGTCGCGGACCTCGACGGTGACCGACCCGTCGGTGCGCCACACCTCGGCCCGGATCGCGCCGCCGCCGTGCTCGACCGCGTTGGAGACCAGGTTCGCCAGCACCCGTTCCAGGTGGCGCGGGTCGGTGTCGACCGGCGTCGCGTCCCCGGCCACGGTCACCCGGTCGGTCCAGCCGCGGGCGTGGACGATGCCGCCCAGCAGCGCGACGACGTCGACCGGCCGCGCCGACACGGCCTCCCGCCCGGCGTCGAGCCGGGAGATCTCCATCAGCTCCTCGACCAGCCGCCGCAGCCGGACCACGTCGGTGACGAGCAGCTCGGCGGCCCGGCGGGCGTCGGCGGGCAGCGCGTCCAGCTGCTCGGCGAGCAGCGACGCCGCCGCCACCAGGGCGGTCACCGGCGTACGCAGCTCGTGCGCGACGTCGGCGGTGAATCGCCGCTCCCGGGCCTGGGCCCGGGACAACGCCTCGATCTTCGTCTCCAGCGCCTCGGCCATCTCGTTGAACGACGCGGCCCAGGCGCTGAACTCGTCCCGGCCCCGCACCGGCAGCCGGGTGTCCAGCAGGCCCTCGGCGACCGCCCGGGCGGCCCGGCTGGCCCGCCCCACCGGTTCCAGGGTGCGCCGAGCCAGGGCGTTGCCCACCCCCGCGGCGAGGAGCAGCACCGCCGCCCAGCCCACCACCAACGCCGTCCGGAGCTGGCCCAGGCCGTCGGCCAGGTCGTCCTCCACGGTCACCACGTACAGCTCCGCGGTGGAGCCGGGGATCCGGCCGCCCACCACGAGCAGGTGCGGCCGGGCGTCGGCGGGGGAGCGCTGGTAGCCGAGCTGCCCGGCGGCGACCGCGGCCCGCAGGTCCCGCCCGGGGGTCGGGGCGTACCGCGGGTTCGACGCGGCGGTGTCCCCGGCGACGAGCAGCACGTGCCGTCCGTTGCCCTCGAAGCTGGCCAGCAGGTCCGCCCGGCGGGCGTCGGTCAGCGGCAGGAACTGCCCGGCCAGCACCAGCTGGTAGCGGGCGTCGGCGGCCGCGCGTTGCAGCGAGCCGTCGAACCGGGCCTGCCGCAGCATCAGGTACGAGCCGCCGGCCAGCACCCCGGCGGAGACCCCGGCGACCAGTACGAACGCGACGACGAGCCGGCGCCGCAGACGCCCCGGGGGTACGCGGCCGGCCACGACGTCACCCCGTCGACAGCTTGTAGCCGGCGCCGCGGACCGTCCGGATCAGCGCCGGCTGGCCGGGGTCGTCCTCCACCTTGGCCCGCAGCCGCTGCACCGCCACGTCCACCAGCCGCGAGTCGCCGAGGTAGCTGTGCCCCCACACCCGGTCCAGCAGCAGCTCGCGGGTGAACACCTGACCGGGGCGGCGGGCCAGTTCCAGCAGCAATCGGAACTCGGTGGCGGTCAGGGTCAGCTCCCGTCCCGCCTTCCGGGCCACGAAGCGGGCCGGGTCGATCTCCAGCGGGCCGGCGGTCACCGTGGTCTCCTCGGCCGGGGCGACCGCCCGGCGCAGCACGGCGCGGACCCGGGCCACCAGCTCCGGCAGGTCGAACGGCTTGCGCAGGTAGTCGTCGGCGCCGCACTCCAGCCCGACCACCACGTCGATGGTGTCGGTGCGCGCGGTGAGCATCAGGATCGGCACCTGGCTGGTCCGGCGGATCTCCCGGCACACCTCGAAGCCGTCCAGGCCCGGCAGCATGACGTCGAGCACAATAAGGTCGGCCGGCCGGGCCCGCCAGCCGGCGAGGGCGGTCGGCCCGTCGACCGCGGTGTCGACCCGGAACCCGGCCCGGCGCAGACCGAGGGCGGTGACCTCCCGAATGGAGGCATCGTCCTCGACGACCAGCACGCGGCCCTCCATGACGACCTCAGGGTAGCTCCGGCGCGACGCGGCGGGACCCTGGCGCAACGGTCGGTGATGAGGGCCGACCGGCCCTCATCACCGGCATGGTCACTGCTGCCACTGGTGCGCCACGTCGAGCACGACCCGGCTGTGCGAGCCCGGACCGGTCAGCACGAACACCCGGTACGGCAACTGCGCCCGGACGCCCACGGCGAAGGTGGTGTACCCCTCGAAGCTGCCGCCGAAGACCACGTCCCGCAGCGTCCGATAGCCCAGCACGTTGATCGCGTGGTCACCGGTGCGGTACGGCACGGTGGCGACGTGGCTGTCGTCGTACGCCGGGGCCCGCAGCGAGACCCGCAGCAGCGCCCCGCCCGCCGTGTACGGCGACAGCGCCAGCCCCTGCCCCTCGGTCCACGTCTCGCCGTACGCGACGGAGAAACCGTTCGCCGGTCCGGCGAACTCGAACACCACCCGGTCCCAGCAGTCGTGCCGCCCGGCGCGAACCTCCGCGAGTGGGGCGCCGCTCAGCGCGCCGCCCGACTTGGCGGTGCTGCCCCAGGTGATCCCGCAGTACGGCGTGGTCGCCGCAGCGGCGCCCCCCGTCCCGGCGAGCAGCCCGCCGAGCACCACGGTCAGCGCTACCAGCGCTCTCCTCAGTTTCATCGTGCCCTCCCTGTCGATGTCGCGGGACCTGCTCCAGCGGTCCCGACTCGACGGTCGGCGCGCCGTGCCACAGCGGCTTCGCAGCCGGGTAACCGGCAGGTAACAGTCCGCGGTGGCGCAGAATGGCCGGATGTCCGACCGCTCCCCGCGTACCCCCTCGGTGTCCTGCGTCTTCGTCTGCCACGACGGTGCGGGCCGGTTGCTGCTCGCCCGGCGCGGCGCCGGTGCCCGCGACGAACCCGGCACCTGGGACACCGGCGCGGGCGCGCTGGAGTACGGGGAGACCTTCGAGGCCGCCGTCGCCCGCGAGGTCCGCGAGGAGTACGCGACCACGCCGCTGGAGATCAGCCTGCTCGGGGTCCGCAACGTGCTGCGTGACGACCCGCCGTCGCACTGGGTGGCGGTGGTGTTCGCGGTCCGGGTCGACCCGGCGACGGTCGCCATCGGCGAGCCGCACAAGTTCGACCGGCTCGGCTGGCACACCCGGGACGACCTGCCCACGCCGCTGCACTCGCAGCTACCGCCGACGCTGGCGCTGCTGCCGGACCAGCTGGGCTGACCGCGGCCTCTACGGTGGACCGATGCCGGTCACCCGACATCGACTCCTGCGGTCCCTCGGCGCCGCCGTCGGCGTGGCCACGGGCGCCGTCCTCGACGGAGGTCACGCCGGGTGGTCGATGAGGGACCGGCCGACGACGCCGCCCGTGCGGGGTGACGGGATCGCGGCCTGCCGGTGGGTCGGCCCGAACTCCGTCGACCAGGTCCGCGGCAGGTCGGTCGGCGCGCGCCGCAGCGCGCTGCGCGGTCCGAGCCCGGCCGACCGGTCGGGCCGGAGCCCACCGGCGGAGCCGCCCGGCCGGGCGACCGGGTTCACGGTCGCCGGTACCGCACCGCCGGCCGGGGTGATGCCCAACTCGCGCATCCGCTCGGCGTACGCCCGGTAGCGCCGCTGCGCCTCACCGTGCCGGCCCGCCGCGCGGAGCACCTGGACCAGCTCCAGGTGGGCGTCCTCGTCGTACGGGTCGCGGTGCACCAGCCGCATCAGGTAGACCAGCTTCTGGTCGGTGTCCGGGGCGTGCTGGGCGAGCGCGCGCAGCACGCTGGTGTGTGCCACCTGCGCCTCCTCCCGCAACGACTGCGCCCAGTCCTCGTACGGGTCGTCGGCGAGGAAATCCCCGCCGTACAGCTCGTCGGCCCGGGTCAGCAGCCGGGGCGCGTCCGGATGCCCGGTGCGCTGCGCGGCCTGCGCCTCCTCGACGGCGGTGAGGAACGCCTCCACGTCCACGTCGACCACGTCCAGGTCGATCGCCACGGAGCCCCGGTCGGCGAGCACCGGCCCGCGTCCGCTGGTGCGCTGCCGGGTGCCGAGCACCCGGCGCAGGGTGGACAGCAGCACCGAGAGCCGGTTCGCGGTGCGCGACGGCGACTCGTCGGGCCAGAGCAGCTCCATCAGCCGGGGGCGGGGCACCGCCCGTCCCCGGTGCGCGACGAGGATCTTCAGCAGGTCGCGCGCCTCCTTGGACTGCCATTCGCCGTACGGGACGACGGCGCCGGCCCGGAACACCCGGAAGTCGCCGAGGGTGTGGATGACGACGGCCGGGACGCGCAGCGTGATCGCGGTCAGCCCGTCGGCCACGCCGGGGTCGAGGCGTACCCCGCAGCGGCGCAGCTTCTGCTCGGCGCCCTCCGCGCCGCGGCGCGCCTGCCGCCCCTGCAGCCGGGCGGCGATCAGCTGGACCGTGGCCTCCTCGGCGCGGTCGCCGAGTTCCTGGCAGAGCGCGGCGGCGTCGTCGAGCAGCCCGGCGGCGGCCCGTGGGTCGGCCGCCGCCAGACGCCACCACCGACAGGTCGGCCCGCACGGTGGGCAGGATCAGCCCCAGCAGGGCGGGGTCGGCGAGCAGTTCGTCGGGTATCCCGCCGAGGCCGCGCAGCCAGGCGGTCAGGGTGCCGTCGTCGAGGGCCTGCGCCGGGCCGACGGACGCGGCGCGGTGCGGCGGGCGGGCCGCGGAGACCACCGGGCGGTGCGGTGCCGGGCCGCCCCGGGCGACCAGCCGGCGGGCCACCTCGTACCCGATCAGGCCGCCCATGCTGTGCCCGAAGAGCGCGTACGGCGCCGGCACCCGCTCGGCGATCGCCTCCACCAGCGGCGGCGCCAGCCCGTCCATCGTGGTCAGCGGCGGCTCGGCGAGTCGCCGCTCCCGGCCGGGCAGCTGCGCGGTCCACACCTCCACCTCGTCGCCGAGCAGCGCGGACCACGGCCGGTACGCGCCGGCCCCCGCACCCGCGTACGGCAGGCACACCAGCCGGAGCCGGGCGGCCGGGCGGGGCACGGCGCAGCTCAGCCAGGCGGCGGCCCCGGTCGGTCGGTCGGCGGTCGTCGGTGGCGGTGGCATGGGTACCCCGTTTCTGCTCAGCACGGCGACGAGGCGTGGTGCCGCCATGCCCGCACACGCTAGGAACGGCCCGTGACGGCGGTCTTAAGTGCCGGATGAGGGTTTGCTGCGGTGTCCGCTTCGGCCCGGCTTCGGGCCGCGCCCTGACCGACCGGCCCACCCGGCTCGGGCCGGACGCCCGATGGAGGCGGCTCTATCCCTTCTAGATCGTTAACCGGAAATTCGGTGCAGGTCAGGCCGGGGGGGTAACGGGCGACGCGCCGTGTAGATCCGTGACAGGTGGATGAAGGGTGTCCAAGATCGGCGTTTCCACACACGTCAGACTCTGGAGCCTTCGTGATCGCCGACCTGGACACCCTTCTCATCGCACTCTACGTGGAACTGGTTGACCGGATCATCCCCGCCACGTCGGCACGCCGCCGTGGTCCGGGCCGCCCACCGGCGGTGACCGACGCCGAACTGGTCTGCCTGGCCGTGGCGCAGGTGTTGCTGCGCTACAACGAAGAACACCACTGGCTACGAGCCGCGGCGTCACGGGTCGGGCACCTGTTCCCCCGCTTGCTGGGCCAAAGCGAGTACAACGAGCGGCTCAAGCAGGCAGCGCCGCTGATGGAGGCCGCGCTGCGGTGGCTGGCCGAGCACACGCCCGGCTCGGCCGAACCGCTGCGACTCATGGACGCCACCCCGATCGGCTGCGGCCAGTCCAAGACCACTGCCCAGCGCTCGGATCTGTTCGGCTGGGCCGGCTACGGCTACGAGTCCGCCCACAGCCGCTGGTACTGGGGCGTCAAGCTGCTGCTCATCACCACCGCCGACGGCACGGTCACCGGGTTCGGCCTGGCCAACCCCAAACTGTTCGGCGAACGCGAGCAGACCCGTCAGATCCTCACCCGCCAGATCGCCAACCAGCACGCCGCAGGCACCGCCGTGGTGACCGACAAGGGCCTGTCCGGCCAGGACACCGAACAGTTCTTCACCGACCTGGACCTCACCTTGATCCGCCCTGCCCGCCGCGACGAGCGCACACCCAGGCCCTTCCCCAACTGGCTGCGCCAACGCGTCGAGGCGATCATCTGGACGCTGAAGAACCAACTCGGCCTCGAACGCCACGGCGGGCGAGTCCCGCTGGGCCTGTGGACCCGCATCGTGCAGCGCCTGCTCGCCCTCAACGCCGCGATCTGGCACAACTGGACGATCGGCGCACCGATCAAGCGATCATTGATCGCCTACGATCACTAGCCCCTGCTGACCAGGAGCGAAATTCCGGTCAACGATCTAGGCCGGGGGCGTGCTGACCAGGGTCCCCCCTGGTGATCCCGTCGATGCCCGGCTCCGGCTTCTCCGGCAAGCCGAGTGCCCGGCTGGGGCCCCGAGGGCATCGCGAGGACCACATCCTCGAACAACTCGACCCGTGGCTCGCCCGAGCCCTCTCCCCCGGCCGACACACCGCCACCATCCAGGCACCGACGTCCGGCCTGGTGCTTCTCGATCGTCACTCAGTCAGCCGTCGAACCGCTCCCAGGCAAAGTTCGAATCGCGAAGCGGGCGGAGCGCCGACCGATGCGGCTCCCGGCGTACACCTCGACCGAGCCACCTCGGGGGCGGCGGTTGTGACGACCAAGCCGTTCCCGGTGGGATCCGAAGCCGGCGATGCTGTGTCTCCTACCGGGCGCTGTTCCGCGGGCGGCCCCTGCACGCATTCTGACGAGTGGAGACAGGACCCGAGCAGGAGGTAGGAGCGGTGCGTCGGACGCATCTGAACGTCGCGTCGTGCAGGGCGGCAACGAGCGGCAGTTCTGCATTCCTCAATCGGGCGCAGCGCGAGCTGCTGCCTGCCCTGCTTGAGCTTGGCTGACAGGCGCATGCAGACTGGTGGCATGACGCGAGGCATTGCCCTGGTCCGGCGACCCAGCGACCGGCTGGCCGAGGGGCTGGTCACCCACATCGAGCGCAGCGACGTGGACGTCGCGCAGGCCCGGCGTCAGCACGAGGCGTACCGGGCCGCGCTCGCCGAGGCCGGCTGGCAGGTGCGCGAGGTCGCCCCCGCCGATCACTGCCCCGACTCGGTGTTCGTCGAGGACACCGTCGTGGTCTGCGATGGCCTGGCGGTGATCACACGGCCGGGCGCGCCACAGCGCCGTCCGGAGATCCCCGGCACGGAGAAGGCGGTACGCGAGGCCGGGCTGGAGGTCGTACGCATCGAGGCTCCCGGGACGCTGGACGGCGGCGACGTGCTGCAAATCGGCACCACCGTGTACGTGGGCCGAGGCGGCCGCACCAACGGCGAGGGCCTCGCCCAGCTGCGCGCCCATCTGGCGACCCGCGGGCGCACGGTAATCCCGGTCCCGCTGCGCGACGTGCTGCACCTCAAGTCGGCCGTGACCGCGCTGCCCGACGGCACCCTGCTCGCGCTGCCGGAACTGCTCGACGCGACCGCGCTCCGGCAACCCATGCGCACGGTCGACGAGGAGGCCGGCTGCCACGTCGTACCACTCGGTGACGACCTCGTGCTGCTGGCCGCGTCGGCGCCACGCACCGCGGCGCTCGTGGCGGACCTCGGCTTCACGCCGGTCATCGTCGACATCGGCGAGTACGAGAAGCTCGAGGGCTGCGTCACCTGCCTGAGCGTGCTGATCCCCCGGGTCTGACCCACGCCCCCAGCCGGACCCGGTCGGCGGCTACTTATCTACTGGTGGTACGACCGCAGCCCGGCCAGGCTTGGTCGAGGTGACCGGTGGGGTCGCTCTTTCAGCGGCTGCCCACCGCGGTTTGGTGTGGCTCTCATCTGGCATGCGTCCTGCCGGTCACCGTGGCGCGGAGAGGCTCAAGAGAGGTCTGCCCAGCTCGAAGTAGCGCTGCCCTCCTCGCCGGATTCAGCCCCGGTCTGATTGAGGAGGACGAGCGTGGGACAGGTCATCATCGGTATGGATCCGCATAAGCGGTCCGCGACCATCGAGATCATCAACGACCGCGAGAAGGTCCTCGCGCAGGGCCGGTTCGGCACCGACCGCGACGGCTACCAGACGATGCTGAAGCTCGGCCGGCAGCACAAGGACCGGATCTGGGCGGTGGAGGGCTGCAACGGCATCGGCCGGCACATCGCTCAGCGCCTCGTCGCGGACGGCGAAACGGTGGTGGACGTGCCGGCGAAGCTGTCCGCCCGGGCCCGGGTGTTCGACACCGGCCAGGGCCGCAAAACCGACCCGGTCGACGCCCACAGCGTCGCCGTCGCAGCCCTACGCAGCAAGGGTCTACGGCAGGTCACCGTCGACGACACGACCGTTGCACTGCGGCTGCTCGTCGACCGCCGCGACGGTCTCGGCCACGCCCGCACCGACCTGCTCAACCGCATCCACAAGCTTCTGCTGGAACTGCTGCCCGGTGGGGCGAAGAAGTTCCTGTCCGCCCCGCAGGCCCGCGCCCTGCTCAACACGATCCGGCCGCGTGATCTGGTCGGGCGCACCCGCCGCCGGCTCGCCTCCGAGCTGATCACCGAACTGGTCCAGGTCGACAAGAAGATCAAGGCCGCGGACAAGGAACTGACCGAGCTCGTCGAGACCACCGGCAGCAGCCTGCAGGACCTCAACGGCACCGGCCCCTCCGGCGCCGCCCGCCTGATCGGCGACGTCGCGGACATCAGCCGCTTCGCCACCCGCGGGCACTTCGCGTCCTGGAACGGCACCGCACCCCTGGACGCCTCATCCGGCGACCAGCAACGCCACCGCCTGTCCCGGGCCGGGAACCGGCGCATCAACCGGGCCCTGCACATCATGGCCGTCGTCCAGTTACGCCACGACACCGAAGGCCGCGCCTACTACCGGCGCAAACTCGCCGCCGGCAAAACACCGATGGAGGCCATGCGCACTCAAGCGCCGGCTGTCCGACATCGTCTACAAGCAAATGATCAAAGACGCCAAGAAAGCCGGGACGGGCCCGGGAGGACACGTGGGGGCGACTCTTCAATCCAGCGCGGCCGACCCGATCCCCATGATCGACACTTCGGAACAGTCACTTCCCGGACCCGCCGAACCCCAGCCTAGAACACCACTCCTCGCCGCCTCTTGACACAGAGGGGTGCCAGATGAGCGGACCCGATCTCGCTCTCGCCCGAGCGCTCTGGGTCAAGGCTGGCTGGTTCAGGCGTTCGCCAGCGGCAGATCGCCTGCATGTGCCGACTTACCCAGAACTATCCGACCTCCGTAGGTCGCACGGGACGGACGGCGCGGCATCCGGCTGTGGCTGCTGTAACCGCAGATCGAGGCCGCGGAGATAATCACGCGCGATTAGCAAGAGATGCAGGCTGCGTTGATCTTGTCGTCGCGGGGGCGAGGCGACCGGGGCGCCGGTCGGGCGATGTACGGGCCGGAGGTCCGTGCCCGGACACCGTCGGGGTCCGGGGACTTGACCGGACCGGCAGGGCGCAGTCAGCGCAGCCGGGTCTTCCAGTCCTCCGGTACCCGCCCCCGGGGACCGGGGGCGGGCTGGTCGAGCGGGTGCGAGTGCGGCTCGGCCAGCTCCGGCCCGTCGCCGTAGAACTGGTCGTTGGAGTAGTCCCAGAACCACGACTCGCCGGGTTCGAAGCTTTGGATGACCGGGTGACCCGTCGCGGCTGCGTGAGCGGTCGCGTGCTGGCTCGGCGAAGAGTCGCAGCAGCCGACGTGGCCGCAGGCCGCACAGCGGCGCAGGTGGAACCACCACCCGCCGGAGGACTCGCACTCCACGCAGCCCGGGCCGCTCGGTGGCACGGCAGCGTCGATCGCCGCGGTCACGGCCTGCGGCTCCGGCTCGGGCTTGGTCTGGTCACCCACGATTGGTTCCCTCCCGGCTCACGGCCTCCGACGGTCGGACCGATCCGCACGTGTCCCGCCTGGTCGCCCCGGCCTCGCAGTCTGGCACCCGAAAGCGTCGGCCCCGCACCCCGACCCCGCCGGGTGTGCCGGCCGGCACTCAGCCGAGGGGTCTGAGGATCGGTGCGGTGTCGGGAGGTCCCGGCCGGGTCCGACGGCGTGGCGATAGCTCACCGGCCTGACCGACGGGACGGCCGGACTTCTGCCGTTGCTGGCGTACCCTGCCCGCCAGCTGGTGGCCGGCGGCGAGCCCGTCGGCTGGACCGGCCCGGCACGGCGCCCCGCCCGTCGCTGGGCCGCAGGACCGGTCCGGCGGCCAAAGCCAGGTGCGCTTTCACGCTTGGACTGCGGTTCGAGGGAGGCGTGACGTGGCGGTGTCACTGCGTTCCGCTCGGGTAGTCCGTTCCATGGGGTGCGGACGGATCGCGGAGCACGGCTTCTTGGCCGATGGTCGCAGCGCGGTGCTGGTGGACCGCACCGGGTCGGTGAACTGGTGGTGTCCTGCGCGCTTCGACGCTCCGTCGGTGTTCGCCCGCCTGCTTGATGATGATGCCGGGCACTGGGTGATCCGTCCCGCGGGTAGGTTCAGCACGGACCGGGCCTACCTGACCGATACGCTCGTGCTTCGTACCGTCTTCACCACCGCGACGGGCAGCGTGGCGGTGACCGACGCGCTGGCCCTCGAACCGGGTGCGCGGGGCCATGAGGTCGGTCTGCACTCGCCGAGGGTGCTGGCCCGGGTAGTGCGGTGACTCTCCGGCGAGGTCCCGCTGCGCTTGCACTACCGGCCACGGTTCGAGTACGGCCGGATGGTCCCCCAGCTGGTACGGCAGGACGACGCGTTGGTCGCCAGTGCCGCGTCGGCCCGGCTGGATCTGCGCGCGTCCATCCCACTGGTGTGCGAGGTCGGGGAGGCGTTCGGGTCGTTCACCGTACGAGCC
This sequence comes from Micromonospora sicca, assembly GCF_003172935.1. GTDB lineage: Bacteria > Actinomycetota > Actinomycetes > Mycobacteriales > Micromonosporaceae > Micromonospora > Micromonospora sicca. Next base: position 23,268 of record NZ_QGKS01000254.1, on the reverse strand, counting down.
GGCGAGACGCGTCACTTCACCCTGGGGTACGCGCCGGCGTACGACGCCGGCCCGCCAGCGGTGCTCGATGCCGAACAGGTGATCGACAATGCCGTCGCAGGCTGGCGCTCCTGGATGGGCCTGCACGACTACCGTGGTCTCTAGCCGGAGCAGGTGCGACGCAGCGCGCTGGTGGTGCAGGGCATGACCTACCGGCCCAGTGGTGCCGTGGTGGCCGCCCCGACGATGTCCCTGCCCGAGGAGTTGGGCGGCGAGCGCAACTACGACTACCGCTACGGCTGGGTACGCGACTTCAGCCTCACGCTGGAGGCGCTCTGGCGCGTGGCCTGCACCGACGAGCTCAACCTGCACGTCGGGTGGTTGACACGGTCGATGGGCATGAACGAGGGCATCGTGCCGATCATGTACGGGGTGGAGGGCGAACGGGACCTCACCGAACACCACCTCGAGCACCTGGCCGGCTTCTCCGGCAGCCGACCGGTACTGGTCGGCAACGACGCCTGGCGACAACGGCAGAACGACGTGCACGGTGAGCCGCTCAGCGCCGCCTGGCTGATGCGGGAGCACCTCGACCCGATGCCGCCGGACATCCGCCAACTGCTGCGCGCGATGACCGAGCGGGCCGCGCGGGACTGGCACCTGCCGGACGCCGGGATGTGGGAGGCACGCGACGCCGAACGCCACTACGTGTCGTCGAAGGTGCAGTGCTGGACGGCGTTGGACCGAGCCGTCCGCTTCGGGTCTCACCTGGGATCCGAGGCGGACGTCGCCAGGTGGGCAGCGGCACGGGACGAGGTACGACGAGCCGTGCTGACCCGGGGCTGGAGCGACCGGCAGGCGGCATTCACCGCGGCCTTCGACACCGATGAACTGGATGCGTCGGTGCTGCTGATGCCGATGGTCGGCTTCCTTCCCGCCGACGACGCGAGAATCCGTTCCACCATCCGGATGATCGAGGAGAGGTTGTCCCACGACGGCCTGCTGCGCCGCTGGCAGGGCGACCCCGCCGGCTTCGTGATCTGCTCCTTCTGGCTGGTCAGCTGCCTGGCGCTGGCCGGCGAGCGCGACCGGGCCGGGCAGCTTTTCGAGCGGCTCGCCGACCGGGTCAACGACCTGGGCCTGTTCGCCGAGCAGATCGACCCGTACAGCGGGGAAGCCCTGGGCAACTTTCCCCAGGCGTTCTCACACATCGGCCTCATCAACGCCGCCGGAGACCTCACCGACCTGGACGCCGGGCGCCACGACCTTCCGCCGGCACCAGAGCGGCTCATCCCCGCCAGCCAGAAGGCGGTCGGCCGGTGAACGACCACTGCCACAATTGGGCCGTCATAGTCCAGCCGAAGTCACCGCCAGGGCAGCCGCCGCGACCGGCGACGCAGCCGCGGACTGGGCGGGCACTCGCTCCATGAGATCGAACGCCGCGCCGCCCGCAAATCCCGGGTGACGCCCGGAGACCTCAGTCCCCGGTGGAACCGGCAGCCTCGACGATCGAGACGGGAGTGCCAAGTTCGACGGTACGGGAGACGGTGCAGAGCCGTTCGTGCGACTGCTGCAGCGACCGGGGCAGCGCCTCGCGCGCCCGGTCGCCGTCCGCGCCCACCGGGAACGTCACGGTGAACTCGACCCTGAGGTTCTGCATCCGGTTTCCCCCGACCTCGTCCCGGATTTTGTCGCCAGTGACTTCGACGGAGAACTGAGTCGGCTCGGCGCGGCGGCTGGTGATGTGGTCCACGTCTATCGCAGTGCAGCCGCCGATGGCAGCCAGCAGCAGTTCCACCGGCGTGAAGCTGGCGTCCTCGCCCGTGCCCATCGACAACGATCCGCCGCGGACATTCCGCGCGACGTACTTCCCCAGGCTGGTGCGCTCGATCTCCACCGAGCGGAAGGTGTCCTCACTCATGACGGGGAAACTACCTTCTGGTCCCCGAGCCACCGGCCTGACCGGCCGATCGGCCCATCCTCAACCGTCGAGACCGCCATGCTCGAGTCGAACGACTGGGGCGACGACGACTGGGGCGTCTGCAACGGCGTCGGCGCCAACCTGCTCGGTGTCCTGCTCATGGAGCGTCGCGGCGTCATCCAACCACTCGAACCTGAACCACGAGTCCGTGCCAACGTGGACATCAGCGAGAGGGATGATGCGGACGTGGCCAATGACAGCGGTTATCTGCTCGACAATCAGCAGGCGGAAGCGGGGACTCGCTTTGGCGCCCTGGCGGCGCTGTTCAACCCTTCCACGTTTCGGCACATCGACGCGCTCGGCATCGCGGGAGGCTGGCGGTGTTGGGAAGTCGGCGCCGGAGGCCCCAGCGCGCCGTCCTGGCTCGCCGCGCGCGTCGGCCCGGCGGGGCACGTGCTTGCCACCGACATCGACGTCTCGTGGATGACCGCTGCCGCCGACGCTGGCTACGAAATCCGCCGCCACGACGTCGGCGTCGAGCCGCCGCCAGGGGATGGATTCGACCTGGTGCACGCGCGCCTCGTCCTGGTGCACGTTCCACAGCGTGCCGCGGCGCTGGCCGCCATGATCTCGGCTCTGCGGCCCGGCGGCTGGTTGCTGGTGGAGGAGGCCGACCCGATGATGCAGCCGCTGGTCTGCCCGGACGAGTCGGGACCGGCCCAGCGGCTGGCCAACAAACTCAAGCGCGACTTCCGCACGCTGATGGCTCAGCGTGGTGTCGACCTGTCCTACGGGCGCACGTTGCCTCGGTTGTTGCGCGGCGCGGGACTCGTCGACGTCGAAGCCGACGCCTTCTTCCCGATGACCGGCGCTGGCTGCACCCTGCTGGAGCAGGCCACCGTGGCGCAGGTCCGCGACCGGCTGGTCGCCGCCGGCCTGGCTACCAACGAAGAAGTCGACCGGCATCTCGACAACGTCGCGGCGGGGCTTCTCGACCTCGCCACCTCGCCCATGATCTCGTCCTGGGGCCGGAAACCTGCTTGAATCGCTCGGAGATCCGTACGATTGTCCCGGCACTGCTACGGGTCCCGCCCCCAGATCCTCGTCTCGGCAGGACAGCGCACGGCGCCAGGCGCTACCAACGCGACGGACAGCGGCCATGAGCGGACGCTGACCAGCAGGTGTCAGTCACAGATCAACGCGTCGAACTCGGGCTCGCTGACCACTCTCGGCTCTGTGCCAGGCTCCCGCACGAGGATCTTCCCAACGGAAAGATGCTCCAGGTCGCTCAGCGTGAAGCGGACATACACGACGGACCAGGAGCTGTCGGTGGTCCAGCCGCGCAACGTGAAGGTCCGTTCCGGCGGCATCGCCTCAGGTGGCCGCTCCGCGGTAACGCCCGCTGCGGATGTTGCCCCCAACGGCCAGGTCAGCGCTTGGGTCACGGTCGAGTCGCTGAACTCCCATCTCCCCACAACGACGGCGTGCGGGTTGTCGGATCCCCGGGACTCATCCGACCACAGCGTCGCCCCGTCCAGTGGGTGCTTACAGGTGCGCAACACGCCGAGGGCGTTGCCGTGCTCGTCAAGTTTGACGCCCGCGAATCCGTCGGTCGGAACGGTGCAAGACGAAAGCAGCATCGCCAGTGTCACGAGCGCCATGGCGACGACCATGACCCGTTTCGGTCGCGATCCGCCCATAGCAGCAGTATCGCCACGCCGGAGACTCGTGCCAGTGGTCCTGCCCCTTCCAAGGCTGAACCGTTACGTCCGGTCGAGAGCGAGCCAGCGACGCCCTCATCTCGGCTACTTGCTGCGCCTGCGGCTCGAATACCATCTGCCCGCCGGCCCTATGTCACCACTCTTGCTCGTGTGTCCTCAGTGGCGGCGCGGCTACGCGCATCGCCGCGGGTGGTCGCTGGTGGCCTGCTGGCGCTGGCCGATATCGCGGGTACGGACTTTCGACAGGCCCGTACCGACATGGCGCGTGGCCGGGACCCGGTGGTCACCGGCGACAGCGAGCGGCTGCGGTTCGAGGCGCTGTCGACGTGCGGTGGTCTGTACGGACGGCTCGACCTCACCGCGGCCGAGCTTGATGGCACGACGGTCGGACGTGGCACCACCAACGTGGACATCAACCCTCCCTTGTATGAGTCGCTGACCCGGGTCGGCGGCGAAGATCCGTTGCGCATGTCGGTGGGCGAGGAGGGGCTCGCCGTGTCGACGCTTGACGGCAAGGTCGTCGAGAAGCGAGTGCCGCTGCCGGCGCGCTGGCTGCGCGGGCTGGCCGAGGTGGCGGCGCACGCTCTGCCGATGGATCCGCGGCTGGAGATCCGCGCCGGACGTGCCGTCGCGCTCCTGGCCGAGATGTCGGCGCGCACCGGCCGGCAGGCCCGCTGGCTGGTGCCGGCCGGATCCGGGTGGCGGGCCACCACTCGGCCGGTTCCCGGCGCCATCTGCGTGGCCGACGGATTCCGGCTGTCGGTGCTGCGGCCGCTCCTTCCCCTGGCGCAGACGTTGACTCTCTACGCACCGCCGGTCTCTGGCGCACCCACCCAGGTGAGCGGTTGGGTGCTGGACTTCGGCACGGCCCGGTTCACGCTGCTGCTGTCGACCGCCGCTAACCAGGGCTTCGCCGGCGACGGCCAGTTGCTGGCCGACCTCGGGTCCGAGTCCGCCGACGCCGACGCCGACGCACTGGATGCGCTCCTGGCCGTCGATCCGGTCATTGACCGCGCGTCGGTCGCCGCGCGTACCGGCTGGGGCTCCGCCCGGGCCACGTCCGCCCTGGCCGCGCTGGCCACGGCGGGCCAGGTCGGGTACGACGTCGCGGAGGCGTCGTCGTTCCACCGCCCGCTGCCGTACCGAGCCGACCTGGTCGCCGCGCTGCACCCCAGGCTTGCCGCAGCCCGGATCCTGACGACAACGGGCGGCATGGTGGTGACCGCAGCCGGCGTCGAGGTGACCTCCGGTGAATCCACGTACCTCGTGCATCGGCGCGGCGACGAGTACGCCCGCACCTGCGCCTGGTGGGCCGAACACCAAGGCCGGCGGGGGCCGTGCAAGCACGTCGTGGCGGCCATCATCGGACAGACGGGACAGCAGGGTGAATGACGTCTGGCGCGACGTGCGCGCGCGGATCGACGACGCCGATTTCGACGCGCTCGCCGACGTGCTTGCCGGTCTGGACGCCAACGGGCGGGCAGCGCTGCTGCCGATGCTGGAAGGGCACACCCCGACGCGCGCAGCGCCGGAGCCGGTCGTCCCGCCACCGCCGGAGCCCGAGCCCGAGCCTGAGCCCGAGCTGCCCACCAGGGGCGTCTTCGCGTTCGCGTTCCTAGTGTCCAAGGACGACAGCCCGCCGCCCCGCGACCTCGAAGGCCTCCGTGCGTACGCCGACCGCCAGCGGCTGCGCGAGCGCGAACGCCGGTGGGCCCGCGACAAGTGGCACCTGGAGCGGCAGGCGGCCCAGGCCGCCGCCCGGCTGACCGAGCGCCGCCACGCCGCCCTCGCGATGGCCGTCGTGGCGTGCGCGCCGACGGCCACAGAGGCGGTCAAACGCCTGCACCGCCCGTGGACCGCCGGCCCGTCGCTGCGGGTGGTGCCCGAGGTGGTGCCCGCCCTGCTCCGCGTGCGCGGTGCGGCATGGGGCGCTGCCCTGGCCCGCGGCATGGTGCGCCGTGCGGGATCCCGCAGCCGGACCACCCCGTGGCCGTTCACCGAAGCGCTCATGCGGGCCGTGGGAGCCGAGCCACCGGACACGCCCGGCGCTGTCGCACGGTACGTGGAGCTGTGGCGCCCTTCACTCGCCTCCTTCCTCGCCGCTGATCCATGGTTCGACCACGTACTGCCGTACCTTTTCGACGAGGACCGGGTGGCCGCGGTGTTCGTCACCGGCGTGGCCCGCCGTGACTGGCCGGCGGCGCTGTGGAGTTGGCGAGCAGCGGGCGCGTCGACCGCGAGGTGCTCATCGCGGGGTGCCTACGCCGCTGCGCGCTGGCGGACGCAAGGGACTGCTGCAGCCGTACCTCGACCTGCTGAAGCAGTTGACGCTGGGCATCGACGAGCTGGCCAGGCACCGGCAGGAGCTGACCGGCCTGCTGACGGCGCCGATGTCGACAGTCGCCGATTACGCGTACACGTCTCTGCAGACCTTGCACCGGACGTCCGAGCTGGACCGGGCGACCCTGGCCGAGATCACCCAGGGCATGCTGTCGCGCCCGGAGAAGAAGCTGGTCCGCGCGCATCTCGCTTGGCTGCGCAAGCTTCCGCTGGAGCACCTGGTGGACGGGCTGGTGGGCGGGCTGCACCATCCGGTGCCCGAGCTCGCCGAACGCACCGTGGACCTCATCGAAGCGCGGCTGCCAACCCTGTCCGAAGCGTCCCGCGAGCGGTTGAAGGCCGAAGTCCCCTCGCTTGACGGTGTCGCCGCGCAACGACTCGCCGCGCTGCGATGAGGTCCACGGTGCGTTCGGCGAGCTGGCGATCCTGCTGCGCGGGGGCGACGACGACCCGATCCGGCACGAGCTGGTGCTCGACGGGCTGGTGCGGGCGGCCGGCGGGGACCGGAACACCGCCGCTCGGGTGCTGGAGCCGTTGATCCCGCAATGGCCCGGGCTCTGGCCGGCCCTGGTCGCCGCCGCCATCGGACGCGACGCGCCACCCCACCCCGGGTACCACCCGCGGTACCACACCGAACGCCATCCGATGACGCTCTTCGTGGAACGCCGGGTCGCCGAACTCACCGCGCGGCTGGTCACTGCCCCGCCGGTGGCGCTGCTGGCCACGCCGGCCACGGTCGCCGGACATGTCGACCCGGCCCGGGTTCTCGGCCTCCTGCTGGAGGCAGAACGCGACGGCTGGCAACCTGGCGAAGCCGACCTGACGCAGGCCATCCTGCGCCTGCCTCGCGTGGTGGACCGCGCCGTCCGGGCGACCGCCGCGCGCCTGGTCTCGCCGGCCGGCCGCCGGTTCGCCGGCTGGCTGGCCACTCCCGCCGAACCGCGGACCTGGGTCGAGGAGGTCGGGCACCAACCGTATGTCTCCAGCCGGCGGATCGCGATGCTGGACCCGGCCGGCCTGCCGGCCGAACTCGCCGATCCGCGCAGCGCGGCCGAACGGGCCAGGTCCGCCCGGAACGCAACAGCCGTGGCCCTGTGGCCGATGATCGCACCGTCGCACCGCGAGGCAATGGCCGCGCACATCCAGCCGTTCGCCGCCGCCATCGTGGACCGCGGCAACCCCGGCACGGGTTTCCTCGCGGGGCTCGCGGCGGCCGACGGCCCGGTCGGCCCGGCGATGTCCCTGACCATGGCGTACGCGCTCGCCAACCACCGGCAAACCGCGCGGCTAGCGGCCGGCGACGCGCTCATCGAACTCGCCGCCCGCCCGGGCTGGGACAGCACGGGTATCGGGGCGAAGGTAGGGACACTCGCCACGGCAGACCGGATCGTGCTGCAGCGAATCGTCCAGCCCTTGGCCGAGGCGCTCAAGGCCGGCGCCCGCGACACGGTCTGGCAGGTGACGTCCGCGGCGCTGCCGGTCCTCCTGCCCGCCGGACCGCGCCCTGGTCTGGCCGACCTCGTCGACCTCGCCGCCAACGCCGCTCCTCGTGGCGGCCACTCCGCCGACCTGCCCGGCCTGGCCGCGCTCGCCGCCAAGCCTGGCCGCAACCGCCTCACCGAGGCCGCCCGTCGGCTCGCCGCGTTCATGCCGACCTGACCTCTTCCGGCCCGCCGAAGAGGTCACCGAGCAGAAAGCGCTGGTCAGCGCACTGTCGATGGGATCGGAGTCTCAGCTGTGGGGACACGCACAGCGCGTAGCCAGTCGGCTGGCCGTGGCACTCACGCCAGTTCGGCCATCACTGCGCGGACCATTCGGCGGCCGTGCTCGGCCATTCGCGGGAAGGTGTGCCGGTAGTAGTCGATGCCGGTCAGTGACGGTGCGAGGGCCCAGCCGCAGGCGCGGCGCCAGGTGGCGTCGTCGTACCCGACTGCCTCTCGGTAGGCTTTTCGGGCCGCGCCGGTGAAGGTCCATAGCGCCGGAGCCACGTCCGGCGCCGGATCGCCGACACCGAGTGCGCCGAAGTCGATGACCGCGGCCAGTCGGCCGCGGTCGGTGATCAGGTTGCCCGGCTGCAGATCACCGTGGATCCATACGGGGTCCCGGTCCCAGTCAGGAGCAGCCAGGCAGGCGTCCCAGGCCGCCTCGGCCGCGGTCACATCGAAGCCGTCGTCATGCTCGGCGAGCCGGGGCAGCACACGGCGGACGCCTTCATCGGCGTGGAGCAGGGCGGACCCGCGGGAACCCGGTGGCTTCAACGGACCTCCGGCCGGGTCCACCCCGTGCAGGGCGCGAACGAAGGCTGCCACATCGCGGGCCAGGAATACGTCGTCGCAGCCAAGCCTGGGAGGCGTGCTCCCCACGACCCACGGCACCACGGTCCACCGCCACGGATACCCCGCGCCCGGCTCGCCCACCTGAAGCGGAACTGGAATCCGCACGGGCAGGTGGGACACCAGCAAGGGCAGCCACCGCGCATCGGAATCGGCCTGGTCGACCGCCCAGGCAATCTTGGGCATACGGGCGACGAGTTCGTTGCCGATCCGAAAGAGTACGTGGTCGGTGCCCTCCAACTCGTCGGGTAGGGGTGTCACGGGAAGGTCGGCCCACTGCGGGCACTGGGCCGCCACCAGGCGGCGCACCTGCCCGACGGTGGCTCGGATCTCGTCATCATGGATGGGCACGGCTGGCACGGTAATGCGGTTAGGCGGTGAGGTGCCAACTGATTAGGTGTCCAGCACCGACGCACCCGAAGGACTACGGCGCCTGATCGAAGTAGGTGCTCTCCTAGCACGTCGCCCACCGGCTGGTGCATGACGGTGAGACGGCGCTCGACGTGCCGGCGAAGCTGTCGGCGCAGGTGCCGATGCTCGCCACCGGCAACGGCCGCAAGACCGACCCGGTGGATGCGCAGTCGCGATGGTCGCGCTGCGCACCCCGAATCTCGTGCCGGTTCAGGTCGATGCGGACCTGGTCGTGATGGGGATGCTGGTCGACCGCCGCGACGAGCTTGGCCGGGCACGGACGCAGACCATCAATCGGCTGCACCGGTTGTTGTTGGAGCTTTCCGCGTGGGGTTTGCGGCGGCGGCCGGTACAGCCGCAGATCGGCGGGGGAAGCTCCGCCTCGCCCGCGCCGGCCGCCTGGCGCACCGTCCGGTTCGCGTCGCCTGGTTCACATCCGGTGGTGCGCAGCAGCTCGCTGTTCGCCGTACGGAGATCGATCGTCACTCCGTCGCCGTACGAGCGGACGCCCTCGGCCCACGAGGTTGCCGCGACCCGTCCTCTATCAGTCCTCATCCCCGCTCGCACATCTGTTCCAACATCAGGGTGGCGGCGCTGACACGAACGTGTCACGCGGTCCCAGCGTGCATGACGCCTTGAGAATGGGCAGCGGCTGCTCGTAACCTCGCCGCCCCGGCCCCCAGCACTCCTCGCATCCGGCCTCGCGGTCGCCATCGGGGTACTGGTTCCGGTTCCACCGGCCCATCGATGGTGTTGGTGGAACGATGGAAGACGTGGGAACTACGAAAACGACTATGCCTGCTATCTCGCCGCTTGCCGGCGAGCCGATTAAGCGTGCCGATGCCGAGCGGCTCGCGGGAGTGCTGAAGGCATTCGCCGACCCGGCCCGGCTGCGACTGCTCAGTCTGATCCAGGCCGCTCCGGAGGGCGAGGCGTCCGTGAGTGACCTCACCGCGCCGCTTGGTCTCTCCCAGCCGACCGTGAGTCATCACCTTCGGATCCTCACCGAGGCCGGCCTGCTCGAGCGCGAGAAGCGGGGCGTCTGGGCGTACTACCGCATAGTGCCGTCCGCGATCGCGGCGGTCGCCGACCTGTTGACGCCGCCGCGCAAGCGGGCGACGAAGAAGGCCCGCTGAGCGGCACTCTCGAGGGCCGCACCGTCGTAGAGGGCTGGCAGGATGCTCCTTGAGCATCAGCCCTCGCCTCGTGGCGTCCTTCCGCGTGCCGGCGAACGCTCCTCGCGTACCGGGCGTCGCCCACACTGCGGACACGCCCGCCGTCCAGCGGTGGCCGCACCGCCGGCTCGTCGTGATCCGCCGGGACGACGAGCTGTCGGCGTACGAGCTCGACCTGCTCCTCGCCGGCGACGACGCTCCCGCCGCCCGGTTCCCGGCGCCCTGGCCCCGCATCGGGGATGACGACCGCTGCCTCATCGACGTCAACCCGTGCGGGACGCGGTTCCTCACGGTTGGGGCGCGCGCATCGCCGCCGAGGCCTACCTGGGTACGGGTTCGAGGAGTTGCTGGGTTTCGTACCAGAGTTGGGCCTGCGCGCTCGGGTCGTTCCCTGGTGGCGTGGGCTGAATCTGGCGGGTTCCGCGGACGGTGTAGTAGCCGCCAGTGCGTCCGGTGAAGCGGGAGTCGGTGGCGAGGGCGACGATGAGGCCGGTGCCGCGCGCGGGGTCGCCGATCCTGAGCCGGGTGAGGACCTTTCGGAGGATGCCAGCGAAGCGGAGCTCGCGGCCGAGGCCGGTGGTGTTGAAGCCGGGGTCGAGGCAGTTTGCGGTGATGGTGGTGCCGGCGAGACGGCGGGCGAGTTCCATCGTGAACATGATGTCGAGCAGTTTCGTCTTGCCGTAGTGCTCGGATGACCCGCGCGCGCCGAACGGGCTTGTGTCGGTGAGATCCTGCGGGATCCGGAGCGTTCCGTGACGGCGGGAAGCTTCGGACGCGACGTTGACGATCCTGGCGGCGGGGGCTCGCTGAAGTGCGGGCAGCAGTGTGTGGGTCAGTAGCCAGGGGGCGAGGTAGTTGACGGCCACCATTTCGGGGTAGCCGTCGGGGGTGGTGCGTGGCTGGAAGGCGTGGATGCCGGCGTTGTTGACGAGTACGTCGATGTGGTCGTAGCGGTCGGCGATCTCGTGGCCGATACGCCGGACGTCGTCGAGCCGGGTGAAGTCGCCGAGGAATGCGTCCACGCGGTCGGTGCCGATCTCCTGGCAGGTCTGCTCCGCCTTCTGCTGGCTGCGGGCGGTGATGATGATGCGGGTGCCCTGTTGGGCGAGCTTGATGGCGGCCAGGCGGCCGAGTCCGCTGGTGGCGCCGGTGATGACGATCGTGGGTTCCATGACTGTCCTGTTCCAAGGTTTGTCGGCGCTGGGTCATCCGGTGACGAAGGGGTGGTCGGCCTCGACGGCGTCGGCGGCCCGCTGATGGTGGGCGCGCCGGCGAACGGCCAGGGCTATGAGCATGCGGCAGCGGCTATATGACCGCGCCGACCAGCAGGGTCGTCTGCTTGCCGGCGAGGAACGACATGTTCGTGTAGTCGGTCAGGGTGGCCGCGAGGTGGGGTGTGGCTCCCTCGGGATTCGGCGCGACGCCGCCAGCGACGGCGGTGCCGAATCGCTTGAGCGGCCGGGGTCAGCGCGGTAGGCAGACCCGAGTGGTCAAGAAGATCGCTGAAGTGTGCGCTGGTGGCGACGGCCATGAACCCGCCGAGCACGGCGACTCCGAGGGTGGCCCAAGACGGCTGGCGGTTTGCTGGGCACCGGCCGCAGGACCGGCAAGGTTGACGGGCGCGTTGCCGACGGTCGCGTTGACGGTCGCGGTGAACAGCAGGCCAAGCCCGATGCCCATCAGTGTGAGGCCGACGGCGAGTTGCGGGTAACCGCTGTCGAGCCGGGCGAACGAACTGCGTACCAGGCCGGCTGCCACGAGTGGGCAGCCGATGACGAGTGCCCACCGGTCGCCGATGCGGGTGATGACACGGCCGGAGAGGATCGCTCCGACGAGCATGGCCAGGCCCAGCGGAAGCAGCCGCACACCGACCATGGTTGCTGACAGATGCTGGATCTGCAGCCGGAACAACGATACGACGAAGAGCCGTGGCCACGACCATCTCCGCTCGAAGTAGTTTGCCGATGCCCATTACCGTAGCCCTGATATGGTGGAGATATGCAAACTACCTCACCCGGGGACGAGAGCCGGCACAAGATCGAGCTGGCCCTCGGTGAGCGGATCAGCGCCCTCATCAGCGCGACCCGGGCGTTGAGCGAACGCAGCGCCGCGCACTTCCATCCGCACCTGCAACCGGCCGCGTTCCACATCGCGCGCTGGCTCTACGCCTTCGGGCCAGCACGGCCCAGCGAGGTCGCCGAGGCCGTCGGAATGGACCGCAGCTCCACCAGCAGCCTGATCGGCAAGATGCGATCACTCGGCTTGCTGGACAGCTCACCGGCCCTGGACGACCGGCGCAGCATTATCGTCCGACTCAGCCCAGAAGGTCGGCAACGGGTCGCGGCAACGCTCGAGGAGCGCGGCAAGGAGTTCTACACCCGCACGCAGGACTGGTCGACCGCCGACCTCACCCGACTCGTCGAACTCCTCGGGCGTCTCACGGCCGAGCGATCTTCCGAGACCGGGAGTTAGGTCCTGAGCTCGAGGGCCATGGGCCCCCAAAGCCACCCTTACATCGCCGCACTACGTCCGGCAAAGTCGCGCGGTCAGCGGCATGAACGAATGAGTTTGGATGGTGTGACCAAGCTTGCCCCGGTCGACGCACGCCGCCCCTTCGTAAATGGGTAGCGTGAGCGCAGGGAGGCAAGCAGGCTCGTGCCCGTGACGAGCAGCGACCTGTGGGACGAGGACACCGCGGAGCGGTACGACGACATCTCGGCCGAGATGTTCGCACCCCACGTGCTCGACCCCGCCGTGGACTTCCTCGCACCGCTGGCGGGTTCCGGCCCCGCGCTGGAACTCGCGATCGGCACGGGCCGGGTGGCGATCCCGCTCGCCGCCCGAGGCATCTCCGTGACCGGGATCGAGCTGTCGCAGCCGATGGCCGACCAGCTGCGGCGCAAGGTGCCCGCGGAGGACTTGCCGGTCGTCATCGGTGACATGGCCACGACGACCGTCCCCGGCCAGTTCTCGCTCGTGTACGTCGTGTGGAACAGCATCGGCAACCTGCGCACCCAGGACGAGCAGGTGCAGTGCTTCCGCAACGCCGCCCGGCACCTGTCGCCCGGGGGTCGCTTCGTCGTCGAGCTGTGGGTGCCGGGCATCCGGCGGTTCCCCCCTGGGCAGTCGGCGGTGCCGTTCGAGGTGACCGACCAGCACGTCGGCTTCGACACCTACGACATGGTCACGCAGCAGGGGACCTCCCACCACTACCGGCGGCTGGACGATGGGAGCACGCGCTACGGCTACAGCAACTTCCGCTACATCTGGCCCGCCGAGTGCGACCTCATGGCGCGGCTGGCCGGCTTGACGCTGGAGCAGCGTGTGGCGGACTGGGACGGGGCGCCCTTCACGTCCGACAGCGAAAGCCACGTGTCGGTCTGGCGCAAGCCACTCGACGCCTCTGATGAGGCCTAGCCGGGGTCATCGGCTTGTCCACCGGCCTAGCTCCACTGCGCCCAGGTACGGCGCGATGTGCTTGCCGAGCAGCCATCGGTAGAGCGCCGCAGTCCGGGGGCGCAGGCTCGGCTGCTGGGTGATCCACCGCTCCACATGGTCCCCAGCGTGATCCGCGCCCGCTCAAGGTCAATCCACTCACCGCGCATCATCTGCGCTTCGACCATTGACACGTACACAGCAACCCGTGATGGACGCTGCCTGTGCCGTCTCACTTGCCGGACCTGCCCAGAGCAAGATCTACGGCTGGAGTACTAGCGAGGGGTCGTGATGCCGGTGTAGAGGGGTACGGCGAGAAAGAGCGCAAACGCGATCCAAGGGGAGACGTACCCGAGTAGGCCCCCACCGAGAAAGAGCGCGGTGCCGATCAGTGCCTTGGTCCGCTCCTGCCGGAGCTACTTGCCGCCGCCCGCATGGATCAACTCGGGGTGCCGGACGGCGTACTGGTAGAAGATCCACGCGCTGATTAGCATCAGGGCGCCGACGAGGGCATAGAGGGCGATTGCGGTCCGGATGTCGCCCTGATTGCCCGCCTTCAGGAATCGGGCGACCACGGCGGTCGGAAAGGGTACCAGCGCTGAGCTGAACAATATGGCGAGGTTGGCCCAGTTCAGCGGCGGGCTGGTCGCCCGGATGCGCTCGAACACGTAGCGATGTGCCAGCCAGATCGCTGCCAGGTTGAGGAACGACGTGGCGTACGCCAGGTACGCCGGCCATTCTTCGAGCAGCCCCCGCAACAGGTGACCGGGTCTGATCTGGGGCGGCTTCAGGTCGAGCACGAGCAGGGTGATGATGATGGCGCGCACCGCGTCGCTGAACGTCTCTGTTCGCTCGACACTCCTGGCTGAACGCGCCTCGTCTTCTGCCGCACCCAATCCTGATCTCCCATCCCACCACCCGCCGACTGCTGTGGCCGGATTTCGCCACCTCGCTCAACGAGTGAGGCAGGTCCTGGACGTCGAGCCGTCGGGCTCGGCGCCGACGTCCAGACCGGATGGCAGTAGATCCGGCGCGCCCCTGTCCAGCGCTGGTCGCATCACTGGTCCGCCTTCATTCGAAAGCCTGGGCCAGGTGCGGCTTGGATGTCGTTCGCCTGGACGTGGTGATCGTGCTCGCATCGAACCTGCACGGAGAGTTGGGCGCCGCACCTGTCGTGGCGGGTGATGATGGCCGGGCCCGCCGAGTCGGCGCGGTATCGGTCGCCCCACTGCATCAGTCCTAGCACTGCCGGCGCCAGATCGGTCCCCTTGGGTGTGAACACGTACCGGAGTCGGCTGCGGGAGCCTGCCTCCTGGTATGGCTCGGTGGACAGGATGCCGTGCTCGACGAGCTTGCGGAGCCGCTCAGCGAGCAGATTGCGGGGACATCCCAAGATGCGTTCGAAGTCGCTGAAGCGGGCTGCGCCGTACCAGACCTCTCGAAGGATCAGCAGGGTCCACTTCTCGCCCAGCATGTCAACACCAGCGTCCATGCACCTACGTTGGGTGACGCGGTTGGCGGCAGATCCGGATACTGAGACGGGCACCAGGTCCGTTCCCGAGTGGAGGTCCGTCGGGCAGTTCCCATCCGTCCGCGCGATGCCGCTGCTTGTCTGCCGTTCAAGCGGCTTCGACGATCCGGTGCTCCCAGGCCCAGACGGCGATCTCGGTGCGGTTGCGTAGGCCGAGTTTCGTTTGGATGGTCGAGACGTGGCTTTTGACCGTACTCAGGGAGATGAACAGCTCGGCCCCGATCTCCAGGTTTGTGCGGCCGCGTGCGATCTCCCGGACCACCTCGATTTCGCGTTCCGACAACGACGGCAGCGACTTGTCGGGTTCTGGTTTCGGCGTGGTCAGGTGGCGTAGCAGCCGTACGGTGATCGACGGGGAGACGAGCGCATCGCCGTTGTGGGCGGCGCGTACCGCCTCGACGAGCAGGGCCGGTCCGGCGTCCTTGAGGATGAAGCCGGCCGCGCCGCCGCGTAGCGCGCCGTACACGTATTCGTCGAGGTCGAACGTGGTGACCACGATGACCCGCATCGGGTTGGGTACGCGGGGCCCGGCCAGTGCCCGGGTCACCTCGATGCCGTCGAGCCGGGGCATCCGGATGTCCACCAGGCAGACGTCGGGACGCAATTGGCGGGCCTGCGCGATCGCGTCGACACCGTCTGACGCCTCGGCGATGACGCTGATGTCCGGCTGGTCTTCGAGGATGAGCTTCAGGCCGCTACGGATCATCGCCTGGTCGTCGGCGAGCAGGACGCGGATCGTCATCGTGACAGTCCATCGTGGATAGGCAGGGTGGCCAGGACCGACCAGCCGGCGTCGGGGCGGGGACCGGTGTGCAGCGTACCGCCGAGGGTTTCGACGCGTTCGCGCATGCCGATGAGGCCGTACCCGCCGCGGGGAAAGGCGCGGGCGGGGCCCGGCGGCGCGTCGTCGACCACTTCGACCGTGACGCCAGCGGGGTTCTGGTCGACGGTGACGGTGACGCCGTGGGCGTGCGGCGCGTGGCGGGCCACGTTCGTCAGCGCCTCCCGGACGATCCGGTACACGGTGCTGGTCACCTCCGGCGGCCATGCCGCGCTCTCGTCGGGTACCCGTAGGCGCACCGGCGGGCCTTGCCGGTTGAAGCGCTCGACGAGTACGCCGAGCTGTTCCGGCCCGGCCGAGGCGGGCGGCGCGTCCTCAACGTCGCGTAGCAGCCCGACCACGCGGCGCATGGCGCGCAGCGCCTCGGTGCCGGCGGCCTCGATCCCGGTCAGCGACCCTGCCACCTGCCCCGGGTTCTTACGCGCGACGACGTGGGCGGCCTGCGCCTGGATCAGCATGCCGGTGATGTGATGGGCCACCACGTCGTGCAGTTCCCGGGCCAGCTCCAGCCGCTCGTCCCGGCGTACTTTCTCCGCGGTGGCCGCCGCCCGGTCGTCCAGCAGCCGCAGCGCCAGCCCGACCGCGACCGCGCCGAGCCAGGACGCGGCGTTCATCGCCACGACCCCCGAGGCGCCCGAGGACTGCGGCCGGGCGGCGAGATAGGCGCCGCCGACCACCGCGAGCCCTCCGGCGGCGAGCGCACCAGCAGGTACGGCAGGCAGCGCGCGCACCGCCGACCCGACGAGTACGGCGAGCGCCAGCGCCATGGCCGGTCCCGGCTCGGTCGGGAGGTGGAACACCCGGGCCGCCGCGATGGCCAGTCCAGCGATCCCGAGACCGGCGACAGCCGCCCACGCCCGCTGCCGCCGCCGTACCAGCGTCAACACACAGACCACGACGGCGGCCGCACCGCCCGCGAGCCAGTACCGGGTGCCCCACGTCTGCGCGATCGCAACGGCCTCAATGCCGATCGCGGCGAGGAAGACCACGGCGAGTCCCGCCGTGGCCGCGACCCCGAACAGCCGGTCCCAGATGCTCACCCTGGTCAAGCTACGAGGCCCGCCCGGCCGCACGCAGGGCGATCCCAAGCGCCACGGCAACCAACCAGGTGACCGTGTTCACGACGGTCACCACGGTGAAGCCCGCCGCGTCCGGAAGCGCGGTCAGCCAGGTGCCCACCACCACCGTGAACCCGCCCGCCGCAACGGCCGCGGCGCGCGGTCCCGGCAGCGTCCGGATCCCCGAGCCGACGAGTACGGCAAGCGCCAGCGCGGTGACCGGTCCAGGCTCCTGCGGCAGGTCGGCGACCCGGGCCACCACGATCGCCACCGCCGCGACCGCGAGTCCCCCCGCCACCGGCCAGGTCCGCTGCGGCCCGCGCAGCAGCGCGAGCAGCCCTGCCACCACCCCGGCCACGCAGTCGAACAACCAATTGAGCCCCGCCCCAACTGTCCGCGATCAGATACGCCGTGAGCCCGAGCCCGGTGACGAAGACCAGCCCCAGTACGGCGTTCATTGCCGTTCGGTGTGTCGTGTTCATGCCGAGGACGCTAGGAAATCGCCGGCTCGCGCGAACCGGTCAAAAGTAGGGTCGTCTGCGCACCAGCCCCTGCTTTGGACCGATGCCCGGCGCGCCCGCCGTTCGCAGGATGAGCCTATGGAAACACCACTCGTACTGCACGCCGAGCGGCTGACCAAACGGTACGGCCGCCGCACGGCATTGACTGACTGTGACCTGATGATCCCGCGCGGGCATGTCGTCGGGCTTGTCGGCCCGAACGGCGCCGGTAAGTCCACACTCCTTCAGCTAGCCTGCGGCCTGCTCGCACCGACTGCGGGTACGTTGTCCGTCCTCGGGTCCAGACCGGCAGCCAACGCGGCGCACCTGGCCCGGGTCGGCTTCGTCGCCCAGGACACTCCGGTGTACGCCTCGTTCAGCATCGCCGACCACCTGAGGATGGGTGCCTGGCTGAACCCGTCCTGGGACCCGGCGCTGGCCAAGCGGCGCATCGCCGAGGTCGGCCTCGACCCGGCGCAGAAGGCGGGCCGGCTGTCCGGCGGCCAGCGCGCGCAGCTCGCGTTGGCCATCGCCGCTGCGAAACGACCCGAGCTGCTCATTTTCGACGAACCGGCCGCCGCGCTGGATCCCCTGGCGCGCAAAGGCTTCATGCGCGGTCTCGTGGAGTTCGTGGGCGAACTCGGCGCCAGCGCCGTGCTCTCCTCGCACCTGTTGAGCGATGTCGAGCAGGTCTGTGACTACCTCGTCGTACTCTGCGACTCGCGCATCCAGATCGCCGGTCCGGTACGGGATTTGCTCGCCTCGCACCACAGGATCGCTGGCGATCCGGCCAGGATGGCCGCCGCGGTCGAGGTTATCTGGGCGGAGCGTGGCCGCGCCCTGGTCCGGGGCGATGCGGCGGCACGGGACGGTGCCGCGGCGCGGGACGCCGAGCCGGTCACGCTGGAGGAACTGGTCCTCGCCTACATGTCGCGGGCCGCCGGAGCGGGTGCCGTCCCCCGCGCGAGTGCGGCGGTGGCGCGATGATCAGGATGAGCTTGCGGCAGTTCCGTATCCAGGCGCTCGTCGGAGCGTTCCTGTTGGTCCTGGCCGCCATCTACCTGGTGCGCCTCGGCGGGGACATCCGTGCCGTGCGCGACACATCCCAGCTTCCGAGCCAGTACGGGCAGACGATGCTGTTCCTCGCCGCCGGTTTCGGTCTGGTACCCGCGCTCGTCGGTGCGTTCTGGGGCGCGCCGCTCATCGCTCGGGAACTGGAGACCGGTACCCATCGGCTGGTGTGGAACCAAAGTGTGCCCCGCCGCCGCTGGCTCGCGGTCAAGCTGACGGTCCTCGGCCTTGCCAGCATGGCCGTCGCCGGTACGCTCAGCGCGCTGTTGACGTGGGCAGCGGTTCCGGTCGACCAGGTGGCCGGCGACCGGTTCAGCGCGATCCTGTTCGGCGCGCGTGGTGTCGCGCCAATCGGGTACGCCGTCTTCGGCTTCACGCTCGGCGCCGTCACCGGGCTGCTGGTACGCCGCACCCTGCCGGCGATGGCGATGGTGTTCCTAGCCGTGATCGCGGTGCAGGTCGCCGTACCGAACCTGCTGCGACCGAACTACATGCCCGCCGAGCGGGTCACCGTATCGATGAGTGCCGACACCATCAACCAGGCCCGGGCGCTGGGCAGCATCACTGGCGGGCCGGTCGTCAAAGGGGTAGAGATACCGGACGCCTGGGTCACGAACACCAGTAGGCTCTTGACACCGGACGGCCGGCAGCTGTCCGACGCCGCCTTTAACGAGTGTTTCAACAACGCCCCGAAGACTGGTGCCACCGGCAGGTTCGGTGACACTGCGGTGTGTCTCGGCAAGCTCGACCTCCACGTCGACATGGCCTACCAGCCCAACGGGCGCTTCTGGCCCTTCCAATGGATCGAACTGGCGTTGCATCTCGGTATCAGCGCGCTGCTCGCGGCGGTCGGCCTGTGGCGCGTCCAGCGCCGGGTCAGCTAGCTCGCGCCGAGGGCACTACTTTCGGCAGATCCGGTACCGGCTACAAATGGCTGGCCCGCTGGCGGGCCGAGGGTGAGGCCGGTCTACGCGACCGGCCCAGCGTCGCCCGCCGGCTGCCCGGCAAGACCCCGGCAACGATTGAAGCGGCGATCTGCCAGCTGCGCCAGGACCGCAAGCTCGCCCCCGCGCCGCCTCGCCCCGCTGTTGGGCGTTCCCGCTCCGACCGTGCACGCCGTGCTTACCCGGCACGGCCGGCACCGCCTGGCCTGGCTGGACCGGCCCACCGGCCAGCCAGTTCGCCGCTACGAACGCGATCCCTTGACCATGCGCTTGCTGATCACCTGGTTCACCCGTGCTTTCCTCGTAGGGTGTGCCACTGCTGGCTGGTTGGCTAAGTGATCCTATGTGGTGTTTCGGTTCGCTGGTGGCCGTGTTCGCCGGCCGGATTTGCGGGATCCGGTCCCGTATGGTGGAGCGTCGACTGTTGGTAGCTGCGGGTAGGGGCGTGGGGTAGTGGCTGGTGCGTGGTTGACGTCGACCGCGACGTGCACCGCGTACCGGGCGTTGTGCGGTGGTAAGCCCGACGCACCCGGAGTTCAGAGGCCTGTGGCTGGACGGGTGTTCGCCGACCGGGTGGGGTGGCTGGCGGACCTGGTGCGGGGCATGGCCGACGGGGTGATCGTTGCGCACTGGTCGGATGCCGATCTTGCGGTGTTTGGTGGTGGCGTCGGGGCTGATGGGAGGCGTCTGCCGAGCAGCGGGTGGATGGCGTTGCGCCGGCTCGGCTGGGGTGCCGTGGCGCCGGCGGGTGTGGTGGTGTCAGACCGGGTTCGTCGGATCGCGGAGGAGGAAGCCGCCCGCGCTTTGCGTTTGGCGTGTCACCGCCGGCAGGTCGTTGCCGCGCTGCTCGCGACGTGGCCGGACGATCCGTTCGCCCGGACCGGTGAGGAATGGTCGGCGTTGCGTGCGCAGCTGTCCGAGGGCACCGACAACGCGACGATCCGCAACCGCACCCGGCAGATCGCCGGATACATGGACATGCATGGCCGCCTGCCGGCGGACCTGTGTGAGTTGGAGGGTCAGCCGGCCGTGGCGCGGCAGGTGAGCCTCGCGGCGGCCGATCGGCAACAGGTCGTCGTCGACCGGGTTGACGACCGCGTGGTGCGGCTGTGGTCGCAGCTTCCGGTATGCGCGGCGCCGGCCTCCTACCGCGACTGGGTGTGGCATGCCGTCGACGTGGTGCTGCCGGCACCCGTGCCCGCCGGAGTGAAGGTGTGCACGCCGACGCTGCGGCCCGGTGATGGCAAGGTTCGGGTCGACCTGCCCTGGCAGACCCCGCACACCCCGCCGCCGGTGGACGGGCACACGCGGGCGCTGGGTGTCGACTGGGGGGTGAACACCCTGCTGACCGCGACCGTGGCCGACCTCGACCAAGCTGGCTCGGTCCTGGTCGAGGGGCGCCCGTTGCGGTTCGACGCGACCGGTGTGTCGGCGAAGCTGGTACGGCTACGCCGCCACCGCGAACACCTCCACACCAAAGCCGATCATCTGTCGCGGCTGCGTGACGGCCGACCCGCCCACGCCCCGGCATTGAATGCGAAGCTTGTCGTCCTGGAGGCTGAGCATTCGGCGGTGTGCGCCCGGATCCGGCATCTCAACAAGGCTCTTGCCTGGTCGGCGGCGCGGTGGCTGGTCGACCACGCGACCGCGGTCGGCGCCACCGTCATCTACGTCGAGGACCTCGCCACCCTCGAGGCCGGTGGCGGGTCACGCAGCCTCAACCGGCGACTCTCTGGTGCGGTACGCGGCGCCGTGTTCACCGCCATCGCCCACCTCGCCGCGAAAGCCGGTATCGCCGTCGTCACTGTTCCCGTCCGTGGCACCTCGTCCGGCTGTCCCCGCTGCGGCCGCGCGGTCAAGCACGTCAGAACGCCGGAGCGCAGCGCCGCCGGGTACCGGTGGGCCACCTGCTCGTGTGGCCTGTCGATGGACCGTGACCACGCCGCGTCGCAACGGATCGCCGCCCGGGGCCTGGCCAACCAGACCAAAACCCTCCGCGACCGTAACGGCAACGCCGCGATCCGGACCGCCACCGACACACCGGTCCGTCACCGGGCCCGTCGACCTACCCGAGCCGCCACGATCAGGCCGGTGCGGGATCGACGTAAGACCGCACCTACCCGGAGGCAGGTCCGACCTGCAGCGGTCAAGGCTTCACGCCTGCTGCCCTTGCGACGGCAGGTTCCCGCCCCGGCAGGCTCCCCACCGGGAACTGCCGGCAAGCGTCCGGCGGGACGGACACCCCAGGAAACCCAGCCGTCAGGGCCGGTTCGCCAGGTGCCGCACACGGTTCCCACCACCGCCCCGCGACACCCACACCGGGTTCGCGGGGCAGTCCTCGGCCGCGGCTTCCACCGCCACGTGCACGCCACCCCGATCACCGACCGGGACGCTCGCACCGGCGAAACATCCGCCTCGCTGAGGATCACATAGGAAACCAGAGACGCTGAATCTCACACGTGATGGTCAGGAGGCTGAGGTGGGCGAGACGACGGTGGCCGAGGTGATGGCCGAGCTGGCCGAGCTCGAGGACCCGAAGACACGCGAGGTGAACGGGAAACACGGTGACGATCACGGTGTGAACCTCAGCAAACTGCGTGCGCTCGCGAAGCGGCTGAAGACGCAGCAGGAACTCGCGTGTCAGCTCTGGGAGACGGCTGACACCGCGGCGAGACTGCTGGCGATCCTGATCTGCCGTCCGAAGGCGTTCGAGCGTGACGAGTTGGACGTCATGTTGCGCGAGGCGCGCACCCCCAAGGTGCACGACTGGCTCGTGAACTACGTGGTGAAGAAGAACCCGCACTCCGAACAGCTGCGCCTGGCCTGGTCCGCCGATCCGGATCCAGTGGTCGCGAGTGCCGGCTGGGCGCTGACCACCGAACGCGTGGCCAAGAAGCCCGAGGGCCTCGACCTCGCAGGACTGCTCGACGTCATCGAGTCGGAGATGAAAGACGCCCCGGACCGCCTGCAGTGGGCGATGAACCACTGCCTGGCTCAGATCGGGATCGAGCACGCCGAGCACCGCGCCCGTGCAATCGACATCGGCGAGCGCCTGAAGGTGCTCGAGGACTACCCGACTCCCCCGAACTGCACGTCTCCGTTCGCGCCCATCTGGATCAGCGAGATGGTGCGCCGACAGCACGACAAGTAGGAAGGGTTCCTGCCCACGCTCGTGCCGCTCCCCGCAGAACGCGGCAACACGATCGACAGAAGCGGGCTATCGAGGCGAAGCGCAACGCACACGGAGACGCACCCTTGCAAACATCCACTTCTGCCGCTGCCAGAGGCGTTCGCGAGCGGCTTTCACGTGCGACCCCTCAACAGTGATCGTGGACTCTCGGAGCCATTGGGGAATTTCGTGAGCATTGCCACAAACTCCTTCTGTTCCCACAGGTCGAACTCGTTAGAGTCAGCCCCCTGAAGATCAGGAGGTGCACGATGTTGATGAAGCGAGGCAGGACCCGTCGTTCGGCCGAGATGGCCGCGGCGATGGCAGCGGTGCTGCTCACCGGGTCGGCCTGCGGCAGTGGCGGGCAGCAGGCGGATGCTGGGGTTACCTGGGAAGCGCCAACGTCGAGCGCGCCGCAAGTCAGCGCACCGGCTCGGCTCGCGGAGATCACCTCTGCTTGCAAGCTGCTGCCCGCCGAAGTAACCGTGAAGGTGCTCGGCGGATCCGCCGACACGAAGCTGAGCGCCGAGGAACAGCCGGTCGACGAGACCGATACAAGGCGCAGGTACTCCTGTGCCTACGGCCGCGACGGCCAGGAAGCACTCGGCGGGTTCAGCCAGTGGAAGCATTTGCCTCGACGAGTTCGGTGAATATCTCGGAGGGCTTCTTCCAGCCGTGGATCTTACGCGGTCGGTCATTGATCTCGGAAGCCACCATCGCGAGGTATTTCGGGTCGGAGGTGATGGGGACGCCCTTGGGGAAGTACTCGCGCAGGATCCGGTTGGCGTTCTCGTTGCTGCCACGTTGCCAGGGTGAGTGCGGGCGGGCGAAGTAGACCG
>NZ_QGKS01000479.1 GCF_003172935.1 Micromonospora sicca | reverse complement strand
CGACCCACCACATCCGCCGCCATGACCCGTGATCAAAACGGTCAGGACCATCGGCGTCATCCCGCCACGCCGCAGACCCCCGGATACCCACCCAACACCATGATCAACTTAGGCTACGCGGCATTGGGGCCGGACGCAGCCTCGGTGGCCCAACTTAATGAGAAGACTCGAGAGATGGCCCAAGTTATTGAGAATGGCCCAGGTCAACTGAGAAACGGCAGACACCGGTGTCATTTCTCAGTTGACCTGGGCCACGCGGATGGCTCTTGATCTGCAGTGGCCCAAGTTAGTGAGAATCCTTGAAGAGTCATGGCTCTCATTATCTCGGGCCAGGTGGAAGCTTTCTCATTATCTCGGGCCAAGTGCGGACTTCGAGTCCAGGGCTTCGCACCGAACAGGTCTGGGCTTCGCGGAGCAGGGCTGCCTGTGTGGCCGGAGCAAGTGTGGTGAGTTGCAACGGTTGTGGCTCTTGACGGGCTGAGGCCGGAAGGCTAGCGGGGGTCGCTTCGCAGTGGCGGTCGATGGCATCAGGCACTGCGCCACCGGCGGGTTGGGCTGCCTCCACCCGCACACGCCCCGCACGGCGGCCGGCAGCCGCAACGTCACCCTCGCCGGCTACGAGGTCTACCGCTTTCGGTGCTGATGCCTACGCGACGACGTCCACGCCCGTCCGCCGAAAGACTGCGACAGCGCACGAGAGACCCGCGGGAGCGGGTCTCTCGGCGGGCGCGGGAGCCCGTGGGCGTCCTGCGAGACCATCTTAACAGTGGGTTTTAGGTCACGCGCGAAGTCGTCACCGGCAGCAGCCGCCACTCGGTGACGAAGAGAGCCGCTCGTAGGGAGAGGTCACTTTGGTCTTAGCTCTAGGGTCCAGGGTCCGGTCCCGGGTGGGGGAGCGATGGCGGTCATGGTAGTCATGCTTGCGCTCCGTGCGGACGGTGAGGTGCATCGGCTGCGGGGTCGTACAGTCGCAGCACTCCGGCGGTGCTGAGGTACAGCCGGCGCAGGGTCCGCTCGCCGTCGGGGTCGGCGGGCCCGGTTGGGTGTCGCTCGTGGTTGATCCATGAGGCGAGTCCACCGTGGCTGTACCTGGAGGGGTGCGGTGGATTTCCCTTGAGGATCTCGTCGTAAAAGCGGAAGCGGTCCGCGATCTCGCTCGACGTGGCCATGCGACGCCAGAACGCTGAGGAGATCACGGACAAGATCGACGACCTCGGGGTACTGCGCCGCGTAGCCGTAGGACAAGGGCAGGAACTCCGCGTGCTCGCGGGCGTGCAGACGCCTCATGCGCTCGTTGCGTGGGGTCAGAGCAAACGGGTTGCGCGAGCCCCAGTGTTCGATCTCGCAGGCGTCGGAGAAGTAGAAGCGCACGCGGGGGTAACCGCGGCGGCGGATGAGCCGCCGCAGCCGCACCTGCGCCTGGACAATCTCGGGCATGTCGGCCACGTCGACCTGGTCGCGTGGCTGCGAGACACCGTCGCCGAGCCACAGCTGGTGACGGACGCAGACGTTGTAGTCGCATCGTGCCCAGATCGTCACGGGGCCGGTGGCGCCCGCGCACCTTCGGCATGACGGATGTCGCCGGTTGGGGTAGCTGCCGACGACCTGTCCAATCATCGGCGGCGCGTAGCGGTACGGGACGCGCTGGCGGATCTCCGGCAAGGCGTAGGCCAGCCGCGGTTCGGCGAATCCGGTGACCGCCGCGAGAGACTCCGACGCGATGACTCCGCGGCGGCTGCCCTGGCGCCGCGGCGTCAGGTGGGCCGCGAGGTCAACGCGGGACAGATAGTTTCTCGTCGCGAGCCGGCCGATGTACGACTCGAGCGTCTCGTCGTGTACCGGGGCGATGCGTCTGGGCAGCCGCCGAAGCCGCGGCTGCCCCCAGTCGGCGGTTGCCGGGATCATTGTCGCGAACCGGCGCGGCGGGCGGAGGACTCGGCGGCGTGGTCAATGCGCACCGCGTCCATCGCGGCCCGCGAGATGGTCTCGGTGCCGTCGAGGATCGCGCGTATCGCCGCGGCGCGGATGAGGTGGGACAGGCTGCCGATCATGCCGCCAGTGCGACTGTGCAGGTACTTCGCCGACGAGGTCAGCGTGCCGGGCTTGTGGTGGTGCAGTCGCAGCGCGCTTTCCATGCTGGCGACGAGCTGTTTCCACTCGTCGTGGTAGGGAAACGGGCCGGTGTTGACCAGGACGCAGCGTCCGGCGAGCTGCCGGCCGCGTACGCCGGTGAACATCCCGGACCGTTCGATGTCGATGCCGGCGTAGATGAACGTCGCGGGCAGGTGCTCGGTGAGGTACTTCATATGGTCGGAGTGGTCCTCGCCCACGGTGGTCGCCATGTTGATGTTGTGGAGCTCATCGACGATGACAATTTCGCATCGCACGTCGATGAGAATCCGGCAAACGGCGTCGGCGATGTCGGTGGCGTTGGCCCGGGACGCGACTCTGGGCAGGCCGAGGAACCGTGCGAATTCCATTGCCAGCTTCCGCGGCGAGCCTTTCGGGGGTGCCGTCACGTAGACCACGGGGATGCGTTCGGTGTCGGAATATCGGGCTCTGGTGCGCAGTTCGTGGAGCCGGCCGAGCTGTTTGATGGCGGTGGTCTTGCCGGTCGCCGCCGCACCGGAGACGATCAACCCGCGGCGGGCGCCCTTCTCCCGTTGGTTGAGCAGCGTCAGCAGCCGACCTTGGTTGGTGATCTCGCGGATCGCGGACGTGGTGACCACGACCAGTTCGGCGTGGTAGGCGATCCGCGCCTCGTCATAGATCAGACGCTGCTGCGCGGTCAGTGTCGACCAGTCGCCCTTGGGCAGCAGCGCGACGTCGGCGGGATCGGCTTCGACGAACCGCTGCCAGCCCTCCACCGTGGTGGTGGGTTGCAGCTGGTCTTCCAGTTGGCTGACGTCGTTCAGAAACTCCACTTGCGGGCCTCCTCGCGGGCGTCGAACAGCGGCAGGGGGATCACCTCCGCTAGCGGTTCTGGGTTGCCTTCACGCGCGGCGGCAACGCCCGGCGCCGCGTCCTGCTCGTCTGGTGGGTCCGGGCGGGGGCCTGAGGGTGTGTTCGTGGAGCGGGTGCGGCCGGCGACGCGTCGATCCCGCGGCTTGGCGGCCTTTGGCGCGGGGCCTTGTTCAGCCCGGTCAAGCAGCTGCGCGGCGGCCGAGGCGATCTCCGCCTCGGTGGCCATGTCCTCGCCGCGGCGCCGCAGGATGCTGCGGGCGTGCTGCCACGCCAACTCGCCGAACGGCACCGGGGCGCTGCGCAGGTGTCTCCAGCTGACGGTGATCCAGCCGCCGTGACGGTGGTTGCGGACCCAGATGCGGGTGATGTCGTACGGGTCGAAGTGCACCTCCCATCGGTCCTGTTTCGCTAGGACCCCGGAGGGCTCGCCACGCAGGTCGTTGAGCGCCTCGTCGTCGTAGGTGCGCCGGTTGAGTTTGATCCCGGAGCGGCCAATGGTCCTCCAGGACACCGGAAGCAATTCGATGTAGTCCTCGGCGCCTAACGCGACGGGCACGTAGCCGGCAACCTCGACCAACGCGGCGTACTGCTCGTTAGGTGTCAGGGCCGTGTCCGGGGTCAGCGGGTTGCGCAGCCCGTCATGCGGCCTGTTCTGCCAGACCGTGACGATCCACTCGTCCAACAGCGCCTGCAGCTCGACGATCGACCACACCGCCTTCTTCTCGGCATTCCTGCCGCGGTGTTCAACGCTGCGCCCGACGTAGCCGGCGACGTACTGGGCGAACAGGGTGCCCACGGAGTTGAAGCTGCGCTCGACGACGTTGTTCTCCCAAGGCGAGCCCAGGTGGGTGGGCTGGAAGTTGATGCCCATCGCCCGGCACGCCGTGCGGAAGGTCTGCGACACGTATACGTTGCCGTTGTCGCAGACGATGTTTTCCGGAACGATCACCGGCCGGGCGGCGGCGTACGCCAGCTGGTCGTCCAGGGCGGCTAGGCGACGGTGCGGCAGCACCGACCGCGACATGCGAACCGCGTCGACCCAGCCCGGGCGCATCGGCTCCGGTGTCAGCGACCGTGCCAGCAGCACCGCCGCGTCGGCGGCCTTGGTCGTAGGACGCAACACTGCCGCCGGGATGCCGCGCGTGGCAGCGTCGTCCATCCACGTCAACTCCGCTCG
The DNA here is from genome assembly GCF_003172935.1 of Micromonospora sicca. Taxonomy (GTDB): domain Bacteria; phylum Actinomycetota; class Actinomycetes; order Mycobacteriales; family Micromonosporaceae; genus Micromonospora; species Micromonospora sicca. Next base: position 14,513 of record NZ_QGKS01000479.1, on the reverse strand, counting down.
GTCGATCACACCGTTGTCCAGCACCACCCGCACATCGATCGTGGTGGAGTCGATCTGTACCCACTGCCCGGGCCGCAGCGCCGACACCGACCCGAACGGGCCCTTCGGGGTCTTGGCCAGCGACCGGCGGGTCTTGGCAGAGCCGAACGTATGCCGTCCCTGCGACAACCTGCCGACCAGGCGGTAGAACGTCGCCGGCGACGGCAGCGCCGGAGCGGCGCTGCCGTGCTCGGCGGCCAGGATCTGCGTGACCCGTCGCGCAAGCCTGCCCACCGTTCCCGTCGAACGGTTGGTCTCCTCGTCGATTGCTTGCACTGTCGCGGCGACAACCCGTTGGTCAACTCGGCCGGTGGGGCCAGACACTCGCGCATAGCGCTGGTCGACCAAGCCCCACAGCCCTTGCTGCTCATACGCCGACCGCAGCCGTTTGAGCGTGGTGAAGCTGACAGAGTGACCCGCCGCCCGCAGCTCGGTCAGCTTGGCCAGCTCACGCTGGCGCAGCGTGTGCCGGCGCGGATCGTACCCAGACTGTGGCGTCGATTCGGGTGCCGCATCCGGCGCCACACCGGTCAGCAGCTCGATCAGGTGCCGTTCCCACCACCGCGCACGCGCCACCACCGGCTCGGGCACGACCTCGAGCAGCCCAGCCGGGGGCAGGGGAGCGGCACCGCGCGGCGTGGACACCCATTCCAAATCACGGCCGGTGAGCACCTCGCCCAGCGGCAGGGTCGTCTGCGCGCCGACGACGTCCTCCAGCCGCACTCCGCTGCCCGTCACCGACGCCACCGTGTACCGCGCGCCCCGTAACCGGACCTCATCACCGGCCCGCAACATCCGCGGTCGCGACACCCCTGCCATCAGGCGCCGCCGCGCACCAGCGACCCCGCGCCGAGAGGTGCCTCGTCCAGGTCGGTTTGCAGTACCTGTCGCCAGAGCAGATGAAACAGCGTGGGCAGCACGGCGATGGGATCCCCGACCTGACGCGCGCCGTCCATCAGCGCCGCGCCGTCGGCGAACACGCGTTGCAGGCTAGCCGCCCGCCGGGCGTCGTGGCAGCGGGGATGCCGATAGCCCGACAGCCAGCGCAGGTTCGCCGTCCGTACCGGATCCATGACGTCGACGCGCCACACCGTCCAACCGACCTCCTGACACGCGTACGCGATCGGTTCACCCATCGGCTGCGCGTCGCGTCCGCGTCGACGCTGCGACCGCACCTCGATCACCACCGCCGTGCCGTCGCGCAGGCGTGCGAAGAAGTCCGGTGTATGGGTGACGGTCTTGCCGTCGCGCTGCCAGGTCAGGCGCAACGGCCGTGGCGTCAGCGACATGACCGTCGGGTCGAAGTCCCATGCCATGACATGATCCCGCTGCAGCCACGATTCGTAGCCGACGTGATCCGCGGTCGTGGCGAACCACCACAACCCGGCGAAACCCTTCGAACCCCGCTTCGACCGTGTCCGGTTTACCGTGCGGGCGGCCTCGAACGGCTGCATCCAGCACTGGTCCAGCGGCTCCCTGCGGTCCTGCCCGTCATCGCCGACGAAGCTGACGTCGACCTGCCCCGCCGCCAGGCGCCCCTGCCTCGGGGCGGCGGCCTGCGGGCGTGACATGCCGGGCCCCGCTCTACCGCGAACCGCGGGGCGACCGGTGACCGTCAAGCGGCACAGCGCATGTCGGTGACCGGGCTGCTACGGCCGCCCGAAGCGCGGCGACCGAGCCGCCCTGGGATCCGGCGGCACCGTAATCGATCAACCGAACGCTCACGGCTGCACCTCCCACCGTCGAGAGGCCCACCGTAACCACTGCGCAGGCCTACTGTCATCACCGAATCGCGGCATGGTGTCGGCGAACAGGTCTCGCTGCAAAGCAGGGCGTGGCTGAGCGGGCAGCGAGCGGACGTCACGACGTTCCACCGGGTATCGCACGTGTTGGCGCAGCCCCAGCACGCACTGATCCAGCAGGTCACCCCAACCGACATATGATCATCTGATGGTCGGTGCCTACGGGGACTAGGAATCGGTGCGGTCGCCGAGCGTCTGCACGGCGTTGGGTCCAGGGTGGGCGATGGTGGCCACGGTTGGATGCGGGTAGTCGAAATCCAGCTCGGCGAAGTCGCGCTCTACCACCTCGGGGAGTTCGTTGTCCGCGACGATCATCTGCAGCTTGCCGGGCCTGGCTGCTGCGAGGTCCCGCAGCCGGCTGTAGAGGGCGGCGGAGATGCCGGTGGCGGAGTTCAGCGCCATGCGGGGGCTGTCGATGAGCAGAAACGACGGGTAATAAGTGTCACCGCGGCTGACCACGACGTACAGGATCGACGTCCAGTAAGCGATTTGCACGGCGGTGATGATGCCGCCACCGCGGCTGACCTTGGTGTAGGGCTGGCCGTTGAGGATGGGCAGGTAGTTGGTGGGGTGGATGTGCGCGGTTTTGATGCTGGGCACGCCGATGCTGCGTAGCGCCCGGTTGAACTCTGCGGTGAGCGCGTCGATGATGGCGTGACGCCGCTCATCGATAGCTGCTTCCCGGCGTTGAATCTCCGCGTTGACTCTGTCCCGCTCGGCGGTGCGCTGCTGTTCGGCGGTGGTGAGGTCATCGACACGGTCCCACTGTCGCAGCACGCCCTCGAGTTCCCGCTGGCGCGCCTGGGCGTAGGCGAGGCTGGTGGAGGCGTCGGTGAAGGCCTGCAGGCGCGGACTGACGCGCGTGGACGTGCGCTGTTCGATCGTGGCGGTGAGGTCTTTGACCAGGCCCTCGCGCTCGGCGACAGCGACGCTGGTGGCGGCGAGCTGCTCGGTGAGCAGAGCCAGTTGGTCGCTCATCTCGTGCAGTTGGCCGGTGAGCTGTCGCTGCTCGTACTGGTCGGTGTCGGAGTCCGGCGTGACCGGGTCGGGCTGTAAGCACAACCGGCAGGCGCCCTCGGGGACTGCTCTGTCGGTCAGCGACTGCAGGCACCGGGGGCACGTGACGAACTCGATGTTGGCGATGCGGTCGCCGGCGTCGCGCATGCGGTGCAACCGGGCGAGGTCGCCTTCGACGCGGCGTCGTTCGGCGGTCAGGTCGGCTCGCTGCCTGATCAACGCCTGGACGGTCGCCTTGGCCTCGGCGAGCCGGCGTTCTGCGTCGTAGAGCAGATCCCGTATCACTTGCGTCTCGCGGTCGGCGACCGGGCTGATCTCGTTGCGCAGCACCCGCAACGACGCCTCGGCGGCGATTTGCGCGTTGCGGGCGTCGCCTTGAGCGCTGAGCGCTTCTTGCTTGCTGGTGGTGTTCGTCGTGGACAGGAAGTCGCGGATCGTCGCGGTTTCGCGGCGCGCGTCGTCAACCTGCCTGTTGAGCGTCGTGAGTTCGGAACGCAGCGCCAGCACGGCTTCGTCGGTGAGACCGAACAGCAACTCGAAAACGGCTTTGCGTTTCGGCGCGAGGTAGGTGTCCTGGCTGCGCGCAATGTCGCGGTTCATGTCGGCTTGCGGGACATACAGGTAGGAGAAAACGTCGGCGAAGGTGATGCGGGCGCCGGCATTGGTGCTACCGGCGGTTCTGGCGGCCGCGCGCATGTCCTCGGCGAAGCCCAACGCCCGCATCAACAGACCGGACACGCTGGGCGACTCACGGGCGTCCGCGCCGTGATCAGGCAGCCGCTCGCGGGTCTTGACATCGGTGACTCGCACGGCCCGGCGTTTGACCGCATCGACGCTGCGCACGAGCAGGTAACGTTCGGCGCCGACGGTCACGTCGACGCTGATGTCGTGCACGCTCTCGGTGATCACGGGCGCCAGCATCCCGTCACACCCGAATCCGAACTTCACGGCCTCCAGCAAAGTGGTTTTCCCGACGCCGGTCGGCCCGGCGAGGATGGTCAAGTCCGCGGGGAACGTATACCTGACCGGTCCTTCGACGGTGTCCAAGATGACGGCGTTGAGCCGGAACGTCGTGGTCAACGGATCACCTGTCGGTGCGGTCGGTCCATCAGGTCAGCCAGCCTCTGGTAGATCAGGTCCTTCAACGCGTTGCCTGTCAGTCCTGTCGACGCCTGCGCGATCACCTGGCCGCGTTCGGCGATCTCCGACCACGGCGCGGTGGCGGCGATCGCGGCGGCGTGCCTCTTGCCCTTGGGCGTGGGCGCGAGCGCGACGCTGCCTTTCCTGCCGGGGGCATACCGCAGGAGCCCACGACCGACAAGCGCGCCGATGATCATGTAGTAGCGGTCGTCCCACGGGCCGTACTTGTACCGGGTCATGGGTGCTTCCACGGCGGTGGGGTCAAACCTGTCTTCCTCCGCCAGATGCAGCCGGGGATCTGCCGGCTCCAGGGAGTCCAGCACGGTGCTGGCCAAGGCCGGGTACCGCAACAGGAAGTCGAGCTTGGCCAGCTTCGTCAGGCCGTCCAGCCTTCGTTGGTGGCCCGTCTCGGCCGCGACGGCGGTCACGAGCAGAAACACGCGGGTCTGGTGGTAGGCGAGGTCCTCGCGCAGCAACGCCAGGTCGGCGGCATCCGCAGCGTGCATGCTCATCAGCTGCCCCCTCCTCCCACCGGGCGCCGGCGCGCCTGCTCGCTTGCGACGTCAAAACCCTCGCTGAACCACACCTGGCACCGATTGGAAAGCTCACACAGCCCACCGAGCGCCAGGTCGACGTCCATGTCATCCGGCAGGGTGCGCTGCTGCCGGTCCAGCGCGGCCTCAAGCTCCCTCCACAACTGCGGGCCCCAGGCGGTGCCTGGCCGTTTCACCTGCTCAGTCGCCGCGTCGTTGATCCGCAGTAGCGCCCGGTTCAGCCGCTGTTGACGGGCACGCGCTGCCGGATCGAATGCCAGTGAGTCACGCCAATGCTCGGCCCAGTCTGACCGGAGCTGCTCCGCGCGTTCCACCGTGTTGTCGGAGCAGCCCCCGACCTCCATCTTGATGGCCAACCGGCTGGTGCGCACCAACCGCGGCAGCGGCGCAAAGCCCGTCGGGTGCGCGATCGCCGTCCGGATGGCCAGATCGATGTCCGTTAGCGTCACGATGCGGCTGGTCAACTCGGTCTCACGGTCACCGGATGTGGACGCCGCGCCGCCCATGGGGAAGGCCAGGACCGTCGGTAGGCCACCGGTCGGCGTCGGCCCCGACGCGCGCATGCGGACGCGGAACAGGGCGAGAACGGCCTCCCACACCGCACCGGCGGGAGCGGCGCTACCTAGCTTGTCCAGCACTGGCTGCGCGTACATCGACGGCGCCGCGTGCGGAGCGTACTTACGGGTCACGCTGTCCTGCACCGTGAACATCGACAGGAAGCGGGTGATCTGCTCGCGATGCTCGGGCAGCACCTCCGGCTCACCGCCGTCGGGTGGTTTCCACCGGGTGGCGAGGCCGTCACAGTGCTTGAGCAAGCTCTTGCCGAAGCTGGTGAGCAGCGTGATCTCAGGGCCGCCGGCGATGTACGTCTCGCCGGTGACACGCCGGCCGCGAGCGACCTCAGCGAGCTTGATGAGCTGCTGAGGTTCTCCGGACATGCCCGCAGTGGTGACCAGCCGGCATGTGGGCTTCTCCTGCATCGCCAGCCAGCGGTTGAATAGGTGCGCGACCCCACCGTCTCCGGCCAACGAGTTGAGGGTGCTGTAGGCGCCGAAGGTCAGCCCGGGATGTTTCGCGGACACCAGTTCCGCATCCCCGTTACGTAGGGCGACCCAGTCCTCGTGATACTCGCAGAGCAGCCGGCCGTCGTCGCCATCGGCGAGGTTGCCGTGCGCGTCGAGGGCCGTCAGATACAGGCTCAGGCCATCAGCGGCAGCCATCACCGCCTGCCACTCGTACTGGTCTGCCGTCCGGGCTCCAGCATCATCAGGCGGCTTCGCCGCCACAACGAGATCGGCTGCCGAAGCGCCGACATCACCAGCCCGCAATTGCCACCTGCGCCGCAATCGGTAGTTGTCGGAGCACTCACGGTCCGCGTGACTGCTCGGGGGGAGTGTGCCTCACGCACATGCCCTGACCGGGCGAACTGTCACCTAGGCGACAGACCCCCAGCGAGCAGAGGCGCTGCTACTACAAAGCCCGCTCCACCCCGGCCAGAGCCGCATCGGCGAACGAATGTCTCCCGCCGTCGAGGCGCCGCCTCAACCTGCACAGAAGCGAGAGCAGTCCCCATCCGGGGCGGGACCGGCTGCTACGGCTGAGCTGCCCTGTCGGCCAGAGCGGACGTCGGGGCCACAGCGCCGCTGCCGTTCGCAGATCGGATCAGTCTGGCGGCGCTGAGGCGGGTGACCAGCGCTGAGCCGGTCAAAGCATGCGTCGGCGTACGGCCGGCAGCGTCCGCAGGCGTGATCAGCTACCACCAGCCGGAGCGGAGGCGGAGCGTCAAGGCAGCAGCAACACGCGTTTGTCTGTGGCAGAAGAGCACGCTGCGCGTCGGTGGTCTTCCGCCGCGTGGAACCCGCTGAGGCCATTGCTCGGTTTGGCCGCCAATCGCCGTCCTTTCTAGGATGAATGCGCCACGCGGAGCGGAGGGGCTGTTGACCATCGGCGCAGTCGAACGTCATGTCAAGGACGCGGACGAGGAGCACACGGCGCTTGACGGCGACGGCTTTCTTGACGCCGGCGCGACCACCGGCATCACGCCGGCCGGCGAGCTCGCTGGCCGGCCGGGGAGTTTTATCTTGCTCGCGCCAGGCGGCGTCGGAAAGTCGGTCGTCCTAGACGGTCTGCGGCGGCGGGAGGACGGCATCGAGGTCGACCTCGTCGGGCTCCGGGGCGCCGACATCGGCCGGGTGATCGGTGCGGCGACCGCGTGCGGGAAACCTATCTACCTCGATTCTCTGGATGAGGCCCTGCTTACCGAGCCGGCCCTTGTCCGGCTGGTGAACCGGGCGATGGCCGGACCTGGGACCGATGGGGTCCAGTGGCGGCTCGCATGCCGCCCTTCGGCGTGGACCAGTGCATTTGTCGAAGGCGTCAAGAATGTCGAGAAACTGCGCCTGCTGCCGATGACGCGTGACGCGGCCCGCCACCTGCTCGCCTCCCTCCATGTTGACGAGGGCTTTCTGGACGCGCTGGCTGGGGCGGGCCGTACCCGGTTGAGCGCCTCGCTGTTGCACTTCATCGCGGCGGGCCGGCAGTGGCAGGAGACGGGTCGTCTTCCCGGCCGACGGGCGGACACCCTGGAGTCAGAGGTCCAGCGGCTGCTGACCGAGCGGGAGAACGTTCGCCAGCCTTTGCGGACGGGCGCGGACGTGCGGCGCCGGACGGCCGGCCGGCTGGCCGTCTTCGCTGCGTTCGGCGGGGTCGGCCGATTCGCGTTCCGCACCGACCCGGGTCAGGCCGCCGTCGCGATCGCCGAGCTACCGACCATGCCAGAGCCGGATCGCCCCGACGTCACGATCGGCGGCGAGGTCTACGCGGAGGTGCTGGGCAGCGCCTTGTTCGACACCGCGCCGCGGGACACTGTCGCCTTTCGGCACCAGGAGTACGTCGACTATCTCGCCGCGAAATACGTCGTGGATCGAGCGCCCACGCGGCCCCAGGTCGCCGCCCTGCTCGGCCTGACCGATGGGGTGCTGCCGCGCTCGATGGTCGCGGTCGCGGCATGGATGGTGGCACTGCGCCCGGAGCTCGCCGACATGGTGGCGCCCGCCAACGCAGCGACCCTGGTCGAGTCCGAGGTCGACCTGCCGCCGGCCGCGCGGGCGGCGGTCGTGGACGCGCTGCTCGCGGATTCGCGGGAGCACGACGCGCCGCCGCGGTGGTCACTGGACCTGTCGGTCGTCGTCCACCCGGAGCTGGCGCGGCAGCTCACCGACCGGCTGGCGGCCGCGGTAGACCAGTCTTTCGAGGCGTGGTGGATCTGCCGGCTTGCCCTGGCCGGACGAATCTCGGCGGCCGCCCCCGCGGCATTGACGATCGCGCTCGACGACCGGCTTCCGTCCTGGGCACGCAGGCAGGCGATCGCCGTGGTGACCGAGCTAGGGTCAGCGCCCGAGCGGTCCGCCCTGCTCGACGGCCTGAAGCTCGACCCAGACGCGGACCCAGACGACGAGCTACGGGCCGGACTGCTTGACGGGCTCTACCCGCAGCACATGACCATCACCCGGCTGCTGCCCTTCGTCACCCGGCCGCGGCGTCTCCACTTCATCGGCGCGTATCAAAAATTCCTCCGGGACTTCCCCGCCAGAGTTCCGAACGCCGATCTGCCCGAGCTTCTCACCTGGGCGCGTGCAACTCTCCAGCCCCAGTTCTCCGTCGAGTCCCGCCGATGGTTGAGCGACTTGTGGGTTCGGATCGCGGCGCACGCCGTTGGCGCATCGGATGACCCGGCAGTGCGGGGATCATTGGCCGAGCTCCTCGTTTACCTGGCCGGACACATCCGCCGCGTGCGCTGGGCGCTAGACACCGCCCAGCGCCGACATCTCGCCGTCGCCGTCGCGGCGCGACTCGACGAACACCGATGGCCAGTCCTACTCCAACTCGAGCTCGTCACCGCCGACGACATCGACTGGCTGACGGAAGCCATCGACGATGAACGAGCCACCGGCCACGACGTCCTGGCCCGATGCCTTCAGAGGCTGATTGCCCCGCCTGCCCCGCCAGACGACGAGCAGGACATCGACGAGCAGGAAACCGACGACCGGCCCGACCGTACGGCACTGCAAGCAGCGATCTCGGCTGCCCGCCAGAACCTCGCCGCATGGACCGACATCCCGATCGCCCTGGTGCCACCTAACCAACCGGAACCGCTACTGTCCTGCGATCTCACTGCCAGACGGAACTGGTCGCTGCTGACCGCCGAAGAGCAGCGAGAGGTCCTCGACCGGGGCCTGGAGTACGTCACGGGTCATTCGCCCGACCCGAGCCTTTGGCTAGGCAAGACCTCGGTCGGACTCGACGTCGTCCGCGACTGGTCCGGGGTCTACCTGCTGACCACGCTGGCCCGCCACGCGCCAGAGCGCCTCGGCGACCTCCCGCTGACAACGTGGGCGCGGTGGGCGCCCGCCATCGCGAACGCCTGGGCCTACGGCAATACGGACCTACTCGGGGACCTCGTCGAACTCGCCCCCACCGAGGCGAAGGCCGAGATTCGCACTGCCGTCCAGACCGCGCTCGACAGCCGCGCCGAATGGCGACGCACACCCCTCTACGAGTACTTCGCCCGAAACCTGGTGCCCGAGCTGGCCGCCATCTTGACGCAGCGCCGCTACCCCGACGACCAGAACGCCGACGTACTCGCCTTCCTGATCGAGCATGACCCGGACGTCGCCGTGGTCGCGGCCAGATCGGTGGCGAACGACGACAACTCGCAGCTGTCCCGCGCCGCGAACCGGCACCTCGCCCACGCCGACACTAGTGGCACGATCAACCGCCTGCTGAACGAGCCGACCCCGCCCTGGGTATTCCTAGAACTCCTCGAGGGTCTGCCGCTGGACACGGTCGACGACGGCAGCCTGGCCGACCTGACCCGCCTCCTGCTCGGTCGACTCGCGCATGCTGACCCACCGCCGGAGACCGAGGGCTCGTTCGACAGCCCGACGCAGCGAGAAGCCCGCATGTGCAACCATGCGGTCGAGAGAATGGCCATGCGCGGCCTCGTCACAGAACTCAAGGTGCTGGCCGACGGGCAGCCGTTTCATGCGCAGACACTCATCCGCCACCACCTGCGCCAGGCCCGCCAGGCCGCGGCCGGCAAGGCCCAGGCCCGCGTCGACCCGACCGGCTTGCTCGACCTGCTCGGCCGCTCGGATCTGCGGCTTATCCGCAACTCCGCCGACCTGATCAGTGCTCTGCTGGACCACCTCGACGACCTGCAGCACGAACTCTCGCGCAACAACGGCTTCCGCGACCTGTGGTCGCCGAACGGTAAGAACCTCGGCAGCGAGGACGACATCACCGACTGGTTGCGGCGCCGCCTGACCGACCAGCTCGGTCGGGATCGCGTCATCCTCGCCCGAGAGCCCCAGGTCGAGCGCATCGCGGTCAAGGGCTCCGGCACACGCATCGATCTGACCGCAGGCGCTCCCACCAACACAGTTCCCGCCGGAGTCGCCGAAGCGATCGTCGAGGCGAAGCTCGTCACCAACGACGAGGTGCCCACCGCGCTACGAGATCAGCTCGTACAGCGATACCTGGCTGCGACAAGCCAGCGACACGGCATCTATCTCGTGTACTGGATTCCGCCCGAACAACGCACCTCCGGGTCACGGAAGTACGCCGACAAGCAGGAACTCCTCGACGACATGCGGCGCTGGGCCACGGAAGTGGCGCCCCAGTTCGACGTAAGAGTCTACGTACTCGACGTCAGTTGGCCGAAGCGTTAGTGATGAACAGACGCGACGGACGATGGCCGGCACGAGCGCACCCTCGCCGCGTTTCAGACGCAGACCGGGCAAGACCTGAGACCGAGCCAGGGCTTTACCAGGCACGCATGGACCGCAATAAAACCGGTCGGTGCCGCCGCCCGGATCGCGGCAAATCCGGATGTCTTATCAAGGTGCATCGACTTTCAGTCGACCGCATTGGCGGTGCGATCTTGGAGGATTCGGTTCGCCGACTGCGCCATCCAACCGGAGTCAGAGGTAATCGCCGCGAGTAGGGCGCTACGTTCCCGTTCGCCGAGACGGCTTGCATCCCATGCCGGCATGGGTCCGGCGACCGGCACCTCGAGGAAATCGGTGACTCGGGGCACAGCCGCGTTGTGGAGTTCGGCGATCATGGCCCGAGCTTGTGCGGCCACTAGGGCCAGGTCTAGGCCAGCCGCGACGGCGAGAGCTCTGAGCCATTCGGTGCGTGTCGTCTCCTGACCGGGAGCAAAGGTCGCGCGGACGTCGCCAATTGTCACCTTTGGCAAGTACAGAAGGCTGAACAGGCAGGCAAGTTCAGGCAGCCGCCACCGCTGCTGCGCCGAAAGTTCGGGGCTGGTTTCCGCGAACCGAGCCGCAGATGCCAGCAGCGGCATCTGCCGTTCCTCCCAGGAAAGTTCGGGTAGCGCGTACGCGACGATGGCATTGATCGTCTTCCGCCACGATGGCATCGGTACGTCGTAGCCGGCGTCCTCCAAGGCTTGGACGAGATCGGAATAGGTTTCGACGGTGGCGAGCCCGGCGAGATCGTAAACGCGGTTCACCATGTCACTGCCCAGAATTTTCAGATGGGGGATCGACGCTGCCGCGACCTGGAGATGTCCTGGCAGCGAGCGCTCAAATGCATCCAGATCCAGGCCCGCGTCCGTAGCCTCGTCAGAGATGCGGCGGGTTCGTCCAGGGAGTTGCAACGCGGCACGGACGCTCGCCACCTGCGGCGGACACAAAGCGGTTCCGTCGGTGGCGGCGTCCGACAGGGCCACCAGCGCCGTGACGATCACCCGTTGCTGGTCGTCGGCACATAGCCGTTCAAGCGCCTGCTCGCGTGTTGTGCGCAGAGCCGTAGGCAGCGATAGCTCGGCCAAGGCCACCATGCACAGCCAGCCGGATGCCGCGCCGTCCGGATCGAGGTCACGGTACTCCTCCGCGGCATCGGCTAGCAGGGTAACCAGGACATGCAGCTCGTGGTTGCTGGCGTCGGCGGCATGGCGTAGTACGTCTGCCGCCAGTAGAGCTCGCGTCGCGAACCCAGGCTCGCGCTCGTCGCGCAGCAGTATGTTCAGCACCTTCGGATGCAGCTCTGCTGCGAGCGCCAGGGTGACGTCGCGGTCGGGGTCCCCGACCGCCGTGTTCACCCACTCCCGCAGCGGCGCGTCGGCGAGCCACCGCACGGCCATAGCGGCGGCGATCTCGGCGAATACTCGGCTGCGCGGCCGCACGGCGCCGTCGCCCGCATCGACGAACACGCCCATGTGCTGGTCCCAGAACTGCAGGATGTGTGTGATGAGTTCGCCCGCAGGTCCCGCAGCACGGATATCCCACTCGTTGGCGAGCATGGCGGCAATGGCCTGTCGCACCTGGGCCTGGCTGGCGGATCCTGAGTCCATCAACCGGGAACCGATGGCGGTAAATCCGTCGAGCAGTTGCTGCGCGGTAGGCTGGCCGGGCCGGGTGCCGACACTTCCGCGGCGGTGATGCTCCCAGTCCTGCACGCTTTGTTGCACTGCCGTTCTCAGCAGCTGGGCCCGGCCGTGTGTGACCGGTATGGTCGCCGATTTGGCCACGACCAAGGTCATGATGGTGGCCAGCAGCGGCACGTCGGCGATGTCGGGGTGGGCCTGCCGGGCTGCGTCGAGCCACGAGCGGCGTAGCTCGACCCAGCGCTCACGGTCCGCCTCATCGACCTGGTGGGTGTCGGCGACGTGCTGCAGCAGTCGGTGCATCACAGTGCCGAGCTTGTCGGGCGTCGCCAACGCCACTGGGGCCAGCCCAAGTTTTCGGGCAGCCGCAAGGCCGCTGTCACGGGTGCTGAGCACGACACCGAGCCCGGCCGGTAGTTCGGCCAGCATCCGCTGTAGCCCGTCGGCGATCCAGCTCCGCCGCGCTCCGCACTCGTCGAACCCGTCGAGCAGCAGCACCGCGTGACCGGCATGGCACGCGCGTTCCAACGACGCCATCAAGACCTTGCGGTGCTCCACCGGCGCGTATTGAGCCGCGACCTCGCACAGCACGCCCAGTGTCACGTCGCTGGCCCGCCCACAACGGTCGGCAACGACAGGCAGGGACACCGGCACGGGCAGGGCAGCGGTGGGCGTCTTTGCCCACCGGGCGGCCAGCTGACGCAGGGCAGTGCTTTTACCCATGCCGGGCAAGCCCGCGAGCAGCAGCCTCGGCCAGCGCCGGGTCATCGCCAGCAACGACACCCGCTCACGGCGCCGTCCACCGCTCTCGACGGCGACCCGCAACCCGTCGGCAAGGTCGGCAACGATCAGCTCGGGCAGGTCGTCGGCCAGCAACGACAGGCTGACGCGGCCCTCCTCGGCGCCCAGCCAGTCCCGGTAGGCGGACAGCGCCAGGTGGCGGGCGTTTGCCGCGGCACCGGCCGCGCCTTCACCGTCGGCGAAGACCTCGATCGGAGTCTCCCGCAGAACCTTCACCCAGTCATCCAGGCCGCTGGCGAACGCAGTGCTGGCCTGAGTGTGGAAGTCCTCTGCCAGCGCCTTGACGGCAGCACGGCCATGACCTTTCGCGACCACCGACCCCTGCAACAGCGCGACGCCGAGATCGAAGTCGACGTCACCGGCTTTGACGACATTGACCACGAGCACGTGCGCGGCCTCGACAACCCGCTCGCGCACCACTGGGTCGTCGGTGCACGCGTCGATCTTCCTCTCGAGCGCGGCCAGAGCCTTCTGCTCGGACCTGGGTGCAGGTGTGTCCGGGGCCCGGCGGCGCCGATCCAGCGCGGCAGGCAGCATCTTGAGATCACCGCGCAGTTCGGCGGTGGCCAGTACAAGCAGGTCATCAGGCGCGAGCGCGGGTGCTTGCTTCACCCATTGTTTGACGGTGGCGCCGAAGTTCTGCTCGTCGTTGCCGCAGGTGTGCTTAGCGGAGATGAACATCCGGGTTCCGGCCTCGGACACACAGCACAGATCGTCGGTGGCTTGCTCAGTCTCGAAGGCCAGGCGCACCGGCACGAAGTCGCCGCCGAGCACACCTACCCCTGCGAGGCCGTGCGTGGCCAAGAACACCGCGATACCGCGTCGGTGGACACTGCCGATCTCGTTGTTCACACCACCGCGCTGCTCGGCCACCGCCGGGATACTCCCTCACCATTGCCTTGTCGGCCCTCGATTGGGCGGCGACGATACTAGCTTGTGATCGCGACTAGCTTGTGATCGCGCGACGGCGTCGCCGCCCCACTGATCCACGGCGGTGGGTCAGATGCTGCCCAGGACGCCGGTGGCGTAGGTGTACAGGGCATGGTGGGCGGCGCCGTCGAAGGCGTGCCGGATGTAGCGGCCGGTGGTGCCGGTGGCGTGGCCGAGGATCCGGGTGATGACCGTCTGGGGCACGCCGGCGGCTTCGAGGGCGGTGGCGAGGCCGGCCCGCAGGCTGTGCCCGGCCAGGGTGTCGACCACCTCGGGCGGCTGACCGGCGTCCCGCGCGGCCTGCTTCACGGTCTCGGCGACGTACCGGTCGCTCAACGCCGTGGCGCGGACCCGGGCGCCGACGCTGATGCCGGACAGCATCGGCATCGTGCCGGTGCGGCGGCGGCCGGGCCGGTGCAGGTGCTCGCGGCGGCCGGCGGCGTCGAGCCAGGCGACGGTGGTGCGCACCGGGCAGATCGCGGCCAGCTCGGCGGGGGCTTCGGGCAGGTCGACGTGGCGGCCGCGACCGGTCTGGTCGGCCTTGGATCGGGCGATGAGCAGCCGCAGTCCCTCCTGGACCGGCTGCACGTGGTCCACCGGCAGGCCGGCCAGTTCCTCGCGGCGCAGGCCGGCGAAGAAGCCGAGGCTCAGCAGGCACCGGTCGCGCAGCGCGGCCAGGTGGTCGCGTCGCTGCTCCAGCGGAGCATCGGGGCCGGGCGGCGGGCCGGCGGGGCGGGTGGCGAGCATGGCGGCCAGCAGCGGCAGCGTGACCACGGCCGGCCCGTGGAGGGCAAGGCCGCGGTCACGCTGCCGCTGCTG
>NZ_QGKS01000463.1 GCF_003172935.1 Micromonospora sicca | reverse complement strand
CCGGGTGGCAGGTTGGCGTGCCGACGCCGTCGTGTTGTGTGCGACCGTTGTCTGATACAGGATCAGCAGGGCACTCGGAAGGAGCCCGACATCACCAGCGACCTCCCGCGTCTCGCGGCGGTGACCCGGCCGCACCGGGGGGCCGGCATGGCCGGTTCCTCCGTCGTGCCGTACCCGCACGGTGGCCTGGCGCGGCACGCCAACCTGCCACCCGGTGAGCGGCTGCGGGTCCTGCTGGTCGAGGACGACGAGGGCGACGCCTTCCTGGTCGGCGAGCTGCTCGCCGAGACCAACTCGATGATCGACCTGCTGGTCGCCACCAGCCTCAGCGAGGCCCGGCAACGGGTGTTGGGCGTCGACTGCGTCCTGCTCGACCTCGGCCTTCCCGACGCACAGGGGCTGGACGGGCTGCGCCAGGTGCTGGAGATGTCCAGCGGCGCGGCGGTCTGCGTGCTGACCGGCCGCACCGACGAGCACCTGGGCATCGTCGCGGTGGCCGAGGGCGCCCAGGACTACCTGGTCAAGGGGCAGGTCGACGGGGTCCTGCTGACCCGGGCGCTGCGCTACGCCGTGGAGCGCAAGCGGGCCGACGAGAACGCCCGCCGGCTCCGTGAGGTGGAGCTGCGCCAGGCCGAGTCCGCCCGCCTGGAGCGGGGCCTGCTGCCCCAGCCGCTGATGACCACGGACCAGGTGTCGGTGCACACGTTCTACCGCCCCGGCCGGCACGCCGCCCTGATCGGCGGCGACTTCTACGACGTGGTGCAGACCCGGCCGGACCGGATCGACCTGATCGTCGGCGACGTCTGCGGGCACGGCGTGGACGAAGCGGCGCTCGGCGTCGAGCTGCGGGTGGCCTGGCGGGCCCTGATCCTGGCCGGGGTGCCGGACGACGAGGTGCTGCCGGCCCTGGAACAGGTGCTGATGAGCGAGCGTCGACTCCAGGAGATCTTCGCCACGGTGGCGACCGTCCGGCTCGACCTCGCCGCCAACCGGGCCACCGTACGACTCGCCGGTCATCCGCCGCCGGTGCTGCTCAGCGGGGGTAAGGTCGCGCCGGTGCCGGCCAAGGGTGGCCTGCTGCTCGGCGTCCGGCCGCGCCGGCCCGTTGCCTTCGATCTGGAGTTCGACACCGATGACTGGTCCCTGTTGATGTACACCGACGGCCTGATCGAGGGTCGGGTGGGCAACGGTGACGACCGGCTCGACGTGCCGGGGCTGACCGAGCTGCTCGCCGACCCGGCCAACCAGGCGGTGCCCCTGGCCGAGCTGCCGGCCTGGCTGGTCGGCCGTGCCGAGCAGATCAACGGCGGACCGCTCGCCGACGACGTCGCCATGCTGCTGGTCACCCGCGGCGGCGGCCGTTGAACGCGTACCGGCAGGGCTGGACCCTGCGGCGCCGGGTGCTCGCGCTGCTCGGCGTGGTCCTGGTGCTGCTGCTCGGGCTGGCCGCCGCCGAGGCGGTGGTCGCCGCGAAGAACCGGCAGAACATCGATGCCGTCCTGGTCAAGACGGGTCCGCTCCGGGTGCAGGGCCAGGAGCTGCTGAGCGCGCTGCTCGACCAGGAGACCGCCGTGCGCGGGTACGCGGTGAACGGCGACCGCAAGGACCTGGCCCCGTACGAGGCGGGTCTGCGGCGGGAGCAGGACACCGTCACCGCGATGGAGCAGCTGGCCGCCGACTATCCGGGCGTGCTGCGCGAGCTGCGGGTGGTCGAGCAGCGGGCGGCGCGATGGCGGGCGGACGTGGCCGAGCCGGTGATCAGCACGACCGAGCGCAGCGGCCCGTCCGCCGGTCAGGCACTGATCACCGACCAGACCCGGCAGCAGTTCGACGGCATCCGCTCCGCGGTGAACCAGCTCCAGGCCGAGATCCTGATCGTCGGGCAGCACACCGCCGAGAAGGTCACCCGGACCGGCAACGTGCTGGTCGTCCTGCTGATCATCGCGGCCCTGGTGGTGGCGGTCGCGGGCGCGGTGATGGTGCTCTCCCTGGACCGGATCCTGATCCGGCCGCTGGCCGGGCTGGTGGGCCAGGTGCGGGAGGTTGCCGCGGGCGACTACGAGCACCACATCAGCGGCGCCGGGCCGCCGGAGTTCCGCCGGCTCGCCGACGACATCGACGGGATGCGGCAGAAGATCGCCCGCGAGCTGGCCGAGGTGCGCGAGGCCCGGGAGCGCATCGAGTGGGTCAACAGCCAGCTCCAGAAGCAGGCCGAGGAACTCACCCGGTCCAACCGTGACCTGGAGCAGTTCGCGTACGTCGCCTCGCACGACCTGCAGGAGCCGCTGCGCAAGGTGGCCAGCTTCTGCCAGCTCCTCCAGCGCCGCTACGCCGGCCAGCTCGACGAGCGGGCCGACCAGTACATCGCCTTCGCGGTCGACGGCGCGCAGCGGATGCAGCGCCTGATCAACGACCTGCTGGCGTTCTCCCGGATCGGCCGCCTCACCACCGGTTTCACCGAGGTCGACCTGAACAAGGTGATGGGCGACGTGGCCGGCCAGACCGAGGCCGCCCGGCAGTACTCGGACGCCGAGCTGACCTGGGGCGAGCTGCCGGTGATCCGCGGCGAGGAGCCGCTGCTGACCAACCTGCTGGCCAACCTCGTCAGCAACTCGATCAAGTTCCGCCGCCCGGACGTGCCGCCCAGGGTGCACGTCTCGGCCCGGCTGGTCGGCGACGAGTGGGAGATCAGCTGCCGGGACAACGGCATCGGGATCGAGCCGGAGTTCGCCGACAAGATCTTCGTGATCTTCCAGCGGCTGCACGCCAAGGACGCGTACCCGGGCACCGGCATCGGCCTGGCGATCGTCAAGAAGATCGTCGAGTACCACGGCGGCCGGGTCTGGGTGGACACCGGCACCGAGGAGGGCACCGCGATCCGCTTCACCCTCCCCGCCCTGCCCGAGGACGTCGAGGCGGCGAAGGCGGCGGACGGGGCGGGCCCGGCGGACGGGACGGCGGTCGGTGCGGAATCGACCGGGGACGAGGACCGGGACGGCGCCGACACCGCCGCCGGGGACGCGCCGGTCG
Organism: Micromonospora sicca; assembly: GCF_003172935.1. GTDB lineage: Bacteria > Actinomycetota > Actinomycetes > Mycobacteriales > Micromonosporaceae > Micromonospora > Micromonospora sicca. The sequence goes on along the minus strand of NZ_QGKS01000463.1, from coordinate 15,680 downwards.
CTCGGCAGCCGGGCGGGTCGGAGGGCGAAGACACCCCCGACGGTACGGCCGGACACGGTACAACGGGTGGCATGAGGGAGACGGTGGGATGACCGCGCCGGCAGACGGCAAGAGCCCGATCGAGGTCCTGCTGGTCGAGGACGACCCGGGCGACGTGCTGATGACCCAGGAGGCGTTCGAGGAGCACAAGCTCCGCAACCGGCTGACCGTCGTCTCCGACGGCGCGGAGGCCCTGGCCTACCTGCGGCGCGAGGGCCAGTACGCGGACGCGGTGGCCCCCGACCTGGTCCTGCTCGACCTCAACCTGCCCCGCCGGGACGGCCGGGAGGTGCTCGCGGAGATCAAGAGGGACGAGCAGCTCTGCCGGATCCCGGTCGTGGTGCTCACCACCTCGCAGGCCGACGAGGACATCCTGCGCAGCTACCAGCTGCACGCCAACGCCTACGTGACCAAGCCGGTGGACTTCGAGCGCTTCATCTCGGTGGTCCGCCAGATCGACGAGTTCTTCGTCAGCGTGGTCAAGCTGCCGCCGCGTGGCTGACCCGCTGCTCGACGACGTCGGCGAGCTGCTGCGGGAGGCCGCGGCGAAGGTCGTGGTGCCGCTGTTCCGCCGGCTCGACGCCGCCGACATCGCCGAGAAGGCCCCCGGCGAGGTGGTCACCGTCGCCGACCGGCGGGCCGAGGAGCTGATCTCCGCCGGGCTGCGGCGGGTGCGCCCCGGCTCGATGGTGGTCGGCGAGGAGGCCGTCGCCGACGACCCGCGGCTGCTGCGGCACCTGCGCGGCGCCGGTGACGTCTGGCTGGTCGACCCGGTCGACGGCACCTCCAACTTCGCCGCCGGCCGGCGGCCGTTCGCCCTGATGGTGGCGCTGCTGACCGACGGCGAGCAGGTCGCCTCCTGGGTGTACGACCCGCTGGCCGGCATCTTCGCCACCGCCCGCGCGGGGGAGGGCACTTACCTGGACGGGGAGCCGGTGCGGACCACCGACGCGGTGCCGCCGGTGGGCGCGCTGCGCGGCACCGCGATGACCCGGTTCCTGCCGCCCGACGCCCGGCGGACCGCCGAGGCGGGCGGCCGGCGGATCGGCGAGCTGCTCCCCGGCCAGCACTGCGCCGGCCGGGAGTATCTCGACCTGCTCACCGGGGACCAGCAGTTCGTGCTCTTCTGGCGAACCCTGCCGTGGGACCACGCCCCGGGCACCCTGCTGGTCCGGCAGGCCGGCGGGGTGGCCCGCCGCTTCGACGGCACCGAGTACCACCCGGCCGACGACGACCGGGGGCTGCTGGTGGCGGTCAACGAAGCGGTCTGGACCGAGGTGCGAGCCGCGCTGCTCGACGGCTGAGCGGCGCTCCGCGACGGCGTCGGCACGCTCCGTCGAAGATCGGTTTCGTCCGAGATCGGGGCCTGGCCAGCCCGCGCCGGTCCGGTATCGTGACCGGCGGTTTCGCCAGCAGGCCGCCGTCCGGCGCCGGCGGAGCCGCCGCCGCGCAGTGGGCAACCCGGGGGGCCGGCGGTCGACGGAAGGACGCTTTCGTGCCCAGGACCAGGCTCATCCGGCGGCGCGTCCGCCGGCCGTTGCTCGCCCTGCTCGCCGTGACGGCCCTGCTGCTCGGCGCCGGCCTCGCCCCGGCCGGGGCCGCCGCGGCCGCGCCGACCCCGGGCGCCCCGAACGAGGGCGGCAGCAAGCAGTTGCGCGCGGCGCTCGACGCGGCCGCGCGGGGCCACATCGAAGCGAAGGCCCGGCTCGACAACTCGAAGCGCCGGCAGGTGGCGCTGACCGGGCAGCTCAAGGGGCTCGAGCTGCGCCTGGTCGAACTGAACTCGCAGGTCGGCGAGGTGGCCGCGCAGTCGTACCGGCTGGGTCGGCTGACCCCGGTGTCGATGCTGCTCGCCAGCTCCGACCCGAACGAGTTCCTCCAGCGGGCCGGTGAGCTGGACGTGATGGCCCAGCGGGACAGCAAGCGGCTGCGGGCGTTCACCGACGCCAAGGCCGAGGCCGTCAAGGCCAAGGCGGCGATCGACATCGAGGTGCGCGAGCAGCAGAAGCAGCTCGCGGTGCTGGCCAAGAAGAAGCGGGACGCCGAGATCGCGCTGGCCAAGGTCAGCTCGGGCAGCAGCTCCGGGTTCAGCGGCGGCTCGGCCTCCGCCAAGCCGGCCCCGCGCAACTCGGACGGCTCCTGGCCGTCGGAGTCCTGCTCCGTCAACGACCCGACCACCTCCGGCTGCATCACCCCCCGCACCCTGCACGCGCTCCAGCAGGCCCAGGCGGCCGGCTACAAGCGTTACGTCTCCTGCTTCCGCAGCGGCGGCGACGGCGAGCACCCGAAGGGCCGGGCCTGCGACTTCTCCGCCGCCAGCGGCGGCTTCGAGGACCGCTCGGCGACCGGCGGGGACAAGACGTACGGGGACAGCCTGGCCAACTACTTCAAGAGCAACGCCAGCCGCCTCGGCGTCATGTACGTGATCTGGTATCGGCAGATCTGGATGCCGAACACCGGCTGGCGGTCGTACAGCGGCGGCGGCAGTCCCGCCGCCGACCACACAAACCATGTTCATCTTTCGATGTACTGACCCGGGCGCCGGAAAGGCTGCGTAGCATCGCGACGGTGAGCAGCTCATCGTCCGACGTCGTGGTGGAGTCCGCGCCGACCGTGCCGACGCCGCCCCGAGCCCTGCCGAACGGGCTCGCCGCCTTCCTGGTGTTCCTCTCCAGCGGGGCCGTGCTGGTCCTGGAGACCGTCTCGCTCCGCCTGGTCGGCCCGTACGTCGGGGTCACCCTCCAGGTGACCAGTTCGGTGATCGGCATGGCGTTGGCCGCGATCGCGTACGGGGCGTGGATGGGCGGGTTCCTGGCCGACCGGCGGGACCCGCGTACCCTGCTGGCCCCGGCCCTGGTCCTGGCCGGCATCGCCACCGCGGTCACCCTCCCCGTCGTCCGGTACGCCGGGGAGGCGTTGCGCGGCGGCGCGGCGAGCGCCGTGCTGCTGCTCACCGCGCTGGCGGTGCTGGTGCCGGCGGCGCTGCTCGCCGGGATCACCCCGCTGATGGTGAAGCTCCAGCTCGCCGACCTGCGCCGCACCGGGCAGGTGGTCGGTCGGCTCTCCGGGATCGGCACGCTGGGCGGCATCACCGCCACCCTGGCCACCGGCTTCGTGCTGGTGGCGGCGCTGCCCAGCACGGTGATCGTGCTCGGCCTGGCGGCGCTGCTCGGGGCCACCGGGCTGGTGCTCGGGGCGTACCTGCGGCGGCGGGCGGGGACCGGGCTGCCCGGTCCGGCCCGGGCGAAGGCCGCCCTGGCGGTGCTCGGCCTGGCCGGCGCCGGCCTCGCCACGGTCGCCCCGAACCCGTGCGACGTGGAGACCGCGTACCACTGCGCGAGGGTCGAGGTGGACCCGCAGTGGACGGAGGGGCGGACGCTCTTCCTCAACTCCGCCGAGCACTCGTACGTCGACCTGGCCGATCCGACGCACCTGAAGTACGCGTACACGCAGTGGATCGGCCTGGTGGCCGACGTGGCGGCGCCGAAGGGGCAGCGGCTGGACGCCCTGCACCTGGGCGGCGGCGGCTTCACCATGCCGCGCTACCTGGCCGCCACCCGGCACGGCACCCGGAACCTGGTGTTCGAGATCGACGGCGGCCTGGTCGAGCTGGACCGGCGTGAGCTGGGCGTACGCACCGGCCCGGAGCTGCGCGCGGCGGTCGGGGACGCCCGGGTGCTGCTCGACGCCGAACCGACCGACAGCCGGGACCTGGTCGTCGGTGACGCCTTCGGCCACCTGGTGGTGCCCTGGCACCTGGCGACCCGGGAGATGGCCGCGGAGATCCGCCGGGTGCTCCGGCCGGGCGGGGTCTACGTGCAGAACGTCATCGACTACCCGCCGGGCCGCTTCGTCCGGGCCGAGCTGGCCACCGTCGCCGCCGAGTTCCGGCACGTCGCGCTCATCGCACCGCCGGCGGCGATCAGCGGACTGCACGGGTCCAACTTCCTGCTCGTCGGCTCGGACGCGCCGCTGCCGTTGGCCGCGATCCGGGCCGGGCTGCCCGGCCTGCCCGAGCAGGCCACCCTCCTCTCCGGCGCGGAACTCACCGCTTTCGTCGGGGACGCGCTGGTGCTGACCGACGACTACGCCCCGGTGGACCAACTGCTCGCGACCGCCTGAACGGGTGACTTTCCTGACCGATTCCGCCTGTTCAGGTGTAGGTGGGATCACCCCGGGCAACAGGACTGACCATGGGCGGAGCGGTCAGGAGCGACGAACAACTGCTGGGTGAGCGGTACCGGCTGATCGAGCAGCTAGGCGCGGGCGGCATGTCGGTGGTGTGGCGCGGATACGACGAGGTGCTCGGCCGCCAGGTCGCGGTCAAGGTGCTCGCGTCCCGGCTGGCCAGCGACAAGGCGTTCCGGCACCGGATCCGGGTCGAGGCGCAGGCCGCCGCGCGGCTCTGCCACCCCAACATCACCAACGTGTACGACTACGGCGAGTCCGAGCAGGTCGGGCTGACCGTGCCGTACGTCGTGATGGAACTGGTCGACGGCGGGCCGCTGAGCAGCCGGCTCGGCCGCGGCGGGCAGCTGCCCTGGCGTGAGGCCGTGACCATCGGCGCGGAGGTCGCTTCGGCGCTGGCCACCGCGCACGCCCGGGGCGTGGTGCACCGGGACGTCACCCCCGGCAACGTCATGCTCACCCCCACCGGGGTGAAGGTCGTCGACTTCGGCATCTCGGCGCTGGTCGGGGAGAGCGAGCAGGGCCCCGACGGCGCCCTGCTCGGCACTCCCGCCTACCTCGCCCCGGAGCGGCTCGACAACGGCCAGGTCTCCCCGGCCACCGACGTCTACGCGGTCGGCCTGCTGCTGTACCGGATGCTCACCGGCCGGCTGCCCTGGCAGGCCAGCACCACCACCCAGATGCTCCAGGCGCACATGTACCACGACCCGGACCCGATGCCGCCGGTGGTCGGCCTGCCCGCCGAGGTCGAGGAGCTGGTCCGGCGCTGCCTGGCCAAGCGTCCCGCGGACCGGCCGGCGACCGCCGAGGTGGCCCGGACGCTCGCCGACGTGGCCGGCATCGCGGCGATCGTGCCGGTCTCTCCGGCGCTCGGCCAGTTCGACCCGACGCTGCTGGAGAACGCCGGAACCACCATCCTGCCCTGGTCCTCGGCGACCGACGCGCTGCCCTTCTCGATCGGGCGGACCCGCACCCGCCGGGCGGCGGCGCGGCGGCGCAAGGTCGAGGCCGGGGTGGCCGCGGCGGGCCTGGTCGCGGTCACCGCGGCCATGTGGGGGCTGACCGCGCGGAGCTCGGCGAGCGGCGGGGCGGAGCCCACCGAGGCCCGGATGGGGCTGCCCCAGCCGGTGCCGTGCGAGGTCGACTACGTGCTGCGCCGGGACTCCGGACGGGACTTCTCCGCCGAGCTGACCCTGACCAACACCGGCGACCGGGAGCTGCGGGACTGGAACATGAGCTTCACCTTCCCCGGCCGGCAGACGGTGACCGCCGCCCAGCCGGCGGTGCGGCAGCAGGGGCAAACGGTGCTGCTGCAGCCGCCCGCGGCGGATGCCGCGCTGGCGCCGGGGGCGTCGAAGAAGGTCGCGCTGAGCGGCAAGTACACCGGGAGCAATCCGCTGCCGGTGCAGTTCAAGGTCGGCGAGACCGCCTGTGGCGTGCAGGTCTCCGGGGTGGCCGGGTCGACACCCACGACCGCGCCGCCGACGACCAGGGCGCCCGCGAAGCCCACCACCGCGAAGAGCAGCGGGTCGGGCAGTTCCGGCGGCGGGGGTGAGCGGGCGAAGTCGGTCAAGCCCGGCAAGGGCAAGGACGGTGGCAAGGGAAAAGGAAAGTGACCGAGGGGGCAGGGGGTGGTCACGGCAGCAAGAGCAAGAGCAAGGGGAAGTGACGGTCCGGACGGCGCTCAGGCCAGCGCGGCGAACCGCTGCACCTGCACGGTGCCGCCTTCCACGATGAGCACGCTCTCCTTCTGCAGCACAATGTCCGGCTCGGCATGGCGGAAGCGTTCGCCGGGCAGTTTGGCGCCGATCACCTGCACGCCGTATTGGTCGGCGGCCAGCTCGCGGAGCGGCCGGCCGACCATCCCCTCCGGCACGCGCACCTTGGCGATGGCGAAGTCGTCGCCGAACTCGATGAAGTCGAGCATCTTGCTGACGATCAGGTGCGCCACCCGCTCGCCGGTCTCCGCCTCCGGGAAGATCACGTGGTGGGCGCCCACCGACCCGAGGATCTTCGCGTGCTTCTCGGAGGTGGCCCGCGCCCAGATCTGCGGGATGCCCAGCTCGGTCAGGGCCAACACGGTGAGCACGCTGGCCTCCACCGAGGCGCCGATGGCTACGACCGCCCGCTCGAAGTCCGCGATGCCGAGCTGGCGCAGCGCTCCCTCCTCGGTGGAGTCGGCCTGCACCACCCGGTCCAACTGTTCCGACCAGCGCTGCACCCGTGCCGGGTTGCTGTCAACGGCGAGCACCTGATGGTCGAGTTGGAGCAGCGAGCCGGCCAGATGGCAGCCGAACCGGCCCAGGCCGATCACCACGATGCCGCTGTCGTTCGTCTTCCTAGCCGACAATGGGTTGCTCCTCCGGGTAGCGGTACAGCCGTCGCCGGGTGTTCAACGCGATCGCGGATCCGAGGGTGAGGGGGCCGACCCGGCCGATGAACATGAGGGCGGTCAGCACGTACTGGCCGGACGCCGGTAGCTGGGGGGCGAGGCCGACGGAGAGGCCGGTGGTGCTGAACGCCGAGGTGACCTCGAAGAGCGCGGCGTTGGCGCGCAGCCCCTCGGTGTCCAGGATCAGTCCCACCGTGCCGCCCACCACCAGCGCGACGCTGAGCAGCGCGACCGTCAGCGCCTGGCGCTGGCTGGCGGTGGACACCCGCCGGTGGCCGACCGTGACGTCCGGCTCGCCGCGCAGTTCCGCCCAGATGGCGAAGGCGAGCAGGAAGAAGGTCGAGACCTTGATGCCGCCGGCGGTGCTGGCGCTGCCGCCGCCGATGAACATCAGCACGATCAGCAGCGGATAACTTTCCTCGCTGAGCTTGTCGACGTTGATCACGTCGAAGCCGCCGGTGCGGCTCAGCACGATCTGGCTGAAGGCGGCCAGTATCTTTCCCGGCGCGTCGTACGTGCCGATGGTGGCGGGGTTGGTCCACTCGGCAAGCAGCAGGTATCCGAAGCCGGACCCGATGAGCACCAGGCTGCCCCAGATGGTGAGCTTGGTGGCGACCGCCCAGCGGCCCGGCCGCCGCCACTCGCGGACCGCCTCGAAGAGCGCCGGGAAGCCGAGCCCGCCGATGATCGCGCCGAGGGCCAGCGGCAGCGTCACCCAGGGGTCCCGGGAGAAGGCGAGCAGCCCTTCGGAGTAGAGGGTGAACCCGCCGTTGTTGAAAGCCTGGATGGAGTGGAACGAGGCGGACCAGACCGCCCACCCCGGCGGGTAGTCGTAGACCAGCCAGAGCCGGCCGGTGATGACCGCCGTCATCACCGCCTCGGTGGCGAAGACGGTCGCCGCGATCCGGACCAGCAGCCGCCCCACGTCGCCGATGCCGAACTCGGCGGTCTCCGCCTGCACCAGCATCCGGTTGCGGAGGCCGAGCTGGCGGGAGACCACCAGTATCACCAGGGCGGCGATGGTCAGGATGCCGAGGCCGCCGAGTTGGGTGAGCACGGTGATCATGGCCAGGCCGAAGCCGTTCCAGTAGTTCGGGGTGTCGTTGATGGCCATCCCGGTGACGGAGACGGCCGAGGTGGCGGTGAAGAGCGCGGTGACGAACGGGGTGTACTCGTCTTCGCTGGTCGCCCACGGCAGCATCAGCGTTCCGGTGCCGAGCAGGATCGCCGCCAGGAACCCGAACGGCACCAGGCGCACGGGGTGACGGAGCAGCCGACGCACCAGGCAATCTTCCGTCCGGAGATTCACCGGGAGGTCAGGAACCGACCAACTGGTGGTCAACCGGGACCGGTCTGCTGGGCGCATCCCTCGGCGCCGACCCGAACGCCCGCGGCGACATTACGTCCGAGTACGAGCTCCTTTTCGACCTCGGCCTGGACGGCGCCTTCGCCGACCAGCCGGACACCGCCGGGGCGGCCCGCGCCGGCCGCTGACGCGTCCCGTCGCGTCCGTTGATTCCTGCCAGATCGCCGATGTGGGGTATCTCGTTCTGCCGGACACCCCCACATCGGCGTAACGGCGCCGGCACCGCCCGGGAGGCGGGCGGGGTGCTGCTGCGGCGCTACGAAGCTGATGACGTGAATGACTCAGCCAAGGTCCCCGGCAGGCGGATGATCCGTCTGCGTCATCAGGTTCGTAGCGTGTCCGGCACCCTCACCGGCCGGGGCCCTCGGCGACGTAGGTGCCACGCCCCGGCTGTCCCCTGATCAGCTCGCGGTCGTGCAGCAGGGAGAGCGCGCGACGCAGCCGGTTTTCAGGTGGGGCGGTGGCGGGGCGCGACACACCGGCGTCGCGGGTGGTGGCGGTCGTGGCCATCAACCACCGTCGTCATCACCAGCCGCTACAGCAGCTTGTTACAGTCGGCCACCCCATCACGATTACTTGTGTGTTTCGGCCACATAGCCCGTGCGTGACGTCACTTCTAGCGTGAGCCGACAACTGAGTTAGCTTCCTGTCCTCACCTGGAGTCGCGATGACGTTCCGGCACACGCGGCGGGTGTTCCTCTCCGCCGTCACGATGATGGCGGCGGCGATTGCCGCCACGGCCTGTGGCAGCCCGCAGGACACCGCCTCCGGCGGCGGCGACGGCGCCGCGCCGGTCAAGGTTGGTCTGGTGTATTCCCAGTCGGGGCCGCTGGCCAGCTACGGAAAGCAGTACATCGAGGGGTTCAAGGCCGGCCTCGACTACGCCACCAAGGGCACCGGCAAGGTCGGTGACCGGAAGATCGAGCTCACCGAGGCGGACGACGCCGGTGACCCGGCGAAGGCGGTCTCCGCGGCCAAGGACCTGATCGGCAAGGGCTCGAAGATCATCGCCGGTTCCACCGCGTCCGGCGTCGCCCTCCAGGTCGCCCCGATCGCCGCCCAGAACAAGGTCCTCTTCATCTCCGGCCCGGCCGCCACCGACGCGGTGACCGGCGCGAACAAGTACACCTTCCGGTCTGGCCGGCAGTCGTACCAGGACGTGGTGACCGCCAAGTCGTTCATCGGCGACGCGACCGGCAAGAAGGTCGTCGTCTTCGCCCAGGACGGTGCGTTCGGCGACGCCAACGAGGCCGCGGTCAAGAAGGTCATCGGCGGGGCCGGCGCCACCGTCAGCAGCGTCCGCGCCCCCGCCAGCGCCACCGACTTCACCCCGTTCGCCAGCCAGATCAAGGCCGCCAAGCCGGACCTGCTCTTCGTCGCCTGGGCCGGCACCACCGCCCCGGCGATGTGGCAGACCCTCGACCAGCAGGGCGTCCTCGCCTCCACCACGGTCGTCACCGGCCTGGACATCCGCGCCTCCTGGCCCACCTTCGGCGCCGCCGGCAGCAAGATCTCCTTCCTGTCGCACTACTTCGACGGGGCCAGCGACACCGAGGCCGCCAAGGCCGCCAAGGCGAAGATCCCCGGCGGGACGCTCGACCTGTTCCACCCGGACGGCTTCGCCGCCGCCCAGATGGTCGTCCGCGCCGTCTCCGAGGGCGGCGACGACGTCGACAAGATGGTCAAGGCCCTGGAAGGCTGGCAGTTCGACAGCATCAAGGGCCCGATGACCATCCGCGCCGAGGACCACGCGCTGCTCCAGCCGATGTACCAGGCCAAGCTCAGCGGCAGCGGCACCACCTTCACCGCGGCCGCCCAGAAGAGCCTGACCGGTGACGAGACGGCGCCGCCGGTCACCCAGATGAAGGGCTGAACTGTGCTCGCCACCCGCGGTCTGACCTGGCGGATCGGTGAGGTCGCCATCGTCGACTCCGTCTACCTCGACCTCGCGCCCGGGGAGTTCCTCGGCGTGATCGGGCCCAACGGCGCCGGCAAGACCTCACTGTTCAACCTGATCACCGGCCTGCGCCGGCCCACCGAGGGGCGGATCCTGCTGGACTCCGAGGACGTCACCGCCCTCCCGCCGCACCGGCGGGCCCGGCTCGGCCTGGGGCGTACCTTCCAGGCGTCCTCGGTGTTCGGCTCGCTCACCGTGCGGGAGAACGTCCGGCTGGCCGTACAGGCGCACCGGGGTGGCTCGATGAAGCTGTGGCGGCGCGCGGCGGCCGACCGGGAGGTCGCCGCGGCCGCCGACGCGGCGCTCGACCGGGTCGGCCTGCACCACCGGGGTACGGCGCTCGCCGGCACCCTGGCCCACGGCGAGAAGCGCAAGCTGGAGATCGCCCTGCTGCTCGCCGGGGAGCCCCGGGTGATGCTGCTGGACGAGCCGATGGCGGGAGTCAGCGCCGAGGACGTGCCCGAGCTGGTCGAGGTGATCAAGTCGCTGACCGGGGACAGCGGCCGGTCGGTGCTGATGGTGGAGCACCACATGGACGTGATCCTGGAGGTGGCCGACCGGATCGCCGTGATGCACCACGGCGCCCTGCTGGCCTGCGACACCCCGGAGACCGTGATGGCCAACGCCACGGTCCAGGAGGCATACCTGGGGGAGTCGCTATGAGTGTGGAACCGGTCCTCACGGTCGAGGACCTGTCGGTGCGGATCGCCGGGCTGCACATCCTCCAGGGGGTGTCCTTCACCGTCGCGCCCACCGGGGTGACCGTGCTGCTCGGCCGCAACGGCGTCGGCAAGACCACCACGCTGCGCGCGATCGTCGGCCTCACCCCCCGTAGCGGCGACGTCCGCGGCACCATCCGGATGGGCGTGCAGAGCCTGCTCGCCCGCCCCACCCACCGGCTGGTCCGCGGCGGGCTCGGCTACGTGCCGGAGGACCGCTGCGTCTTCGCCGGCCTCACCGTCGCGGAGAACCTGCGGCTCGCCGAACGGCGCGGCAGCACCCCGGCGTACGACAAGGTCTTCGCGCTCTTCCCCGAGCTGGACCGGCGCGGACGGCAACGGGCCGGCTCCCTCTCCGGCGGGCAGCAGCAGATGCTCGCCATCGGTCGCGTCCTGCTCAACGACAACCGGCTGCTGCTGGTGGACGAGCCGACCAAGGGGTTGGCGCCGAAGGTGGTGACCGAGGTGGCCGAGGTGCTGGAACGGGTGGCGGAGTCGGTGCCGGTGCTGCTGGTCGAGCAGAACCTGGCCGTGGTCCGCCGGCTGGCGAAGGACGCGGTGGTGCTCTCCGCCGGCAAGGTGGCCTGGACCGGGAACGCGCAGGAGCTGCTCCTGGAGACGGCGCTGACCAAGTCGCTGCTGGGTGTCGGCTCGGGCGAGGTGCACGCATGAGCACTCTCGTCCTGCTGACGCTGACCGGGCTCGGTGTGGCGGCGCTGTACCTCCTGGTCGCGTCCGGACTCTCCCTGGTCTTCGGCCTGGCCGACGTGCTCAACTTCGCGCACGGCCTCTTCCTCGGCGTCGGGGCGTACGCGACCTGGTGGGCCGCGGACAACCTGCCCGGCGCGGGCTCCGACGGGTTCGGCTTCGTGGTCGCGGTGGCCTTCGGCGTGCTCGCCGGGACGCTGGTCGCCGTGCTGGTCGAGCTGGTGCTGATCCGGCCGCTCTACTCCCGCACCATCGAGCAGGTGCTGGTCACCGTCGGCCTGTCGCTGGCCGGGGTGGCGCTGCTCCAGGCCACCTGGGGCGCCGACGCGCGGCCGTTCCCCCGGCCGTCGTGGACCCGGGAGGTGACCGGGGTGCTCGGCGCGAACGTGCCGAACGCCGGGCTGCTGCTGATCGTCGCCGCCGCGGTGGTGCTCGGCGGGCTGCTCGCCTTCCTCCACTGGACCCGGTACGGCCTGGTGATCCGGGCCGGCGTGGAGAACCGGGAGATGGTGACCGCGCTCGGCATCGACGTCCGCAAGGCGTTCACCCTGGTCTTCGCGATCGGCGGCGCGGCCGCCGCGCTGGCCGGCGCGCTCGGCGGGGTCTACTTCGGCACCGTGTCGCCCGGGCAGGGCGGTTCGCTGCTGATCTTCGCGTTCATCGTGGTGGTGATCGGCGGGATGGGCTCGGTGGTCGGGTCCGCGTACGCGGCGGTCGCGGTGGGGCTGCTGCAACAGTTCGTCAACTACTACGGCACGTCCGGCCTGGGCGACATCTGCGTGGTCGGGCTGCTCGCCGTGGTGCTGCTGCTGCGTCCGCAGGGCCTGGCCGGAAAGGTGGCAACGGCATGACCAACTCGGTGGTCGAGGCGCCCCCGGCGCAGGTGCCCGACGAGCTGACCCCCGGGCGTTCCCGTTGGCACGGGCTGCGGCCGTTCCTGCCGCTGGTGGCGCTGGTGGTGGCGGCGATCGTGCCGTACTCGACGGTGAACCTGCCGGGCTTCTTCGAGGGCCCGCTGAACTCGCCGGGCACCCTGCAACTGCTCGCCATCTGCCTGGTCTTCGGCGGCCTGGCCGCCGGCTACGACCTGCTCTTCGGCCGGACCGGCATGCTCTCCTTCGGGCACGCCCTCTACTTCGCCGCCGGCGTGTACGGCACCGACGTCCTGGTCACCCGGGCCGGACTGCCGCTGTGGCAGGCCGCGCTGCTCGCGGTGACCGGCGGGACGATCCTCGCCGCGCTGCTCGGTGCGGTGGCGCTGCGTACCGTCGGGATCGCGTTCGCCATGGTGACGCTGGCCTTCGCCCAGGTCGGGGCGATCGTGGTGGCCCGGGACTTCAAGCTGGGCTCCGGCGAGGGGCTCACCGGCGGCGAGGAGGGGCTGCCGCTGGACGTCTCCGGGCTGCCGGCGGCCCTGGTCGGCGTGACGAACACCGTCAACCTGTACTGGCTGGCGCTGGCGTACCTGACGCTGGTGGTCTTCGTGGTGCACCGGGTGAGCGGCTCACCGACCGGGCGGGTGCTGGCCGGGCTGCGCGACGACGAGCGGCGGATCGGGGTGCTCGGGCTCGACCCGTACCGGTTCAAGCTGGTCGCGTTCACCCTGGCCGGTGGGCTGGCGACGGCCGGCGGGGTGGTCTACTGCCTGATCGTCGGCGGCGCCTCCCCGCACGTCACCTCCTCCGAGCTGACGCTGTCGCTGCTGGTCATGGTGGTGCTCGGTGGTCCCGGCACCCGCTGGGGCCCGGTCCTCGGCGGCATCCTCTACATGTACCTCGACCACCGCCTCACCGCCTTCGGCAGCAGCGACGCCGTCGAAAACCTCCCGGCTTTCCTCAGCCACCCGCTGTCCCAGCCCCTGTTCGTCCTGGGCACCGTCTTCATCCTCGCGGTCTACTTCTTCCCCGGCGGCCTGACCAGCCTCAAGTCCCGCCTGACCCCCCTCCTCACCGCCCTCCGCCGCCGCTGACCGTCCCCCCCGCCGCGCCGGGGTTCTGAGCGCAGGGGAGGCGGCAGTGGGAGAGCGGTTGGCGGTGGTGAACAACGCGGGCGGGTACCTCGGCGGCGACACCGGCACGCCGCCCGGGTGGCGGCCACCCTGGTCGGCCGCGGCGGCCGGCCGGACGACATCGCGGCGGCGGTCCGCTACCTGGTCAGCCCGGCCCGTCCAGTCCGCCCGGCCCGTCCGGTCCCGCCGGCCCATCGACGACGAAGGGGCGGCGACCCCCCGTGTGGCCGCCGCCCCCTGCGTCGTGGGTCAGCTGTTCAACATCTCGTACGCCATCGCCGGCGCCTTCGTCGCCTCGCCGCCGGTCGGCACGGTGATCTTCGGCGTGCTGCCGTAGTCGGCGTACGTGACCACGTAGTCGTACGCCTTCCGCTCGCCGGCGGCCGGGATCTTCAGCGTCAGCGAGGTCAGGTTCTTGTCCGGCCCGACCACCGCGGTGAACGGCACCCGCTTGGCGGCCTCGCCGAGCGCCGTCGCCTCGCTGTCGTCCAGCGCCTTCGCCGCGTTGCCGCTGCTCACGTCGATGACCCCGGCGTACCGCCCGGGGCCCTGCTCCTCGACGGAGGTGGCCGCCTCGATGAGCGGACCCGCGTTGCCCTGGTCCGCGCCGTCGTACGCCGGGACGCTCCCGCCGTCGGTCAGCTTCGCGCGGTCCAGCTTCATCCACTTGTTCGGGAACTTCGGCAGCCCCGGGTGGCCGCTGAACTTCGCCTTCATCCAGATCTCCTCGCCGATCAGCAGGAACGACATCTTGGTGGTGATGCCGTCCTTGTCCGGGGCCATCGCGGTGTTGATCTCGAAGGCCTTCGCGTCCGGGTCGATCCGGCCGGTGATGGTGCTGGACGAGTCCTTGCCGCTGAACCGGAACGCACCCTCCGTACCGTCCGGGACGGCGTCGAGGAGCGCCTCCTTCGGGCTGGTGGCCGGCGCGGCGGCCGGCTCGCTCTTCGGCCCGCAACCCCCGAGCAGGGTGGTCGCGGCCAGCATGGCGGCGACCGTGCCGACCGCCCGTCGGATGGTGCCGGCGCTGCCCGTTGCCTGTGTCATCGCACTTCTCTTTCTCGCTGCGTGGCTTCTGCCGGTGACGATGCTGCGGGCCGACACGGCGGTTCGGCTGCCGATATGCTGCCGTCCGGCTGCCGGGCACTGCCGTTCGGCGGCCATGGGGGTGTCAGGAGCGGAAAACTCGCATGTCAGGAACGCTGCGTTTCGAGCTGCTCGGGCCTCAGCGGGCCTGGTACGCCGACCGGGAACTGGACCTCGGCCCCGGCAAGCAGCGCGCCGTGCTGGCCGTGCTGCTGCTCTCCGCCGGCCGCCCGGTCCCCACCGGGCAGATCGTCGAGGCGGTCTGGCCCGACGAGCCGCCCGCCAACGGCACGAACGTGGTGCAGAAGTACGTCGCCGGGCTGCGCCGGGTGCTCGAACCCGACCGCTCCCCGCGTACGCCCGGACAGGTGCTGAGCCTGACCGACGCCGGGTACCTGCTCCGGATCGCGCCGGAGGCGGTGGACGCGGTCCGCTTCGAGCGGGGCGTCCAGCGGGCCCGGCAGCGGCACGCGGCGGGGCGTACGGCCGAGGCCCTGGCCGAGCTGACGGCGGCCCTGAGGCTCTGGCAGGGGGAGCCGTTCACCGGGTTCGCCGGGCCGGTCTTCGAGGCCGCTCGGCACCGGCTGGTCGAGCTGCGGGCCGTCGCCCTGGAGAGCCGCGCCGAGCTGGAGCTGGAGAGCGGGCGGCACCGGGAGCTGATCGGCGAACTGGTCGAGCTGGTGGCCGAGTTCCCGGTCCGGGAGCGGCTGCGGCACCAGTTGATGCTGGCGCTGCACCGCAGCGGCCGGCAGGCGGAGGCGCTCGCCGCGTACCGGGAGTTCGCCGACCTGCTCCGGGAGGAGTACGGCATCGAACCGGGCGAGGTGCTCCGGGAGCTGCACCGCCGCATCCTCCGCTCCGACCCCACGCTGCTGAAGGCGACCCCGTCCGAGCCGGCTGAGCCTGCCGAGCCGTTCCTGGCCGAGCGGGCAAGGGTGGGCCCAGCCGAGCCGGTGGAGGCGGTGCCGGCCGAGGCGCGGCCGGACGGGCCGGAGTCGGTGGCCGGAGAGCGGCCCGATCCGCTCGTCCCAGCGGGCACGCCCGGGACGTTCGCGGCCACGCCCGACGCCCCCACTTCGCCGCCGGCCGGGTTCGCGCCGCCGTTCGTCACCGGCTTCCCGTCCGTACCCTCGGCGGCCACCGGTTTCGCGCCGGTACCCGCGCCGGCCGACGGTTTCGGGTCCGCGCCGGGCCTCGGCTTTCCGCCCGGACCGGTC
>NZ_QGKS01000244.1 GCF_003172935.1 Micromonospora sicca | reverse complement strand
GTCGAAGGCGCTCTCCAGGTAGTCCAGCGTGGTGGGCCGGCCCCGGCGGTGGACGGCTCCGGGCGAGACGCCTGGGACACGGTGCGCACCGCCCGCAACCCGGGCCGGCCCACCACGCTGGACTACCTGGAGAGCGCCTTCGACGGCTTCGTGGAGCTGCACGGCGACCGGCTCGGCGCGGACTGCCCGGCGATCGTCGGCGGGCTGGCCCGGATCGGCGGCCGGCCGGCGATGGTGATCGGCCACCAGAAGGGACACACCACCGCGGAGCTGGTGGCCCGCAACTTCGGCATGGCCAGCCCGGCCGGGCACCGCAAGGCGCTGCGGCTGATGCGGCTGGCCGCCCGGCTCGGCCTGCCGGTGGTGACCCTGGTGGACACCCCCGGGGCGGACCCGGGGGTGGGCGCGGAGGAGCAGGGCCAGGCGGCGGCGATCGCCGAGAACATCCTGGCGCTGAGCGTGCTGCCCACCCCGGTCGTCGCGGTGGTCACCGGCGAGGGCGGCAGCGGCGGCGCGCTGGCGCTGGCCGTCGCCGACCGGGTGCTGATGCTCGAACACGCCGTCTACTCCGTGATCAGCCCGGAGGGCTGTGCCGCCATCCTCTGGCCGGACAGCTCCGCCGCCCCGCAGGCCGCCCGCGCGCTCCGGCTCACCGCGCCGGACCTGTGCCGGCTCGGCGTGGTCGACGAGGTGGTGCCCGAACCGGCGCCGGCCGCCCACCAGGACCCGGCCACCGCCGCCGAACTGCTGGCCCGGGCGGTGGCGGCGAACCTCGCCCCGCTGCTCGACGTGCCGCCGGCCACCCTGGTCCGCCGCCGGCGGCAACGCTTCCGTCGGTACGGCGCCGCCCGCGCCGGCGTCCCGGCGGTGCGGCGATGAGCGCCGGCCAGGGCCCGGACGCCGTGCTCGACGGGCTGCGGCGGCACGCCCATCGGCTCGTCGCCGAGCTGGCCGGCCCGGTGCGGCGGGTCCGGCTGCGCAGCGGCGAGACCGTGCTCGAGGTGGAGTGGCACGTGCCCGCCCAGGCCGCGCCCGGGACCGAGCCCGCACCCGCAGCCGTACCCGAACCGGAGCCGGCCGCCGGCCCGCCGCCCGAGCCCGGCCGGCTCACCGTGCGGGCGCCCGTGGTCGGCACCTTCTACCGGGCCCCGGAACCCGGCGCGGCGCCGTTCGTCTCCGTCGGCGACCTGATCCGGCCCGGTCAGGTGGTCGGCATCGTCGAGGCGATGAAGCTGATGAACGAGGTGACCGCCGACCAGGCCGGACGGGTGGTCGAGGTGCTCGTGGACGACGGCCAGCCGGTCGAGTACGACCAGCCGCTGCTCGCCCTGGAGCCGGCCGGGCAGTGGGGTGGATGATGTTCGAGAAGGTGCTGATCGCCAACCGGGGCGAGATCGCGCTGCGGGTGCTGCGGGCCTGCCGGGAACTGGGCGTGCGCACGGTGGTGGTGCACTCCAGTGCCGACGCCGACTCGCTGCCGGTGCGGATGGCCGACGAGACCGTCCGGATCGGACCGGCGCCGAGCCGGCAGAGCTACCTCAACGCGGCCGCGATCGTCGAGGCGGCCCGGCAGACCGGCGCCCAGGCCGTGCACCCCGGTTACGGCTTCCTGTCCGAGGACGCCGACTTCGCCGAGATCTGCGCCGAGAACGGCCTCGTGTTCATCGGGCCGCCGCCGCAGGTGATGTCCGCCCTGGCCGACAAGTCCACCGCCCGGGCGCTGATGAGCCGGGCCGGGCTGCCGCTGCCGCCGGGCAGCGTACGGACCCTGCCGACCGTCGCCGAGGCTCTCGAGGTGGCCGCCGAGGTGGGGTACCCGGTGATCGTGAAGGCCGCCGCGGGCGGCGGCGGGCGCGGGATGACCGTGGTCCGCTCCGCCGGCGCGCTGCCCCGGGCGTACGCCCGCACCCGCGCCGCCGCCCAGGTCGCGTTCGGCGACGACCGGGTGTACGTCGAGCGGTACCTGACCGACGCCCGGCACGTCGAGGTGCAGGTGCTCTGCGACGGCCACGGCAACGGGGTGCACCTGGGCACCCGGGACTGCTCGGTGCAGCGCCGGCACCAGAAGCTGGTCGAGGAGGCGCCGGCCCCGGGGCTCTCCGTGGCCACCCTGGACACCCTGGCGGAGAACGCGCTGCGTGGCGCCCTGTCGGTCGGCTTCACCGGGGCGGGGACCGTGGAGTTCCTCGTCGACGAGGCGGAACGGTGCCACTTCCTGGAGATCAACTGCCGGATCCAGGTGGAGCACCCGGTCACCGAGATGGTCACCGGCGTCGACCTGGTCCACGAGCAGTTGCACATCGCGGCCGGGGTGCCGCTGCGGTTGCGGCAGGAGGAGATCCGGCTGCACGGGGTGTCGGTGGAGTGCCGGGTCAACGTGGAGGACCCGGACCGCGACTTCGCCCCGGCCCCGGGGCGGCTGGAGCGGTTCCGGCCGCCGGGCGGGCCGTTCACCCGGGTCGACACCCACGGCCACCCCGGTTACCTGGTCAGCCCGCACTACGACTCGCTGCTGGCCAAGGTGGCGGTCTGGGCGCCGGACCGGGCGTCCGCCCTGGACCGGCTGGAACGCGCGCTCGGCGAGTTCGACATCGCCGGCCCCGGCGTGCGGACCACCATTCCCTTCGTCCGGCGGGTGCTCGACGACGCCGCCTTCCGCAAGGCCCGCCACACCACCGGCCTGGTCGACCGGCTGCTCGCCGACCGCGCCCCGACCGGCGCGCCCGTACCGGCGCCCGCCGCCCCCGCCGCGGCCGCCAACCAGCCCGGCACATCCGTCAGGAGGACCCGATGACCGTCGCTTCCGATCGACCGCTCACCACGGAGATAACCGACATCCTGGTCACGCACTGCGGCCTGGACGCCGACACCGCCGCCCGGAGCCCCGCCGCCAGCCTGGAGGAGCTGGGCATGGACTCGCTGGCCCTGCTCGAACTCTCCGCCGTCGTCGCCGACCGGTGGCAGGTACGCATCCCGGAACAGGCCGGCCGGCTCAGCATCGCGGGCGTCGCCGACCTGGTGGCCCGCCGGGCCGACCCGCCGCCCGGGCACACCGAGAACAGCGTGGTCATCGACGCGCCGCTGCCGCTGGTCTGGCGGGTCACCAACGACGTCGCCCGGTGGACCGCTCTGTTCACCGAGTACGCCGTGGTGGAGATCCTGGACCAGACCGGCGACACCGTCCGGTTCCGGCTCACCATGCACCCCGACGAGAACGGGGTCTCCTGGAGCTGGGTCAGCGAACGCACCGCGGACCCGGCGACCCGGCAGGTGCGGGCGCACCGGGTGGAGACCGGCCCGTTCGAGTACATGCGGATCCACTGGCGCTACGACGAGGTGCCCGACGGCACCCGGATGACCTGGGTGCAGGACTTCGCGATGAAACCCACCGCGCCGGTGGACAACGCGGGCATGACCGACCGGATCAACGCCAACAGCAAGGTTCAGCTGGCGGTCATCAAGGAGCGGATCGAGCGGCTGCACGCCGGAGGCGACGATGAGTGAGATGGTCACCGGCGTCATCGCCGCCCGCGACGTCGCCGCCGACCGGCGGCGCGGCGGGGAACTGCGGGTGCTGCTCGGGCCGAAGACCGTCGGCAGCACCTCCGGCTTCATGGGGGTGGCCGCGCTCGCGCCGGGGGAGCGGATCGCCGAGCACTACCACCCCTACAGCGAGGAGTTCCTCTACGTGGCACGCGGCGCCATCACCGTGGACCTCGACGACGAACCGGTGCCGCTGGCGGCCGGGGAGGCGCTGTTCGTGCCGCGACTCGTGCGGCACCGGCTGCGCAACACGGGCGACGAGCCCGCCGAGGTGGTCTTCCACCTCGGCCCCCTCGCGCCCCGGCCGGAGCTCGGCCACGTCGACACCGAGGTCGCCCAGCAGCGGGGCCCGTCGTGACCGGCCGGCGCACCGTCGTCACCGGCATCGGGGTGGTCGCCCCGGGCGGCGCCACCCGGGACCGGTTCTGGAAGACCATCACCGAGGGGCGCACGGCCACCCGGCGGATCACCTTCTTCGACCCGGCGCCGTTCCGCTCCCGGATCGCCGCCGAGTGCGACTTCGACCCCGATGCCGCCGGGATCACCCTCGCCGAGCGGCAGCGCGCCGACCGGTACGTGCAGTTCGCCCTGGCCTGCTCGGCGGAGGCGCTCGCCGACAGCGGCCTGACCCTCACCGACGCCGAGCGGGAGCGCGCCGGGGTGGTGCTCGGCACCGCCGTCGGCGGGACCATGGCGCTGGAGAAGGAGTACGTCCGGGTCAGCGACAGCGGCCGGGACTGGCTGGTCGACCACACCCTCGGCGGGCCGTACCTCTACCAGGCGCTGGTCCCGAGCAGCCTGGCCGCCGACGTGGCCTGCCGGCACGGCCTGCACGGCCCGGCCCAGGTGGTCTCCACCGGCTGCACCTCCGGCATCGACGCGATCGGGTACGCCCACCAGCTCATCGCCGACGGCGAGGCCGACGTGGTGCTCGCCGGGGCGGCCGACTCGCCCATCTCGCCGGTCACCGTCGCCTCGTTCGACGCCATCGGGGCGACCAGCCCGGACAACGACGACCCGGAGCACGCCTCCCGGCCGTTCGACGCCGACCGGCACGGCTTCGTCCTGGCCGAGGGCGCCGCGGTGCTGGTGCTGGAGGAGGCCGGGCACGCCCGCCGCCGGGGCGCGCACGTCTACTGCGAGGTGGCCGGCTACGCCAGCCGCAGCAACGGCTTCCACATGACCGGGCTGCGTCCCGACGGGGTGGAGATGGCCCTCGCCATCGGCGACTCGCTGCGGCAGGCCCGGCTCGCCCCGGGCGACGTGTCGTACATCAGCGCGCACGGCTCCGGCACCCGGCAGAACGACCGGCACGAGACGGCGGCGTTCAAGCGGGCGCTCGGCCCGGCCGCGTACCGGGTGCCGATCAGCTCGATCAAGTCGATGGTGGGGCACTCGCTCGGCGCCATCGGCTCGATCGAGATGGCCGCCTGCGCCCTCGCCATCGAGTACGGCGTGGTGCCGCCGACGGCGAACTGGACCACCCGGGACCCGGAGTGCGACCTGGACTACGTGCCCAACGAGGCCCGCGAGCTGCCGGTGGACGTGGCGCTGTCGGTGGGCAGCGGCTTCGGCGGCTTCCAGTCCGCGATGGTCTTCCGGCGGCTGGCGGCAACGGCATGACAGCGCGGGCGGTGGTGACCGGGATCGGGGTGGTGGCGCCCAGCGGTGTCGGCGCCGACGCGCACTGGTCGACGGTGCTCGCCGGCACCCGGCGCACCGGGCCGATCAGCCTGTTCGACCCGGCCCGCTATCCCACCCGGGTCGCCGGGGAGGTGCCGGACTTCGACCCCACCGGCTTCGCCGACGGCCGGCAGCGGGTGCAGACCGACCGGTGGACGCACCTCGGGTTCGCCGCCACCCGCCTGGCGCTGGACGACGCCGGGCTGCCCGAGCGGGCCCCCGACCCGTACGGGTGGGCGGTCACCCTGGCCAGCTCGTCGGGGGGGAACCTGTTCGGGCAGCGGGAGCTGCAACGGCTCTGGGGCGGTCCGACCCGGACGGTGGGGGCGTACCAGTCGATCGCCTGGTTCTACGCGGCCAGCGTCGGGCAGCTCTCCATCCACCACCAGTTCAAGGGGCCGTGCGGGGTGCTGGTCGCCGAGTCCGCCGGCGGGCTGGACAGCCTCGCGCACGCCGTCCGGACCGTCCGTCGGGGCACCCCGGTGGTGATCGCCGGGGCGACCGAGTGCCCGCTGAGCCCGTACGCGTTGGCCTGCCAGCTCCGCTCCGGCCTGCTCAGCGACGTGGCCGACCCGGAGCGGGCGTACCGGCCGTTCGACGTCGCGGCCGCCGGGTACGTCCCCGCCGAGGGCGGCGCGGTCTTCGTGGTGGAGGAGCTGGGGCACGCGCTGGCCCGGGGCGCCCGGATCTACGGCGAGGTGACCGGCTGGGCGGCCACCCACGACGCCGCCCCCACCGACCCGGACGCCGGCCCCGACCCGACCCACTACGCGCGGGCGCTGCGGCTGGCCCTGGACCGGGCCGGCGTCCGGCCGCACGACGTGGACGTGGTCTGGCCGGACGCGCTCGGCGTGCCCGCGCACGACCGGGCCGAGGCGGCCGCGCTGCGCGCGGTGTTCGGTGACCGGACCCCAGCGGTGACCACCCAGAAGCCGCTGACCGGCCGGGCTCACCAGGGCGGGTCGGCCCTGGACGCGGCGACCGCGCTGCTCGCCTTCCGGCACGACCTGCTGCCCGCCTCCGCCGGTCCCGAGCAGCCCGCGGAGGGCTGCGAGCTGAACTTCCTGCGGGCGCCCCGCCGGCCGCGCAGCCGCATCGCGCTGGTCGGCGCGCGCGGATTCGACGGTTTCAACAGCGCGCTGGTGCTCCGCGGCGCCGCGCCGCCACCGCCGACGGGCCAGGGGAGCTGACCGGGCCGCTGTGGACCGGGATCGAACGCAGGTTCACCGGCGCGCCCCAGCTCGTCCGGACCACGTCGTCCAGGCTCCCGGCAGCCCACCATCGCCCGCGCCTCGGCACCGACGTCCAGATAGGACGCAACCAGCACGTCGGCCGTCTCGTCCGGGCCCACGGTGAACTCCGCGTCCGGGTCGACCGGACCCGCCGGCCGGCCCGCGTACGTCTCGATAGCCTCGATGGCGGAGGTGGGGCGGTGAGATTCCAGGTGGCGGTGTGCGGGCCGGCGGAGGCGACGGAGACGGAGTTGACGCACGCGCGACGGGTGGGGGAGCTGCTGGCCGAGCGGGATGTCATCCTCCTCTGCGGAGGAGGCGGTGGGGTGATGGCGGCGGCCGCCGCCGGCGCCCGCTCCCGCAACGGCCTCGTCATCGGCGTACGCCCCGACGACGGCGCCGACCCCGGTCCGGCCGACGTGTCCGCGTCCGTGGTGACGAACATGGGGCAGGCGCGCAACGCGATCCTGGTGTGGAGCGCGGACGCGGTGATCGCCGTCGGCGGCTCCTGGGGGACCCTCAGCGAGGTGGCCCTGGCGATGTGGCGGGGCACCGTCCCGGTGGTGCTTCTCGGCGGCTGGCGGGTCCTCGGTCCCACCGGCGAGCCGGTGCCCGGGCCGCGCCCCGTCCACACCCCGGAGCAGGCGGTGCAGGCGGTGCTCCCGCCCGGGCCGTGACCTGTGCTCAGCCGAGCAGCGCCAGCAGATCACGAGGATTGCCGGCGGTACGGTCCGCCGGCTCACCCGGCTCGTACTGATGGCCCCAGCCGGCGGCCACCGCCAGCGCGCCGCTGCGGCGCGCCGCCCGAAGGTCGAGCGGCGAGTCACCGACGTACGCGGTTCGGGAGGGATGGACGCCGAGCAGCCGGCAGGCCAGCTCGACGCCGTCGGGCTCGGGTTTGGGTCGCGCGACCTCGTCCCCGCCGACGACGACCTGGAAATGCCCGAGCAGACCGACCCGGTCGAGCAGGATCTCGGCCGCCTGGTGGCTGGCGCCGGTGAAGAGACCGACCGCCCCCCGTCCGGCGACGCCGGCAAGCAGGTCGGCCACCCCGGGATAGACGGTGACCTGCGTGGCGAGGGCGATCAGGTGGGCGTGGTAGCGGGCGAGGTCCCGGTCGGTGGCCGGCCGTTCCAGCAGGTGCGTCAGCAGCGCGGCCGGTGGCCCGAGCGGGTACCCGGCGATGATCTCGGCGTCGGAGAGCAGCGGTCCGCCGGCGTCCATGATGGCGGCGCGGTAGGCCGCGGGCACCACCGCGTGAGATTCGATCAGTGTGCCGTCCATGTCGAAGACGATCGCGTCCACCCGCTCGTGTGCCACCCGCATGGGCAGATGCTAGGGCAGCCGGACGGATCCCATCGGACCTGGGCGGCGGGGGAAATCTCAGCCGGTCGTCGTCCTGAACTGGCCGGCGAGCCGCTTCGGGGCGCGCGCCAGCCACGCCTCGGTGACCAGCTCGGTCAGCTCCTCGACACCGATCCGGTCGAGCCGGACCAGCACCGCCGGGTACCCGTCGAAGTGCGGCGTGGTGAAGTAGACCTCGGGATCGTCGGCGAGAAGCGCCTCCTTGGCGCCCTCGTCGGGCACCCGGGCGCCGAGGATCGGCCCATCCGGCGCGGCGTCGCCCAGCGCCGCCAGGTCACCGCGGCGCAGCGGCCGTTCCCAGACGAAGAGCTTGTCGCGGACCCGCCACGCGGGCAGGTCGTCGTGAGAGCCGCGCTCGGTGGTCTCCGGCAGGGCGAGCGCGATCCGTCGTACGTCGTCCCAGGTCGCCATGGCCCGACCGTACCCCCGCCCACCGACACCACGGTGCGGCCGGCAATTGGTCAGAGCCCGCGCAGCAGGTTGATGTCGTGGCGGTCGACCTCCCGCGGCGGGTAGCCCTCCCGGAAGCGGAGCTGCTGGCCCACCGACAGGCAGGGCACCGGGCGGCCGTCGATGACGCCCTCGGCGAAGCCGTCCGCGGCGTACGCGAACGTCGCGCCGTCCAGTCCGGACTGCACTCCGCTGCCGTCCGGGCGGAACGCCACCGGGTGGATGTCGACCTTGCGGCCGTCCGGCGCGGTCAGCTCGGCGCGGACCGGCAGCCAGTCCACCGTGGTCACGAAGCCCAGCCGGTCGAGCAGCGCGAGCAACTCCGCCTGCTGGCTCGCGTCGATCGCCAGGTCGAGGTCGGCGTGCGGCCGGGTCTGCCGGCCCACCACCGCGTCCACCGCCCAGCCGCCGGCCACCCAGGCCCGCAGCCCGTCGGCGGCGAACTCGTCCAGCAGTGCGGTCACCTGGTCCCCGTTCACCCCTGGACCTTGGCAGACTGACGGTCTGCCCGCGAAAGGGAAGGATCGTGATGCGCCGGATCATCGTCTGGATGTCCGTCTCCCTCGACGGCTTCATCGAGGGACCGAACCGGGAACTCGACTGGCACCGGGTCGACGAAGAGCTGCACCAGCACGTCAACGACGAGCTGCGGACCAAGGGCGCCTTCCTGCACGGCCGCCGCACCTACGAACTGATGGCCGGCTTCTGGCCGACCGCCGACCAGGACCCGGCCGCCAGCGCGACCACCCGGGAGTTCGCCGGGATCTGGCGGGAGATGCCAAAGGTCGTCTACTCCCGGACGCTGGCCCGCGCGGGCGTGCCGCTCAGCGTCACCCCCGCCGCGAACGTCATCCGGCGGGGCAGCCGCGTTCCTGCGGCAGCGGTTCGGGCTGGACCCGGTCGGCCGGCGGCCGGTGCGACGGACGGCGGGCGCGCCGATGGCTGAGCCGCTGCTGCCGGCGAGCCTGGCCGACTTCGCGGGGCTGGCCCGGGCCGCGCTGCCGCCGGAGGTGTGGGACTTCGTCGAGGGCGGCAGCGGGACGGAGACCACGCTGACCGCCAACCGGGCTGCGCTGGACCGGGTCGCCGTGCTGCCCCGGGTGCTGACCGGCGTGGACCGGCCGCGGACCGACGCGCCGCTGCTCGGCCGGCCACAGGCGATGCCGGTGGCGGTCGCGCCGATGGCGTACCAGCGGCTGGTGCACCCGGACGGCGAGCCGGCGCTGGCGGCCGCCGCCCGCGCGGCCGGGGTGCCCTTCGTGGCCAGCACGCTGAGCAGCACCCGGATCGAGGAGATCGGCGCGGTCGGTGGGGAGGTCTGGTTCCAGCTGTACTGGCTGCGCGACCGGGGCATGGTCGCCGACCTGCTGGACCGGGCGCACGCGGCCGGCTGCGCCGCGCTGATGGTCACCGTCGACGTGCCGATCCTCGGCCGGCGGCTGCGCGACGTACGCAACGGCTTCGCCCTGCCGCCGCACGTGACCGCGGCGAACCTGCCGGGCGGGCGGGACGATCTGGCCCACCAGGGGACGCCCGGCGTGTCGGCGGTCGCCGTGCACACCGGCGCGGCCTTCGCCCCGGCGTTGAGCTGGGCGGACCTGGCCTGGCTACGCGGTCGTACCACGCTGCCGCTGCTGGTCAAGGGCGTGCTCGACCCTCGCGACGCGGCCCGCGCCGCGGAGACCGGGGCGGACGCGGTCGTGGTGTCCAACCACGGCGGCCGGCAGCTCGACGGCACCCCGGCCACCGCGACGGTGCTGCCGGAGGTGGTGGCCGCGGTGGGTCAACGGTGCGAGGTGCTGCTGGACAGCGGGGTGCGGGGCGGCGTGGACGTGCTGCGGGCGCTGGCGCTCGGCGCGACCGGGGTGCTGGTCGGCCGCCCGATGCTCTGGGCGCTCGCGGCGGGCGGCCGGGCCGGCGCCGAGGCGGGCCTGGCGCTGCTCGCCGCCGAGCTGCGCGACGCGCTCACCCTGACCGGCTGCGCCGACCCGGCCGCCGCCCGGCACCTGCGCACGACGACCGGAGGCTGAGCTCGGCGCCGCCGGGGCGACCGGTGCGCTCATCAGCCGCGGTGCGGTCCCCTGATCTCGCCGGAGCCGCGGGGGATCAACCGGGTCGCCACCAGATGCGTCCGCGGTCGCCACTGCTCGCCGTCCAAGCGCCGGAAGATCAGCGACGCGGCGACCCGGCCCATCTCGGACGGGTCCTGTGCGACCACCGTGACGGCCGGCTGGAGCAGGTCGGCGAGGGGGAAGTCGTCGAAGCCCACGAGGGCCACCTCGTGCTGCCGGCCGAGCTGCTGGAGGGCCCGGATGGCCCCGATGGTGACGAGGTTCTGCGAGGTGAACAGCGCGGTGGGCGGGGACCCGGCGGACAGCAGCCGGCGTACCGCCGCCTCCGATTCCCGCTCGGTGTGCAGGTCGTGCACGGCGGGGGCGGCGGACGGTCGGATGCCGTGATCGGTGAGGGCCTCCCGGAAACCCTGGAACCGCTGGCGAGCGGTGGGGATCGTCTGCAGGTCGCCGAGGTAGGCGATGTCCCGGTGGCCGTGCGCGACGAGGTGGTGGACGGCCGACGCGGCGCCGTCGTGGTTGTCGGCGAGCACGGCGTCGACCGGCAGGCCGACCGGCGGCCGGTCGACGAAGACCACCGGGGTGCCGGCGTTGACCTCGCCGGCCAGGTAGCTCTGGTCGTCGCTGGCCGGCACGACGACCAGGGCGTCGGCCTGCCGCATGGTGAAGGCGTGGATGAGGTCCCGTTCCCGTTCCGGGTTCTCGTCCACGCTGCCGGCGAAGATGAGCACGCCCCGATCCCGCGCGGCGTCCTCCAGGGCGCGGTGCAGGGCGGCCGAGAAGGGGTTCGCCAGGTCCTCCAGGACCGCGGCGATGGCCGCGCTGCGGCCGCTGGACCGGCGCAGGCTGCTCGCGGTGAAGTTGGGCCGGTAGTCGAGCTGGGCGATCGCCCGCTGCACGGCGGCGGTCTTCGGGGCGGAGACGCCCGCCTCGCCGTTGACCACCCGGGAGACGGTCTTCGGGCTGACGCCGGCGAGCAGTGCGACGTCCCGGAGCGTGGGCCGGGCCTTGGCGCCGGTCGACGTAGCGGGGGCGGCAGCGTGCATGGGCGCTCCTACCGGGCGGGGTGCTGCGGTGGCGGTCGGGGACCACGGCGTACGCCGTGGCCCCCGACCGATGGTGATCGACGGTCAGGTTATCGCCACACCGACCGCAGCGGCCGGATGGTGAGCGAGCGCACCACCACGTCGCCGCCCTCGGCGAACAGGCGCGTCCGGTCGCTGGTCGGCGCGGGGAAGATCTGATCGGTGATGGTGGTCTGTCCCGCCCCGCCGAACACCTCCACCGACGAGCGGTCCACGTACACCGTCATCCGCACCCGGTCGCCGTCCACGGACAGCGGGCCGGAGTGCACGCCGGGGAAGAGCGGACCGACCTCCACCTGCCCGGAGCGCGTCCGGTCGACGTAGAGGCGGCGCGCCCCGGCGTCGTACCCGACCACCGTCCGTTCGTCGTCGCCGCCGCGTACCTGGAGGCCGAAGCGGTCGGCGTCGCGGAGTTCGAACTCCGCCCGGATCTCCAGCACGGCGCCGTCCGCCGCCGGGGGCAGATCGAGCACTCCGGGCCGTACGGTGGCGTCGCGCAGGGTGAACACCTCGCCGCCGCCGCGGAGGGCGGTGAGCTGCGCGGTCGGCTGCTGGACGAGGCGCACCGCGCCGTCGACGGTCTTCAGCGCGAGCTCCCGGGGCAGGGCCATCGCGCCGCGCCACGGTGCGGTCGGCACGCTGCCGGCGTACTGCCAGTTGTTCATCCAGCCGATCGCGACGCGCTGTCCGCCGGGGGCGTCGTTGTAGGTGACCGCCGCGTAGTAGTCCTTGCCGTGGTCGAGCCAGTCGTAGCGTTCCAGCTCGCTGGCCGCCGGCCGATCGGCGAACATGACGTGGTCGACGAGGAGGTGGCCCCAGCCGCCGGAGTTGAAGTCGTTGATCTCCAGGTGGGCCCGCCGGCCGGCGAACTCGCGGACGTCCCAGCCCACCCAGTCCAGGCGTTCGCTGTCCTTCCCGGTGGCGGTCCGGACGACCTGGCCGTCCACGACGAGGTTGACCGCGGTCTCCACGGACCGGGGCAGCACCGGTTCGTCGGTGGCGACGAGGTGGTCGACCAGCAGGTGTCCCCACCCGCCGGTGTTCTCGTCGACGATCCGCAGCTGGGCGGTGCGACCGCGGAACTCGGTCACGTCCCAGCTGCGCCAGTTCATGAAGCCGGAGAAGTTGCCGGTGGCCGTGCGCACCACCCGGCCGTCCACGAGCAGCTCGACCGCCGTGTCGCCGGTGCCGTCGTTCAGGTGGCCGCCGGCGCCGACGAGCAGGCTCAGGTGGTTGCGGTCGATGGTGAAGCCGGGCGAGGTGAGGGTGCCCGTGGTCGAGTCGGCCTCGAAGAAGGTGGTGAGCAGCTTGTCGCCGACGTGGCCGCGCTCCGACCGGGCGGGGCCCGCCACCGGCGCGCGGTCGCGCAGCCCGCCGGTCGCCGTCCACCCCGCCTGCTCGTACGTCCGGCCGTCGGGGAACTCGAAGTCGATCACCGGCTCGGCGTCGGCCGGTACGAAGGCGGTCGTCGTGCCGGGCAGGTGCGGATGGGCGCCCCCGCCGACGAGCAGGTTCAGGTAGTCCCGGCCGACCGTGAAGTCGGGGGAGACCATCCGTCCCGTGGGTGCGTCGAAGCCGAGGAAGCTGTTGACCAGGGATCGCCCCCGGAACCCGCTGACCTGCTGCTGTCCGGGCACGGTGCCGGGGTACGGGCCGGTGCCGAAGGGCCCGGGCCCCAGGGCCGGGTCGTTCTCCACCGTCCAGCCGGCGTAGTCGTGTTCGAAGTCGGCGAAGAGCGTCCCGGCGGGCGGCTCCGGGTCGCCGGTGACGATGTTGTCGGCGGTGAAGCGGGTGCCGTCCCAGTCGCCGATGAAGTACTGCGCGCCCGATCCGCCGGCGACCGCGCCGGGGTTCAGGTTGACCACCAGCACCCACCTGGTGTGCCGCGGATCGCCGTCGACCGGCAGTTCGAACAGGTCTGGCACCTCCCAGACGCCGCCGACGGCGTTGGCCGGCCCGAAGTCGCTCAGGTGGGTCCAGGTCCGCAGGTCGGGGGAGCCGTAGAAGCTCACCTTGTGCTCGGTGGCCAGCACGACCGCCATGGTCCACCGGCCGGCTTTGGTGTCCCAGAAGACCTTCGGGTCGCGGAACTCCCGGGAGCCCAGGTCCAGCACCGGGTTTCCGGCGTACTTCGTCCAGGTGCGCCCGCGGTCGGTGCTGTACGCCAGCGACTGCGCCTGGCTGCCGGTGGCCGGATATGAGCTGGTGTAGACGGCGACCATGGCCGGCGCGCCAGGGCGGCCGAAGCCGGCGGTGTTCCGCTCGTCGACGACGACGGACCCGGAGAAGATGTGCTCGTCGGCCGAGTAGGGGATGGCGACCGGCAGTTCGGTCCAGTGCAGCAGGTCGCGGCTGACCGCGTGTCCCCACGACATGTTGCCCCACTGCGCGCCCTCGGGGTTGTACTGGAAGAACAGGTGCCACTCGCCCTGGTACCACACCAGGCCGTTCGGATCGTTCATCCAGTTCCGCTCGGGGCTGAAGTGGAGCTGTGGTCGGTGGGGCTCGTCCCTGGTTGGGTTCGGCGCCGCGTGCGCGCCGGGCGCCGGCGCCGGCGCCAGGAGAGTCGCGGCCGCGCAGGCGGCCAGCCATCGGCGGATCCTCATCCACATCCTCCGTCCATCGGGGACTTCTCGTCGCCCGGTCCGGGTCCCGGGCGCCGACCGTGGGGCGAATCGTGCGCGTGCCTGACATCGATGTCAAGAGTTGCCTACGGGTTTCGTCCTGGTTATGAGAAAGCACGGGCGAAGCCATTGACATCTCTCCGGCGCTGACCCGAAACTGCCCTGACATCGTTGTCAGTGCGGTCCCGGTCCGGCCGGGGAGTCTTTGAGGGAGAACACATGATCCAGCGCATCGGCCGCCGCCGCGCGGCCCTGCTGGTCGCCGCCGCAGCGGCGACCGGCATGGTCGTCAGCGGGTGCGGCGACAGCTCGGGCGGCGGCTCCGGAGACGGTGACAAGAGCGTGGCCGTCTCGCTGATCACCAAGAACTCCACGAACCCGTTCTTCGTGACCATGCAGCAGGGCGCGAAGAAGGCCGCCGAGGCGGAGGGCGTGAAGCTGACCGTCGCCGCAGGCAAGGAGGACGGCGACGAGGCCGGCCAGGTGCAGGCCATCGAGGACGCGATCGCCCGCGGCGACGCGGGCATCCTGATCACCCCGAACGGCCCCGGCGTGAACCCCGCGATCAAGAAGGCCCGGGACGCCGGGCTCTACGTCATCGCGCTGGACACCCCGCCCGACCCGGCGAACACCGTGGACATCACCTTCGCCACCGACAACTTCAAGGCCGGTGAGCTGATCGGCAAGTGGACGGCGACCCAGCTCGCCGGCAAGCCGGCGACCATCGCCCTGCTGGACCTGTTCAACGACAAGGTCGTCTCCGTCGACTACAACCGCGACCAGGGGTTCCTGACCGGCATGGGCATCGACACCGCCGACCAGAAGAAGAACGGCGACGAGGCGAAGACCGGCAGCTACTCCGGCGGCAGCTACACGATCGCCTGCAACGAGCCGACCAACGGCGCCGAGGACGGCGGCCGGACGGCGATGGAGAACTGCCTGACCAAGAACCCCGACATCAACGTCGTCTACACCATCAACGAGCCGGCCGCGGTCGGCGCGCACAAGGCACTGCAGGCGGCGGGCAAGACCCAGGGCGTCCTGGTCGTCTCCGTCGACGGCGGGTGCGACGGCGTACGGCAGGTCAAGGACGGCGTCATCGGCGCCACCTCGCAGCAGTACCCGCTGAAGATGGCCGAACTGGGCGTACAGGCGATCAAGAAGATCGCGAACGACGGGGAGAAGCCCAAGGTCTCCGAGGGCCTCGACTTCTTCGACACCGGCGTCTCCCTGGTCACCGACAAGGCCGCCACCGGGGTCGAGAGCATCACCAGCGCCGACGGCGCCCAGCGCTGCTGGGGCTGAACCACCACCGCCACGGTCGAGGGCCCGGGACAGCCACCGCTCCGGCCCTCGACCGGGCAGATCGTCCGCCACCGCCGACCTCGGCAGGGAGCCCGCCGTGACCACCACGACACCACCGACCACCGCGGCGCAGCAGTTCGCCCTGCGCCGGCACTCGCCACTGCAACGCGTCCAGCACCTGCTGCACGCGCACCCCGCGATCAGCCCGTTCCTCGTGCTGGTCATCTCGTTCGTCGTCTTCTCCACCCTCAACCCGCGCTTCGCCTCGCCGAACTCGCTCTCGCTCGTCCTGCAGCAGGTGGCGGTCATCGGCGCGCTCGCCGTGGGGCAGACCCTGATCATCCTGACCGCCGGCATCGACCTGTCGGTCGGCGCCGTCGCCATCCTGGCCATGATGCTCGCGGCCAAGCTGGCCGAGGGGCAGGGGCTACCGGGCGCGCTCGCCATCGCGCTGGCCATCGCGGTCGGCGCCGCGGCGGGCGCGCTCAACGGCGCGCTGGTGACCCGGCTGAAGCTGCCGCCGTTCATCGTCACCCTCGGCACGCTCAGCGTCTTCACCGCCCTCGGGCTCCTCTACTCCGAGGGCCAGAGCGTCCAGGCCACCGACCTGCCGGCGGTGCTCAGCTGGACCGGCGAGTCCTTCCCGGTGGGCCGGTTCCGGATCACCGTGGGCGTGGTCGCCGTCGTCCTGCTCTACCTCGCGGTGGGCTTCGCCCTGGCCAAGACCGCCTGGGGCCGACACGTCTACGCGGTCGGCGACGACAAGGAGGCCGCCCGGCTCGCCGGCATCCGGGTCGACCGGGTGCTGCTGAGCGTATACGTCGTCGCCGGCGCCATCTACGGCATCACCGCCTGGATCCTGATCGGCCGGGCCGGCGCGGCCAGCCCGAACGCGATCACCGACGCCAACCTGGAGAGCATCACCGCCGTCGTCATCGGTGGGACCAGCCTCTTCGGTGGCCGCGGCGCGGTGCTCGGCACCCTGCTCGGCGCGCTGATCGTCGGCTTCTTCCGCAGTGGCCTCTCGCTCGCCGGGGTCGACGACCAGTACCGGGTACTCGCCGTCGGCCTGCTGGTGATCCTCGCCGTGGCCGTGGACCAGTGGATCAGGAAGGTGAGGTCATGACCGCCACCACCACGCACACCCCCGCCGGCCGCTCCGGCGCGGCGGACAGCGGGCAACGCTCACCGGTGCTGTCGGCCCGCGGCCTGGTCAAGACGTTCGGCAAGGTCGTCGGGCTCGACGGGGTGGACCTCGACCTGTACCCGGGCGAGGTGCTCGCCGTCATCGGGGACAACGGCGCGGGGAAGTCCACGCTGATCAAGTGCCTGACCGGCGCGCTGGCGCCGGATGCCGGGGAACTGTTCCTGGAGGGGAAGCCGGCCCAGTTCAAGCGGCCGCAGGACGCCCGGGACGCCGGCATCGAGACCGTCTACCAGACGTTGGCCGTGGCACCGGCGCTGGACATCGCGAGCAACCTCTTCCTCGGCCGGGAGAAGCGCCGCCGCGGCGTGCTCGGTTCGGTGTTCCGGATGCTCGACCAGAAGGGGATGCGCCGGGAGGCCGCGCAGGCCCTCGCCGACCTGGGCATCGGCACCCTGCAGAACGTGGCGCAGGCGGTCGAGACGCTCTCCGGCGGACAGCGTCAGGCCGTGTCGGTGGCCCGGGCCGCCGCCTTCGGCAGCAAGGTGATCGTGCTCGACGAGCCCACTGCGGCGCTCGGCGTCAAGGAGTCCAACCAGGTGCTCCGGATGATCGAGGAGGTCCGGTCGCGGGGGCTGCCGGTCATCCTCATCAGCCACAACATGCCGCACGTGTTCGAGGTCGCCGACCGTATCCACATCCAGCGGCTGGGCCGCTGCGCGGGCGTGGTCACGCCGGCGTCGCACACCATGCCGGAGGCGGTGGCCATCATGACCGGCGCGACCACCCTCGAGGAGACCCCGGGCCGGACGGCGGGCTGAAGCCCGCCGCGGACGTGACCGGGCGATCCAGGCCCGGGAGAGGAAGACTGTGATCACGGTTGTCGGCGAGAGCCTGGTGGATCTGATCGAGGACCCGTCCGGGGAGGCGGTCGCCCACCCGGGAGGCAGCCCGGCGAACGTCGCCGTGGCGCTCGCCCGCCTCGGTCAGCCCACCACCCTGCTCACCCAGCTCGGTGCCGACGCGCACGGGCGGCTGCTCCGCGCCCACCTGGCCGGCAGCGGCGTACGGCTGGATCCGGCGTCGGTGCCGGACCTGCCGCGCACCAGCGTGGCCCGGACCCGGGTGGGCGCGGACGGGCAGGCCCGGTACGACTTCGACATCGCCTGGCGGTCCTTTCCGGAATTCCTGACCGGTGTCGGGTCACGGAGCGACTGCCTGCACACCGGCTCGCTCGCCACGGTTCTCGAGCCGGGCGCCGGCGACGTGCTGGCGCTGGTCCGGGCCCGGCGGGCGACCACGATGATCAGCTACGACCCGAACTGCCGGCCCGACCTGATGGGCGACCGGACCGCGGCCCGGCACCGGGTCGAGCAGCTGGTGGCGGTCAGCGACGTCGTCAAGGTCAGCCTGGAGGACCTGGCCTGGCTCCACCCGGGCCGCGGCTACCAGGAGGTGGGGCGGGCGTGGCTGAAGCTGGGGGCCGTGCTCGTGGTGGTCACCCTCGGCGACGGCGGGGCCTGGGCGGCCACCCGGCGCGGCACGGTACGGGTGGAGGCCCGGCCGGTGCGGGTGGTGGACACCGTCGGCGCGGGCGACGCGTTCACGGCCGGGCTACTGGCCGCGCTGAGCGAGCGGGACCTGCTCGGCGCCCCGCGGCGTCCGGCGCTCGGCGGCGTCGGCCGGGACACGCTCGGCGCCGTCCTGGCGGAGGCGGCCCATGTCGCCGCCCGCACCTGTGCCCGGCGGGGTGCGGATCCACCCACCCGGGCCGAGCTGGCCGTCGACCAGCCGGCCGTGCTCGCACCCGGAAGCTGACCGCGTGCTGTCGCCGTTCCACCACCACCCGTGCTCGGACGTCCGCTTCGCACCGTAGATAATGGACCGATGGTTGCCTGGGAGTACGCGTTGCTTGTCCGTCGCTATCAGGGGCAGGGCCGCAATTTCCACGTCTCATTCGTCTGGTACGGGCCCGACGGCTCACGCACCGACATCACCGCGTACGGCGACACCGCGATCGCGCACCTCAACCGGGCCGGCCGGGAGGGCTGGGAGCTGGTCTCCGCCGCCGAGGACGTCAACAACGTCCAGGGCAGCACCGAGGTGCACCGCTACCACCTGAAGCGCCCGCTGGCCTGACTGTGAGCATGGCGGGGTCGGTTCAGCAGTGGTGAGCTGACAGTTGGCAGCGGTGGGCGTGACTCTTGGCCTGACTGGCTTTTTGTGCCTTTGACCGGACTTGTCCGTCCACTGCTGCCGGCG
>NZ_QGKS01000378.1 GCF_003172935.1 Micromonospora sicca | reverse complement strand
CCGGCCCACCGCCCGGCCGGGCCCGCCGGGTGGTGCTGAAGCTCTCCGGCGAGGTCTTCGGCGGCGGCGCGATC
Source organism: Micromonospora sicca (assembly GCF_003172935.1). Taxonomy (GTDB): domain Bacteria; phylum Actinomycetota; class Actinomycetes; order Mycobacteriales; family Micromonosporaceae; genus Micromonospora; species Micromonospora sicca. The sequence goes on along the minus strand of NZ_QGKS01000378.1, from coordinate 18,876 downwards.
GGAGTCGACCCGGACGTCGTGCAGGCCATCGCCCGGCAGATCGCCACCGTGGTCCGCCGCGGCGTGCAGGTCTCGGTGGTGGTCGGCGGCGGCAACTTCTTCCGCGGCGCCGAGTTGCAGAAGCGCGGCATGGACCGGGCCCGGGCCGACTACATGGGCATGCTCGGCACGGTGATGAACTGCCTGGCCCTCCAGGACTTCCTGGAGAAGGAGGGCATCGAGACCCGGGTGCAGAGCGCGATCACCATGGCCCAGGTCGCCGAGCCGTACATCCCGCTGCGGGCCATCCGGCACCTGGAGAAGGGCCGCGTGGTGATCTTCGGCGCGGGCGCCGGCATGCCGTACTTCTCCACCGACACGGTCGCCGCCCAGCGGGCGCTGGAGATCCGCGCCGACGTGGTGCTGATGAGCAAGAACGGCGTGGACGCGGTCTACACCGCGGACCCCCGGGTCGACCCGACCGCCAGCAAGCTGGACACCATCACCTTCTCCGAGGCGCTGCGCCGCAACCTGCGGGTGGCCGACGCGGCGGCGTTCAGCCTCTGCATGGAGAACGGCCTGCCGATGCTGGTCTTCGGCGCGCAGGGCGACGACACCATCGTCCGGGCGGTCGGCGGTGAGAAGATCGGCACCCTGATCACCGCCTGAGCGCCCCGCCGGCGCGGCCGGCGGTCCTCCGACACGACATCAGCAGAGCCCACGACGAGCAACAGAAGGAGGCGAGGAGACCGGTGATCGACGACACCCTCCTCGAGGCCGAGGAGAAGATGGAGCGTGCGGTCGAGCACGCCAAGGAGGAGTTCGGCGCCATCCGCACCGGTCGCGCCAACGCCGCCATGTTCTCCAAGGTCATCATCGACTACTACGGCACCCCCACCCCGCTGCCCCAGATGGCGTCCATCGGCGTCCCCGAGCCGCGCATGGTGATCATCAAGCCGTACGACAACTCGCAGATCAACGCCATGGAGAAGGCGATCCGCGACTCGGACCTCGGCGTCAACCCGAACAACGAGGGCAACCAGCTCCGCATCCTGCTCCCGCAGATGACCGAGGAGCGGCGCCGCGAGATGATCAAGGTCGCCCGGCACAAGGGCGAGGAGGCCAAGGTGGCCGTCCGCAACATTCGCCGCAAGGCCAAGGAAGAGCTGGACCGTCTGGTCAAGGACGGCGAGGTCGGCGAGGACGAGGGCCGCCGCGCGGAGAAGGACCTGGACGACCTGACCCAGCGGTACGTCGCCACCGTCGACGAGCTGGTCAAGCACAAGGAAGCCGAGCTGCTCGAGGTCTGAGCCGCCCGACGACCGTCACGGCGCCGGTGTGCCGCCACCCGCCCGGGTGGTGGACCCGGTGCCGTCGTCGTGGTGGGCCATCGTCCGCCGTGCCGGGTTCCCGGGTGCAGTAGGCTCGGCACGATTCCCGCCCCACCACGGGGTGAACGGCGGGGATCGGCCGGCCGTCGCGCCGGTCAACCGGAACAGTCACGCCTGTAGGGGATGGTCTTGGTCTTGCGTCAAGTGGTGGAACTCGTACCGCGTTCGCTCGGTGCGTGATGTCCCACCCCGACCCCTACGGCGCTGCCGAGCCCCGCGGCTGGGACCGACCGGACCGTCCGCCCGCGCTGCCCTGGCCCGAGTCTGACCTCGAGCCCGGGCCGTGGCGTCGTCCGGGCGCCAACCCCGAGCTGTACGCTGAGCCGCCCGGCCGGGCCCGACCCGCGGCCGACCCGTATCCCGGCCCGGCCGGCGACCCGTACGCCCGGCCGGACGTCGCCAGCCGTCGGCCCGGCCCGTACGACGAGCGTCCCGGCCGCGCCAACGGCCGCCCGGACCGGGCCCCCGACGGCCCGGGCCACCCGTACCGCGACCGGCGTGACGCCGCCCCCGGTCGCCGGGTCCCCGACCGTGCCGACCTCGGCCACCCCGACGACCGGATCCACGGTGCCGACCGCGGCTACCGGGACGCCGACCCTGACGACGGCCCCCGGTGGGGCGCCGGCTTCCGGGACGCCGGGCCCGACCGCGCCGGCTTCCCGGACGCCGGGCCCGACCGTGCCGGCTTCCGGGACGCCGGGCCCGACCGTGCTGGCTACCGGGACGGCGGGCCCGACCGTGCTGGCTTCCGGGACGCCGGGCCCGACCGCGCCGGCTACCGGGACGCCGGGCCCGACCGCGCCGGCTACCGCCCTGCCGGTCGCGACGAGCGGGATCTGCGCGACGGCGGCCCGCGCCATCCGGCCGGCCTGGACCGGGGCCACCCCGGGGGCGGGCCGTGGGGAGACCGGCCCGGCCCGCCGGACGACGAGTACCCGACCGCCCAGATCGCCCCGATCCGGGACGAACCTGACCCGGAACCCGAGCGGCCGTCGGGCCGCCCCTCCCGGGGGCGGCGGCGGGCCAGCGCCGACCGGCCGCCCACCCAGCAGCCCGCGCCCAGCCGGGCCGGCCGGAACCTGCCGGCCGCGATCGCGGTCGGGGTCGGCCTCGGCGCGGCGATCCTGGTGCCGCTCTTCCTCTACCCGCCGGCGTTCCTCGGTGTCGTGGTCGCCGCCGTGGCGGTCGGCACCTGGGAGATGGCCCGCGCGGTGCGCCGTGGCGGGGCCCATCCGCCGCTGGTCCCGCTGGTCGCCGGCGGGGCGATCACCGTCGGCCTGGCCTGGTTCGCCGGCCCGGACGCGCTGAGCCTCGGCCTGCTGGTCACCGTGCTGGGCACGATGATCTGGCGGTTGGGCGACGGCCCGGGCAACTACCAGCGCGACCTCACCGCGGCCACCCTGATCGCGGTGTACGTGCCCTTCCTCGGCGGCTTCGCGGCGATGCTGGCCGCCGCCCCCGGGGACGGCCGCCTGCGGGTGCTGGTCACCCTGGTCGCCGTGGTCCTCTCCGACACCGGCGGGTACGCGGCCGGCGTGGCGTTCGGCAAGCACCCGATGGCGCCCTCGATCAGCCCGAAGAAGTCCTGGGAGGGCTTCGCCGGGTCGGTCACCGCGGCGGCCGCCGGCAGTGCCCTGCTGATTTGGCTGCTGTTCGACGTGCCCCCCTGGTGGGGCGCGCTGTTCGGCGTGGCGATCTCCTGCGCGGCGGTCCTCGGCGACCTCGCCGAGTCGATGATCAAGCGGGATCTCGGCGTGAAGGACATGAGCAACCTGCTGCCCGGGCACGGCGGCCTGATGGACCGGCTCGACTCGATCCTCTTCGCGGTGCCGACGGCGTACCTGCTGCTGGCGGTCCTCGTGCCGGTGGTGGGCTGAGGCATGAATCACGTCGGCTGGCGCGCCTCCTCCGCGCGGTCGGGGCCGATTCGGCACGGACGGACGGCGGCGTCCCGCTCCCGGCGTGTCAGACTGGACGCGCCATGACGAGCCTGCCACTGATCTCCGTAGACCCCGACGCCCGCGGCCGCCGGCCCGCGATGCCTCCCCGTCACCTCGCCGACCTGGACCTGCCGGGTCGGCAGGCGCTCGTCACCGAGCTCGGTGAGCCGGCCTTCCGCGCCAAGCAGATCTCCAACCACTACTTCGGCCGGTTGGTCCGCGACCCCGCGCAGATGACCGACCTGCCGGCGGCCACCCGGGAGCGGCTCGCCGGGTCTCTGCTGCCCACCCTGCTCACCCCGGTACGCGAGCTGGCCTGCGACGACGGGGCCACCCGGAAGGCGCTGTGGCGGCTGCACGACGGTTCGCTGGTGGAGAGCGTGCTGATGGGCTACCCGGACCGGGTCACCGTCTGCATCTCCAGCCAGGCCGGCTGCGGCATGGCCTGCCCGTTCTGCGCCACCGGCCAGGCCGGGCTGACCCGCAACCTCTCCACCGCCGAGATCGTCGACCAGGCCGTCTACCTGGCCGGGGTGGCCGCCTCCGGCGCGGTCGCCGGGTCGCCGCCGCGGCTGTCGCACGTCGTCTTCATGGGCATGGGCGAGCCCCTGGCCAACTACTCGCGGGTCGTCGGGGCGATCCGCCGGCTGGTCGCCCCCGCCCCCGAGGGGCTCGGCCTGTCCCAGCGCCACATCACCGTTTCCACGGTGGGGCTGGTTCCGGCCATCCGCCGACTGGCCAGCGAAGACCTCTCAGTGACTCTTGCGTTGTCGCTGCACGCCCCCGATGATGAGCTGCGCGACGAACTCGTCCCGGTCAACCAGCGCTGGAAGGTGTCCGAGGTGCTGGACGCGGTGTGGGACTACGCGGCCACGACGGGGCGTCGCGTGTCGATCGAGTACGCGATGATCAAGGACGTGAACGACCAGCCGTGGAGAGCCGATCTGCTCGGACGGCTGCTGGCCGGCAAGCTGGCCCACGTGAACCTCATCCCGCTCAACCCGACTCCGGGCAGCCGCTGGGACGCCAGCCCGAAGCCGGTCGAGCGGGAGTTCGTCCGGCGGTTGCGCGACGCCGGGGTGTCGACCACGGTGCGGGACACCCGGGGACGCGAAATCGACGGCGCGTGTGGGCAGCTCGCCGCCGCCGAGGACAGGGACACCGACCCGCCGTGGGAAGCAACGGCGTGACCGGGCGTAGCGAACGAGACCAGGAGACATAGTGGCGAGTCAGGGTCAGCGTTTCCGGCGTAAGGCGCTCCGCCGGGGATACAAGGTCGACGAGGTGGACGCCTTCCTGGACCGGGTCGAGGCGACCCTCGCCGGCCAGCCGGTCGGCGCGCCCGTGGCCTCCCAGGAGGTCCACGACGTCGTCTTCCGGGTCCGCTTCAACGGCTACGACGAGTGGCAGGTAGACCTGCACCTGGACCGGGTCGAGCGGCAGCTGGCCGAGCTGGAGGAGCGCGGCGTCCCCGGCGGGCGGGGCGGCGACCCCCGGATGGCCGACCGGCTCGGCCCGCCGATGCGCGACGACCGCGGCCTGTCGCCGGTGCCGCAGCCGCCGATGCCGCCCCGGGCGATGCCCGCGCAGGCCGGCCCGCCCGCCGGCTACGGCCGGTACGACGAGCCGACCGGCGCCTTCGCCGGCGGGTATGACGCCCCCCGCGGCGGGTACGACGCGCCGCGCGGCCCGGGTGGCCCCGGCCCGATGGGTCCGGGCGCCCCGATGGGACACGGCGGCCCGCCGTCGCGCGGCCTGCCCCCGGGCCCGGGCGGATACGGCCAGGAGCCGGGCGGGTACGGCCAGGACGACCAGCGCTTCGACGGCTTCGAGGCCGGCCGGCACGGGCGTGCCGACATGACCGCCGAGATCCGGATGTCCGAGCGGGAGCTGCGGGACATGCGCGGCCGTGGCCCGGCCGGCCCGCCGGCCCTGCCGCAGCAGGGCATGGGCGGGGGTCCGCCGATGGCCGGTCCGCCGGTCGGTGGCCCGCCGATGGTCGGCCCCCCGATGGCCGGCCCGCCCGGCAGCGACCTCTACCGGGTCGACCAGATCCGGCGCAGCTTCCAGGTGCGCCGCTTCGGCAGCGGCTACGACCCGGACCAGGTGGACCGCTTCTTCGAAAGCCTGCTCGGCGGCATGCAGGGCCGCAATCCGATGCCGGTCAACCCGAAGGACCTGGACACCCTGCGCTTCGGCCTGGTGCCCGGTGGCTACTTCGAAGCCGAGGTCGACGCCGCCCTCAAGGACGTGCAGGACATCCTCTTCGGCCGCTGAGCCCGTACGACGACGAAGGCCCGCCCCCGACGGGGGCGGGCCTTCGCGCGTTGCTGGTCCTGGGTGCCGGGCCGGGTCAGTGCCGCAGGCCGTTGCGGCGCAGCACCGAGTCGCCGATGACGATGGCCAGCAGCAGCACGGCGAGCCCGACCAGCCAGATGTCCTCGACCTTGCCCTCGTGGTTGCCGCAGAGCGCCATGAGCACCAACGCCACCGCCGAGAGCACCGCCCCGATCCGCCCGGACTTGCGGTGCCCGGGCTTGTGCTGATCTGGCGCGGTTACCGGCTCGCTTCCTGCCACTGTCGGTCCTTCCCTCGCGATCGGATCTCCGGTTAGTCTGGCACGCCCCGCGCCGGCCCCGGCGCAGGGTCCGACCTGTCTGGGGGACGGCATGACCCGCGCGGACGACCGTGAGGTACTGAAGACGGCGTACGAGGCGTGGGAGGCGGAGAACTGGCCGGTCGCCGCCGAGCTGCTGGAGCGGCTGGCGCGGCGGCACCCGGACCACTCCGGTGCCGGGATCTGGTGGTACGACGCGGCGCTGGCGCACAAGTTCCTGCGCAACTGGGCGAAGGCGTACGAGCTGGGCCGGGAGGCGGCGGCGCGGGCGGAGCGGGACAGCCAGGACCCGGCGTTCTGGAACCTGGGCATCGCGGCGACGATCATGGAGGACTGGGCCACCGCCCGGGACGCCTGGCGGGGCTTCGGGGTGGACCTGCCCGACGGCGAGGGCGAGATCGCCGAGGATCTCGGGCCGGGCCTGGTCCGGCTCAACCCGACCGGGCCCGCCGAGGTGGTCTGGACGCGCCGGCTCTGCCCGACCCGGGCCCGGGTGTTGAGCGTGCCCACGCCGGAGTCGGGTCGCCGGTTCGGCGAGATCGTGGTGCACGACGGCGAACCCAAGGGGCGGCGGGAGGTCGACGGCCGTAGCTACCCCGTCTTCGACGAGCTGCTGTTGTGGCGGGGGTCTGCGCTCCCGACCTCGGTGGTCCGGGTCGACGTGGCCCGGGCGGACGATGTGCGCGCCCTGGTCGCGGTCTTCGAAGAGCGGGACTACGGGGCGGAGCCGTGGAGCAGCTTCGCGGCGATCTGCACCTGTTGCAGCGAGGACACCCTGAACCACGACGCCGACCACGCCGTCACCGGCGAGCAGCGGGTGAGCCTGGCCGCCCCGGTCGACGAGATCCCCGCCCTGCTGGAGAGCTGGCGGGCGGCCGCGCCGGAGCGGCGGAGGTGGACCGGCACGGTCGGGGGCTGATCCGGCCAGGGTCGTCGGACCCGGGTCGGCGGGGCGGATCGGCACTAGCGGCGTCGCGGGTCGGCGACCACACTGCCTCAGGTAGCGTCTTTGACGTACACCTTGATTGTCTTTTTGAGGGGGACTGCGGTGCGAGTGACCGGTACGGGACATGCCAGCATGCGGATCGACACGGCCGCGGGCAGCATCCTGTGCGACCCGTGGGTCAATCCGGCCTATTTCGCCTCCTGGTTCCCCTTTCCGGACAATTCGCTGCTGGACTGGGAGACCCTGGGTCAGGTCGACTACCTGTACGTCTCGCACCTGCACCGGGACCACTTCGACGCCAAGCACCTGCGCGACCGCATCTCGAAGGACGCGACCGTCCTGCTCCCCGAGTTCCCCACCTCGGAGATGGAGGACGAGCTGCGGGAGCTGGGCTTCACGAAGTTCCTCAAGGCGCCGAACGAGCAGGTCGTGGAGCTGCCCGGCGGCCTGAAGATCATGATCCAGGCGCTGACCAGCCCGACCGACGGCCCGATCGGTGACTCCTCGCTCTGGGTGGAGTACGACGGCGTCCGGCTGCTGAACCAGAACGACGCCCGCCCGACCGACCTGACCGTCTTCGCCGAGCTGGGCCACGTGCACGCGCACCTGCTCCAGTTCTCCGGCGCGATCTGGTATCCGATGGTCTACGAGCTGCCGCAGGCGGCCAAGACCGCGTTCGGCAAGCAGAAGCGGGACCGGCAGTTCGACCGCACCTGGCGCTACATCGACGACCTCAAGGCCGACCACGTCTTCCCGATCGCCGGGCCGCCCTGCTTCCTCGACGACGCGCTGTGGCAGTTCAACGACATCCACGGCGACGAGGGCAACATCTTCCCCGACCAGTCGGTCTTCATGGCGGAGTACGCCAAGGTCGGCGGCACCAACGGAATCGTGCTGCTGCCCGGCAGCGTCGCCGAGATCACCACCGAGGGCGCGACCACCACCCACCCGGTGCCGGTGGAGGAGTTCTTCGCGGACAAGGTCGCCCACCTGGAGGAGATGCGGGAGCGCAAGCGCTCGGTCATCGAGGCGGAGAAGGCGTCCTGGCGGCACCCCGAGGTGGACGTGCTCGGCGAGATGAAGCGCCGGATCGAGCCCCTGCTGGACGAGTCGATCTACCTGGCCAAGGGGGTGGGCGGCCCGGTCCGCTTCGACCTCGTGGGCTACGACGGGGAGAGCGTCGAGTCGATCGTGGTCGACTTCCTGGGCAAGGAGGTCCGGCCGTACGCGGACGAGAAGGTGCGCTACCGGTTCCGTACCGAGCGGGCGCTGATCGAGCACCTGCTGCACATCGGCGAGGTGGACTGGGTCAACTCGCTCTTCCTCTCCTGCCGCTTCTCCGCGGCCCGGATCGGCCAGTACAACGAGTTCGTCTACGCCTTCTTCAAGTGCCTCTCCGAGGAGCGCCTCCAGTACGCCGAGGGCTGGTACGACGAGCACGAGCGGGCCGTCGACGCCGAGGACATCACGCTGGACGGCTGGGTGGTGCAGCGCCGCTGCCCGCACCTGAAGGCGGACCTGAGCCGGTTCGGCATCGTGGAGGGCGAGCAGCTCACCTGCCAGCTGCACGGCTGGAGGTTCGACCTGTCCAGCGGTCGCTGCCTCACCAGCGTCGGCCACAAGATCCGCGCCCACCGCGCCGACGAGCAGACCCCCGCCCCCGCCGGCGAGGCGCTCAGCTGACGACCGGGCCGGCGCGCCGACGGCGCGACGGCCGCACCTCCGATCCGCGCCCGCGCGGCCCCTCCCTGCGCGATCATGCAGTGGTGGTGGGTGGCGAAAGTCGCAGACCGGCACCGACCGGACACCAGCGAGAGCGGGGCGGGGCGTGACGGCGGCAGGCGGAGAAGAGAGGGAGTACCGGTACCGGCGGGACCGGGAGATGGCCCGGGACCCGTCCCGGGTGGAGACGTTCAGCGACGGGATCTTCGCGGTCGTGCTGACGGTGATGGCCGTCGAGCTGCTCCAGTACGGCCCGGCCAGGGCCGGCGGGAGGCAGCTCCCCGACGCCCTCGCCCACGCCTGGCCGTCCTACCTGGCGTACGTGATCACCTTCGGGATCGCCGGCCAGATCTGGCTCGGCCACCACAACATGTGGCGGTACGTGGTCCGGGTGGATCAGGTGCTGCTGGTGTTCAACCTGCTCCTGCTGCTCTTCGTGGCCGCGATCCCGTTCACCGCCGACCTGCTCTCGGACAACCTGCGCGGCAGCGCGGCCGAGCAACGGCTGACCGCCGCCCTCTACGTCGGCACCGTGCTCGGTGAGTCGCTCTTCTTCAACCTGAGCTGGTGGTGGGCTCGGCGGCACCGGCTGCTCCACCCCGACCTGGATCCCCGGCTGGCCCGGGCGGTCGCGCGGCGATTGCTGCTGCGCCCACCGCTCTATCTGATCGCCTTCGCCTTCGTCTTCGTCGACCCGATCCTCAGCCTCTTCCTCTACCTGCTGCTCGTCGGCCTCTCCCTCATCCGCCGCCCCGGCGACCTGCCCCGATTCTCCGCCGAAGGCGGCGGGGAGGTCAGCGACCGAGGTCGGTGAGGATGCGGCGGGCGGCGTTGTGGCCGGCGGCGCCGATGACGCTGCCGGCGGGGTGGCAGCCGGCGCTGCCGGCGTAGACCCCGTCGACGCCGGTGGCGTACGGCATCCGGTCGGTGAACGAGACGGTGTTGTCGACGTGGTGGATGTGGCCGCCGGTGATGCCGAAGTGCGCCTCGATGCCGGGCGGCGGGAGCGGCACCGCGTCGGCGATCAGGTCGCCGGCGCCGGGGGCGTAGCGTTCGCAGATCTCGATCAGGCGGGACACGTAGCCGGGCAGCGCCTCGTCCCAGGTTGTGCCGGCCAGCTCGTAGGGGACCGACTGGACGAAGAGCGCCGAGGAGTGGTGCCCGGCCGGGTCCGACAGCGACGGGTCGACGGTGGTGTGCAGGTACCACCCGATGGTCGGCTCCTCGGGCAGCCGGCCGGCCTGCACGTCCGCCCACATCGCGCGCAGCGCCGCCATCGGCGACTCGCCGCCGGCCCCCACCAGCGACGCCGAGCCGGGCAGCAGGTGGATGGTCGAGCCGAACGGGCTCGGCGCGTCCGCCGGCAGGCAGGAGAAGCGGGGCAGCCCGGTCAGCGCCAGGTTGAGCTTGAGCGTGGTGCCGGGCCGCCGGACCGCCGCCATCCGCTCGGCCAGGGGCGCCGGGAGCGCGCCGTCGGGCAGCAGGTCCATCAGCCGGTACGGGTCGCAGGCCCCCAGCACCACGGAGGCGGCCACCTCCCGCCCGTGCCGCCACGGCGGCAGCAACGGCCGTACGGGGCTGGATGCGGTGACGGTGCGGGTAGTCCAACGGGCAGGGGATTTCCCGGTCGCACATGCCGTGCGCCGGGGTCCAGCCGGCCATGTGACCAGCCAGGTGCCGTGGCTAAGCCGGGCCTGTCCGGCTGGTTGCTGTCCGCCGTTCCGGCCCTCGCGTTCATGGGGCTTTCCAAGCTGGTGCTGTCCGGGAAGCCTGCCGCCCAAGTTCCGGAACGACCCGTTGTGACGCCCCGGGAAGCCCCGGAAGTAGCCGCCCCTCCCGTGGCCGGCGGGCAGCGTGCTGCTCAAGCCGCTGCCGGGCCGTGACGGCGTGACCCCCACCGACGACATCGAGATCGGCTGGCACCTGCACCCCGACTCCTGGGGGCACGGCTACGCCACCGAGGCGGCCCGGGCGGTGCTCGACCGGGAGTTCGCCGACGGCGCCCGGCAGGTCTACGCGGTGGTGATGGCGGGCAACGAGGCGTCGACGGCGGTGGCCCGCCGGCTCGGCATGACCCATCTCGGCGTCCGCACCGACTGGTACGGCGGCGCCGAACTGGAGACCTTCGTTCTCAACCGTCCCGACTGACCGGTTCCGCCGCGCGCCCATGCCTGGAACAGGGGGTGTGCAGGCGAGCTGCGGCCCTATCGTCGGCGCCGTGCTGATCCGCTTCGACGGCGCCCCCGATCGGGTCCGCTTCACCGCCCGTACCGGCGGCACCTGCGCCAGTTGTTCCTGCCGTACCGGGGCACCGGCCTCGAAGCCAACCTGGTGGAACTGGTGTTCCTGCCGACCTACGCGTCCCGGCTGAACTGGATCGAAGCCGAGTTCGCCGCAGTGGGCTACTTCGCGCTCAACGGCACCGACCACCGCAGCCACGCCGAGCAGGACGCCGCCATCGGCGACTACATCCGCTGGCGCAACCACCGCGCCAAACCGAAATCCGGATTCGCCACCGGATCCAAAATCCGCCACCCGGATTACCCGTTCAAGGCTGCATGACGAGGCACTGGTTCGCGGCGCTGCGGGTCTAGGGGTAGCGGTCCAGGATCGGACAGACCTGTCGAGGTGACCGGCCGACGGCGGTGCGCGCGGTCGGGACGGCCATAATCGACGCGCCTGGCGAACTCGTCAATCAGGATCGGAGCGACCATGACCCTGCCGACACCGCCCAAGAGCGGCCCCGCGCCGAGCGGCGTCCCAGATCGTGCGCGCGTCGTCGTGGTGGGCGGCGGGATCATCGGGACCTCCGTCGCGTACCACCTCGCCCACCTCGGGTGGACCGACGTGGTGCTGCTCGAACGCGACCAACTGACGTCCGGCACCACATGGCACGCGGCCGGGCTGATGGTCACGTTCGGCTCGACGTCCGAGACCTCCACCGAGATGCGCAGGTACACCCGCGACCTGTACGCCCGACTCGAGGCCGAGACCGGGCTCGCCACCGGGTTGAAGCAAGTCGGCTTCATCGAACTCGCGACCGAACCGGGCCGCCTGGAGGAATACCGCCGCGTCTCGGCGTTCAACCGGTACTGCGGAGTCGACGTTCACGAGATCTCGCCGGGCGAGGTCAAGAAGCTGTTCCCCCTCGCCCGCACGGACGACCTGCTCGCCGGCTTCTACGTGCCGCAGGACGGCCGGGCGAACCCTGTGGACGTCACGATGGCGCTCGCCAAGGGCGCCCGGATGAAGGGGGTGAAGATCTTGGAGGGCGTCCCGGCCACGGGCGTGCTGCGGCGGGGCGGCGCGGTGACAGGCGTACGGACGCCGTACGGCGACATCGAGGCCGAGTACGTCGTCAACTGCGCGGGCATGTGGGCCCGCCAGCTCGGCGCGGCTGCGGGCGTGAACATCCCGCTGCAGGCGGCCGAGCACTACTACCTGATCACCGAGCCCGTCGAGGGCGTCGACGGATCCCTGCCCGTACTCGAAGACCCGGCGTCGTACGGCTACTTCCGCGAGGAGGGCGGCGGGCTGATGCTCGGGCTCTTCGAGACCGTCTGCGCGCCCTGGAAGATCGAGGGCATCCCCGACAACTTCTCGTTCGGGGAGCTACCGCCCGACTGGGACCGGATGGCGCCATACCTGGAAAAGGCGATGGAGCGGATCCCGGTCTCGATGGAGGTGGGCGTCCGCAAGTTCTTCTGCGGGCCCGAGAGCTTCACCCCCGACCTGCAGCCGATCGTCGGCGAGGCGCCCGAGCTGAAGAACTATTTCGTGGCGGCCGGGCTGAACTCCATCGGCATCCTGACGGGGGGCGGGATCGGTCGCGCACTCGCCCACTGGATCGTCGACGGCCGACCGGACATCGACGTCACCGGCATCAACATCGACCGGCTGCACGCCTACCAGAGCAACCCGGAGTACCGGGCGACGCGCACGGTCGAGTCGCTCGGCATGGTCTACCAGTGCCACTACCCGGGCCGCTCGATGCAGACCGCTCGCAATGCGAAGCTCTCCCCGCTGCACCACCGGCTCGTCGAGCAGCGCGCGTACTTCAAGGACGTGAGCGGTTGGGAGGGTGCCGACTGGTACGCGCCCGAGGGTGTCGAGCCGAAGGTCGATGCGCTGTCGTGGGGGCGGCAGAACTGGTTCCCGTACTGGGAGGCCGAGCACCGCGCCGCCCGCGAAGGCGTGATCCTCATGGACATGTCGTTCATGTCGAAGTTCCTCGTGCAGGGACGCGACGCTGGACGCGAACTCGAGCGCATCTCCGCCAACCGCGTCGACGGCGAGGCGGGCGTCATCACCTACACGCAGTGGCTCAACGAGGGCGGGACGCTCGAGGCCGACCTCACGGTTACCAAGCTCGGGGACGACCGGTTCTGGGTCGTTGCCTCGGACACCGCGCACCGGCACGTCGAAGCGAGGATGCGCCGCCACTTCGGGGACGCGCACGCGTTCGTCACCGACGTCTCGGGTGGCTACGCGCAGATCAACATCCAGGGACCGCGCTCGCGGGAACTGCTGGCGTCGGTGACGACGCAGGACATGTCCAACGAGGCGTTCCCGTTCCGCACGGCGCGCGAGATCGACCTCGGGTTCGCCCGCGTGCTCTGCATCCGCATCACCTACCTCGGCGAACTGGGGTATGAGCTCTACGTCCCCGCCGAGCAGGCCGTGCACGTCTACGACCGGCTCGTCGAGGCGGGCCGGGCGGTGGGTCTGCGGCATGCCGGGCTCAAGGCGCTGTCGAGTCTGCGGATGGAGAAGGGCTACCGCGACTACGGGCACGACATCGACAACACCGACTCGGTCCTCGAAGCCGGTCTTGGCTTCGCAGTCGCGCTCGACAAGCCGGGCGGCTTCATCGGCCGCGAGGCCGTGCTGGCCAAGAAGGCCGAGGGGCCGCTCACCCGCCGGCTCGTGCAGGTGCTGGTCACCGACCCCGAACCGTTGATGTTCCACGCCGAGGTCGTGCTCCGCAACGGCACGCCGGTCGGCTACATCCGGGCGGCCTCGTACGGCTTCTCGCTCGGCGGGGCGGTCGGCCTCGCGATGGTTGACGCACGCCAGCCGCTCGATCAGGCGTGGATCGATTCCGGCAAGTGGACCGTCGAGATCGGCGCCTGGACCTACCCGGCCGTGGTCTCGCTGCGACCGCTCTACGATCCCGCCAACAAACGGATAAAGATGTGAGGGGTAGGAGTATCCACCGATCTCATCGAGCTCTATCTCATCCACCCTGGGCATGACCGTAATCTTGAGCCAGGTTCTTGACGCGGGACAGGCCGGCGCATCAGTCTTTGACACACTCGGCGAACAGGTTGATCGATTCGGGCTCGTACATCACGCGGGTGGTCGGGCGTCCGAAGTCCGATGCCTGGAAGAGCCGGTCCAGGTCCTCCTCAGTCCGGTGGACGAGCCGCCAGTCCAGCACGTGGTCCATCAGCGCCTTGGTCACGTTGCGCGGATGGAAGTTGCCGACGATGAGGCGCCCACCGGGCCGCATCGGTCGGTGTGACGACGCGTGGACCGCACGAGCAGCGCTCGACCTGTTGCCGGAGAACTCGGCCCGCGCGTGGAGGTGCTGCGTGGCTGCGTCGTGGTCACGCCCGGATGCGGGCCCGACCGGCGGGTGGTGCAACGGGAGCTCGCCTATCGCCTCCGGCAGGCGGGACGATCGGCTCGCGTGTGGGCTTACCACTCGGTCAATGTCATCTCTGGGATGATCTCTTTATCCCGGATCTCGCCATGTTGCGCACTCCGGGAGGCGGCCGAACGGCGATTGACATCTCATCGGCGGTCCTGCTCGGCGAGATCGTGTCGCCGGCCGACCACCGCAGCGGTGTGATCGACCGGCGTCGCGAGTACGCCGCGGCCGGGGTTCCCCTTCTTCCTCCGGGTCGACCTGCGTAACCGGGTTCCTGCGCTGGCCCTCCACGAGCTGGTCGAGGGGGAGTATCGGCCGCTCTCCGCCGCAGCCGCCGGCACCACCTTCGTCATGCGGCAGCCGTTCGAGTTCTCGGTCGACCCGGCCGATCTGCTCGACGAGGAGGCGCCGGTGGAGGAACCGGACGGCGGGGAGTGAGGCTCCCAGCGGGCGTTCAGCACCGTTGGGGAAGAATGGCCGGGTGACCTCTCCCCGCGACCTCGTCCTGCTCGGGTCCACCGGCTCGATCGGGACCCAGGCCATCGACATCGTCCGGCGCAACCCCGACCGGTTCCGGGTGGTCGCGCTCGGCGCGGGCGGCGGCAACGTCGAGCTGCTCGCCGCGCAGGCCCTCGAACTGGGCGTGGAGGCGGTCGGGGTGGCGAAGGCGTCCGCCGCGCAGGACCTCCAGCTCGCCTTCTACGCCGAGGCGAGCCGGCGCGGCTGGGCCACCGGCGACTTCAAGCTGCCCAAGATCGTGGCCGGGCCGGACGCGATGACCGAGCTGGCCGGATGGCCGTGCGACGTGGTGCTCAACGGGGTGGTCGGCTCGCTCGGGCTGGCACCGACCCTCGCGGCGCTGCGCGCCGGTCGTACCCTCGCCCTGGCGAACAAGGAGTCCCTCGTCGCCGGCGGCCCGCTGGTGAAGGCCGCGGTGACGCGGCCGGGGCAGATCGTTCCCGTCGACTCGGAGCACTCGGCGCTGGCGCAGTGCCTGCGCGGCGGCACCCGCGGCGAGGTGCGGCGGCTGGTGGTCACCGCCAGCGGCGGCCCGTTCCGGGGCCGGCGCCGCGACGAGTTGACCGAGGTCACGCCCGCCCAGGCCCTCGCCCACCCGACCTGGAACATGGGTCCCGTCGTCACGATCAACTCCGCCACCATGGTCAACAAGGCGCTGGAGGTGATCGAGGCGCACGAGTTGTTCGACGTGCCCTATGCCGACATCGAGGTGATGGTCCACCCGCAGTCGGTGATCCACTCGATGGTCGAGTTCGCCGACGGCTCGACCCTCGCGCAGGCCAGCCCGCCGGACATGCGGCTGCCGATCGCGCTCGGCCTCGGCTGGCCGGACCGGGTGCCGGGGGCCGCCGCCGCGGTCGACTGGACGAAGGCACACACCTGGGAGTTCTTCCCCCTGGACGACGCCGCGTTCCCGGCGGTCGCGCTGGCCAAGGCCGCCGGTGCGGCCGGGCGCTGCCGGCCGGCGATCTACAACGCGGCCAACGAGGAGTGCGTGGCGGCCTTCGTCGCCGGGCGGCTGCCGTTCCTCGGCATCGTCGACACCCTCGAGCGGGTGTTGGAGGACGCTCCGGACTTCGCCGAACCAGGTACCGTCGAGGACGTGCTCGCCGCCGAGTCGTGGGCACGAACGCACGCCCAGGAGATCATCGCGGCGTCGGTGGAAGGAGCTTGATGGCAAACCTGCTCGGGGTGGTGCTCTTCGCCCTGGCGATCCTCATCTCGGTGAGCCTGCACGAGGCGGGGCACATGCTCACCGCCAAGGCTTTCGGGATGAAGGTCACCCGGTACTTCGTCGGCTTCGGCCCGACGCTGTGGTCGTTCCGGCGGGGGGAGACCGAGTACGGCGTCAAGGGCATCCCGCTCGGCGGCTTCTGCAAGATCGTCGGGATGACGCCGCAGGACGACGACGTCGACCCGGCCGACGAGCCGCGGGCCATGTGGCGCTACCCGGTCTGGAAGCGGACGATCGTGATGTCCGCAGGCTCGATCACCCACTTCGCGCTGGCCCTGGTCGCGCTCTGGGTCATCGCCATGTCCGCCGGCCTGCCCAACCCGGACTTCCCCAGCACGGAGCAGGAGTTCCGGGCCCAGCCCGCGGTCGTCTCCCTCGCCCCCTGCGTGGTGGTGGAGAACGCCAACCGCGCCTGCCAGGCCGGCGACCCGGCCAGCCCGGCCGCCAAGGCCCAGCTCCGCGACGGCGACCGGATCACCGCCGTCAACGGCCGGCCGGTGAGCAGCTGGGGCGACATGCTGGACGTGGTACGCGGCACCAAGCCGGGCACCGCCACCGTCGAGTACGTGCGCGACGGCACACCGGCCACCGCCACCGTCGACCTCGCGTCCGTGCAGCGCCCGCCGCTGGACGACCCCAAGGGCGCCACCGCCGCGGTCTCCGCGCTCGGCGTCGCGCTCCAGCCCAGCACCCCGGCCCGGCTGACGTACGGGCCGGTCGGCGCGTTCGGCGCGACCGCGGACTTCACCGGCACCATGGCGGTGGAGACCGTGCACGCCATGCAGCGCATCCCGCAGAAGGTCCCCGCCCTCTGGACCGCCATCACCGGCGGCGAGCGGGACGTGGACACCCCGATCAGCGTGGTCGGCGCCAGCCGGCTCGGCGGCGAGGCCGTGGAGAACAACGCCTGGTTGATCTTCTTCATGCTCTTCGTCTCGCTGAACTTCTTCATCGGCGTGTTCAACCTGCTGCCGCTGCTCCCGCTGGACGGCGGGCACATCGCCATCGCCTGGTTCGAGCGGGCCCGGTCCTGGCTCTTCGCCCGGCTGGGCCGTCCCGACCCGGGCCGCGTCGACTACCTCAAGCTCATGCCCATCACGTACGCGGTGATCCTGATCGGTGGCGTGTTCACGCTGCTGACCATCACCGCGGACGTCGTCAACCCGATCACGCTCTTCCCAAGGTGAGTGCTGAAGTGACCGCTGTCAGTCTCGGTATGCCCCCCGTACCGCCGCCGCCGCTCGCCCCGCGTCGGGTCAGCCGCCAGATCATGGTCGGCTCCGTACCGGTCGGTGGGGGTGCGCCGGTCTCGGTGCAGTCCATGACCACCACCCTCACCGCCGACGTCAACGCCACGCTCCAGCAGATCGCCGAGCTGACCGCGTCCGGCTGCCAGATCGTCCGGGTCGCCGTGCCCAGCCAGGACGACGTGGAGGCGCTTCCGGCCATCGCCAAGAAGTCGCAGATCCCGGTGATCGCCGACATCCACTTCCAGCCGAAGTACGTCTTCGCCGCGATCGACGCCGGCTGCGCGGCCGTCCGGGTCAACCCGGGCAACATCCGGCAGTTCGACGACAAGGTGAAGGAGATCGCCAGGGCGGCCGGCGACGCCGGGGTGCCGATCCGGATCGGCGTCAACGCCGGCTCGCTGGACAAGCGGCTGCTCGCCAAGTACGGCAAGGCCACCGCCGAGGCGCTGGTCGAGTCGGCGCTCTGGGAGTGCTCGCTCTTCGAGGAGCACGGCTTCCGGGACATCAAGATCTCGGTCAAGCACAACGACCCGGTGGTGATGATCCGGGCGTACCGCCAGCTCGCCGAGCAGTGCGACTACCCGCTGCACCTGGGCGTGACCGAGGCCGGCCCGGCGTTCCAGGGCACCATCAAGTCGGCGGTGGCCTTCGGCGCGCTGCTGGCCGAGGGGATCGGCGACACCATCCGGGTCTCGCTGTCGGCCCCGCCGGTGGAGGAGATTAAGGTCGGCAACGCGATCCTGGAGTCGCTGGGCCTGCGCGAGCGGGGCCTGGAGATCGTCTCCTGCCCGTCCTGCGGCCGGGCCCAGGTCGACGTCTACAAGCTGGCCGAGGAGGTCACCGCCGGCCTGGAGGGGCTGCCGGTGCCGCTGCGGGTCGCCGTGATGGGCTGCGTGGTGAACGGCCCGGGTGAGGCCCGCGAGGCGGACCTCGGCGTCGCCTCGGGCAACGGCAAGGGGCAGATCTTCGTCAAGGGCCAGGTCGTGAAGACGGTCCCGGAGGCGCAGATCGTCGAGACGCTGATCGAGGAGGCGCTGCGGATCGCCGACGAGATGGGCGCCGAGATCCCCGAGGAGCTCCGCGACATGGTCCCCGGCCCCCGGGTCACCGTGCACTGACGTTCCGACGCACCGTCGCAGAGGGCGGCCGTCCCCGTGGGGGAGGGCCGCCCTCTGCGCGTACGCGGGTCGGTGGTCACTCGGATTCGGCGAGGATGGCGTAGAGCTTGCGGCGGGTCTCGTCGAGCACCTGGGCGGCCCGTTCGCGCTGGTCGTCGGTGCCGGTCATCATCACCTGGCGCAGCGCGTTCATGGCCTGCGCGCCGGCGTCCCGGATGTCGTGCCAGCTGTTGACCGTGTTCTCGGCGAACTCCCCCCAGGGTGGGGTCTGCGCCGCCTCGGTGGCCTCCGCGCGCCCCTGGTCGGTGAGGTCGAACCGCTTGCGCCCGCCGCCCGACCCGTCGGTGGCGACGATGACGCCCTCGTCCTCCAGCAGTTGGAGGGTGGGGTAGATCGAGCCGGGGCTGGGCCGCCAGGCCCCGCCGGTGCGGGAGTCGATCTCCTGGATCATCTCGTAGCCGTGCATCGGCCGCTCGGTGAGCAGGGCCAGCACGGCGCCCCGCACGT
>NZ_QGKS01000221.1 GCF_003172935.1 Micromonospora sicca | reverse complement strand
GGCGGGGCGCGGCGGACGGGGACCGGGCGGCGGGCTAGGCGCGGCGGCGGCCGGTCGGGCGGGGACGGCGGCGCGCCACCAGCACCGCCACCAGCACGCCGACGACGGTGGCGGTGCCGCCGGCGACCGGCGCGATGACCCGCCAGTCCCCCTCGGCGATCCGGCGTCCGGCGGTCACGGCGGGGCCCTGCCACGGGGCGGGCGCGGTCGGCGGTGCCGGGGTGCCGCTCGGGGCGGCCTCCGCCGTGTCCAGCTCGCCCGGCGTGACCAGCCGGCCGACCGAGGCGTCCCGGGGCAGCGCGAAGCCCCAGTCCAGCAGTTGGGCGCCCTGCTGCCAGCCGCGTACCGGGCGGGCCTCCGCGCCGAGCAGGGTGACCACGAGCCGCCGGCCGTTGCGCTGGGCGGCGCCGACGTAGCTGTGCCGGGCCAGCTCGGTGAAGCCGGTCTTGCCGCCGAGCGCCCCCGGGTACCGGTAGATGAGCTGGTTCTCGTTCTGGATCTGGAACCCGCCCTTCTTCAGCGCGGGCTGGGCCGGAATCTGGGTCCGCTCGGTCAGCGTGTACCGCCGGAAGAGCGGGTTGCCGAAGCAGGCCCGGGCGATCAGGGCGAGGTCGTACGCGCTGGTGAACTGCCCCTTGCCGTCCAGGCCGGAGGGGGTGACCGCGTGGGTCTGTCGGGCGCCCAGCCGACGGGCCTCGTCGTTCATCGCGCGGACCCCGCCGGGCACGGTGCCACTGCCGAGCCGGGCCAGCACGTTCGCCGCCTCGTTGCCGGAGTTGAGCAGCAGCCCCAGCCAGACCGTCTCCACCGTGTACCGGCCGCCGACGAGCAGGCCGACGGCGGAGCTGCCCGGGGCGATGTCCAGGTCGCCCCGAGTCACGGTGACCGCCTGCTTCGGGTCGAGCTTCGGCATCATGGTGGCCGCCAGCAGCAGCTTCTGGGTGCTGGCCGGGGTGCCGTACTCGTGTGGGCCGCAGGCGCCCAGCACCGCGCCGGTGTCCAGGTCGGCGACGAGCCAGGACGTCGCGGTGACCGCCGGCGGGGCCGGCGCGCCGGCCGGCGCGACCAGGCCCGGCGTGTCGAGCTGCTCGCCGCCGACCACCCGGTCCTGCGGCACCGCCGGTGGGGGCACCGGCCGGGGCGGCCGGGACACCTTCGGGGCCGGCGCCTTCGGGCAGGGCAGCGGCGCGCGGGCGGCCCGCGCGGGCGGCGCGGCCTGGGCCGGCGCGGCCTGCGCGGGCACGACCGGCCCGACGGTCACGAGTACGGCGGCGGTGGCGGCCAGGACCCGAGCTCTCATGACCACGCAGACTAACCCGGCAAGATCGCTTGGCGGCGACCGGCCCGGCCGGGCGTTCCAGGACAATCTGTGCGATCCTCCGACACGGCGGACGGGTCACCCGGGCTGGGCGACCCGGCGGTGGGCCCGGCGGCGCCGGAGCCGGCGCACGGCCACCACGCCGAGCACCAACGCCACCAGGGCGACGCCGAACTGCCCCAGCGGCCACCACAGGGCGAGCAGCCAACGCAGCGCACCCTCCACCCACGGCTACCGGGGCGATCCGAACCAGCGGCGCAGCGCCCCGGTCAGCCCGTCGGCCGGGTCGCCGGCCCAGGCCAGGTGGCCGTCGGGGCGGACGAGGAGGGCCGCGGCCTCCAGCGCGCCCCGGGCGGGCACGACGTCGACCCGGTCGGCCCACCCCGTCGCGGCCGCCGCGGCGCCCTCGACCAGCTCCACCACCACCGGCCGGCCGGCCGGCCCGCATCCGGTCCAGGACGGCGGTCCGACCGTGCGCGAGGGTGGGCAGCAGGTCGGGCAGCCAGGCGCCGGTCGCGGGGTGCGGATCCGGTTGACCCATGTCGTACGGCTCGTCCGCGCCGGCCAGCAGGGCGGCGACGTCCCGCCGGGTGTGCTGCTGGCGGAGCAGTTCGGCGAGCAGGTCGCGGGCGGCGGTCACGTCGTCGCCGGGGGCGAGGAGCGCGAGTTGCGCGCGGGACTGGAGCGCGACCCGTCGACCGACCGGCGCCCGCTCGGCCTGGTACGTGTCGAGCAGGCCGGGCGGCGCCCAGCCGCGCACCGCCGCGGCCAGCTTCCAACCGAGGTTCAGCGCGTCCTGCAGTCCGAGGTTGAGTCCGGGACCGCCGACGGCGGGGTGCACGTGGGCGGCGTCGCCCAGCAGCAGGACCCGCCCGGCCCGGTAGCTGGCGGCCTGCCGGAGGTTGACGCCGGCCAGCCGGCGCAGCAGCGGCGCCGGCCCGGTCGGGTGGCCCAGCGGGAGCGGCGCGCCGAGCACCCGGTCGACCGCGTCCCGCAGGTCGGCGAAGGTGACGGGGGCGTGGTCCGGCCGCGGGCCGGTCCACTCCATGGCGGCGACCAAATGCGCCGCGCCGGTGTCGCCGAGCCGGGCGAAGGTGAACACCCCGCCGGGAAGTCTGTGGTGGGCGTACGGCCACAGCGTCCGGCCGTCGGGCAGCGCCAGGGCGCCGTCCGGGCCGAGCCGGTCGGCGGGGATGACGGCGTGGCCCAGGTGCGAGACGAACCGGTCGTCGGTGCCGCCCGGGAAGTCGATCCCGGCCTGCTTGCGGACCAGGCTGTGACCGCCGTCCGCGCCGACCAGCCAGCGGGTCCGCAGGCGCTGGTCGCCGTCGGGTGCCCGGACGGTGACCACGACGCCGTCGTCGTCCGGCGCGAACCCGGTCACCTCGTGTCCGTACCGGATCTCCGCACCGAGGGCGCGGGCGCGGTCGGTCAGCACCTGCTGGAGGCGGGTCTGGGGCACGGGCAACGCGAACAGCGGGTTGTCGGCCAGTCCGGAGAGATCGAGCGGCAGGCCGCCGAACTGGAACCAGGGCGTGGGTGCCGGCGGTCCGGGCCGCCCGGCCAGGGTTTCGTAAAGGCCGCGCAGGTCCATCGCCTGGACCACCCGGCCCATCAGGCCGTTGGCGCGCGGCTCGCCGCCGAGCCCGGGGCCGCGTTCCAGCACAGCACGGGCACGCCGGCCAGGCGCAGTTCGCAGGCGAGCAGCAGGCCGTTCGGGCCCGCACCGACGATCACCACGTCGAGGGTCATTCCGGTCCTCCTCCGGACGGGGCTGTCAGTCTGGCCTGACAACCGCGCTCCGCGTCAGTCTGGGTTGACAATCCCACCCTTGTCAATCCAGACTGACAGCCATGGAAGAGACCGAGCTCGCCGCGCGGCTGCGCTCGCACGACCCGGCCGTCGGGCTGCGCGCGGTCGGCGCGCTGCACCGCCTGGCCGAACAGGTCGAGGCGGCGGCCGTGGCGCGCGCCCGCCAGGACGGCTGGTCCTGGGAGCAGATCGGGGATGCGCTCGGCGTGTCCCGCCAGTCGGTGCACAGCAAGCACGGGAAGTGAGGCCAACATGTTCGAACACTTCGCCGCCGGCGCCCGGACGGCCGTGACCGCCGCCCTCGACGAGGCCCGGCACCGGGGCGACCGCCGCCTCGGCACCGAACACCTGCTCCTCGGCGTGCTGCACGCGCGTGAACTCGACCCGCTGGGCGCGCTCGGCCTGGACCTGCCCCGGGCCCGGGCCGCCCTGGAGGCGCTGGACGTCGCCGCTCTCGCCGCGGTCGGCATCGACGTACGCGGCGTCGAGCGGGCTCCCGTACCGCTGTCGGGCAAGCGGACCCCGTTCACCTCCGCGGCGCGGACCGCGCTGCGGCGGGCCGTCGGCGTGACCCGCGAGCAGGGCGGCCGGCGGATCAAACCGGCGCACCTGCTGCTCGCCCTGCTGGAGTGCCCGCCGCCCGACCCGGCCGCGGAAGTGTTCCGCGAGCTGGGCGTGGACCGGTCCGCGGTCCGCGCCGAGCTGCGCCCGAAGGCGGCCTGACGCCGCGACCGCGACGAACGGCCGCCCCTCGGCGCCCGGTCACGGCAGCGTCACGGCATCTACGTGCTGGACGGCGACACCGTCACGGCCCACCACCTGCGCCGGTACGTCTCCCGCTGACCGGCCGGCCCCGCCGCCCGGTCAGCGGGTGGCGGGGCGGTCGCGGGACGGGTCGATCCGCCGGAGCCAGCGCCGCTGCCACGGCGTCTCCACCGCGCGGGGATGGTGACGCGCGCGTACCCAGGCCACCGCCCGGTCCGGGGGCAGCCCGTCGAGGACGGCGAGCGCGGCCAGCGCGATGCCGGTCCGGCCGACCCCGCCCCGGCAGGCGATCTCCACCCGCTCCCCCGCGTACGCCCGGCGCCGCGCCTCGCGCAGCGCGTCCAGTGCGTCGGCGCGGTCCAGCGGCAGCCAGAAGTCGGGCCAGCGGATCCGCCGGTACGGCCAGGCGGGGAACGGCCCGGGGGCGAGCAGCAGGGCGAAGTCGGCCGGCGAGGCGGTGTCGGCGATCCGGCGTCCACGCACCACCACCCCGCCGGGCAGGGTCACCAGCCCGGCCCGGTCCACCCAGGACTCGCCGGCCATCGCCCCATTGTGCCGCCGCCGCGAACGCCGGGATGCCCGCCGGACGGCTGTCCGGCGGGCATCCCGCTCAGGTCCGGGCCCTGCCCGGTGCGTTCGGTCAGCGACCGCCCAGTCCGAGGCGCTCGCGGCGACGCCAGGCCAGGGTGAGCAGCAGCAGCACAGCGCCGGAGCCCAGCAGCCCGCCACCGAGCTTCATCGGCGTGTTCAGGCTCGCGCCGGTGACCGGCAGGTGACCGCCCCCGTCGTGGTGCGGCGGCTTCGGCGGCCGCTTCTGATACACGACGCCGGTGACGGACGCGGTCCGGTCGGGGTCGCTCGCCTCGTCCGTGGCGGTGAAGGTGTACCGGCCGACCCTCGTGGGCGTGTAGCTCACCTCGAATTCGCCGGCGGAGTTGGCCGTCACGGAGAAGTGCAGCGGCGCCGGCTGCGGCTGCGACGACTGGGGCTTCGAGTACGCCACCGCGGCCATCGCGACGGTGCTGCCGTCGCTGCGCCGAGCCGTTCCCTGGGCGGGAGCGGCGACCGGCGGCAGCGCCGAAATGCTGACGTCGATCGTCACCGTCCCGTTGGGCGTGAAGCCACTGCCGTGCAGGGTGAACGACGCACCCAGCGGGATGGCCGTCGGGTTCAACGTCAGGAGCAGTTGGGGCACGTACCCCGGTGGCTGAGGCTGCGGCTGAGCCGCCCCCGCCGCGGTCGGCACGGCGGCCACGGCCAGGCCGACCGTGAACGCCATGATGATGCGGGATAGCCGCATGATGGATTCCCTCCTACTGATCACAGCTTGGTGCGGAAACAACTTGGGTGGTCCATGGGGTGACGGTGGGGGTGAGTTGGAGCTCGGCCGTGCCGGCGCTGGTCTTCCCGGTGAGCAGCGTGAGGTCGAGGGTCCGGGTCGCCCCGGGCTTCACCTCCACCGTCGCGACGGTCACCTGCCGCCGGCGGTCGGTCCCGCTGCCCATCGCGGCGGCCTTCCCGTCGAGCCGGCCGCCGAGCACCGCCCCGCCGGTCGGGCTGTACACCGACACGAAGGTGCGGGCGGTGTACGGATCGCCGGACAGGGCCAGACCGGTGACCGACTCGGACAGGCCCGAGCGCGGCGCGGTCGAGTGCACCGCGACCCGGAGCCGGAGCTCCCGCCGGCCGTCCGACTGGCAGTCGCCGACCGTCAGGTTCGCCGAGAACCGCAGGTAGTAGCCGAGCTTCGCGCCGCTGCCGTCGTTGAGGAACACGCCGACCGTCGGCACGGTGTCCTTCTCGGGGAGCGTCCCGGTCAACCGGCTGTCGCCCAGGACACGCTGCTCTTCGGGATGGACACTCCAGAACAATATCCGGCGTTCAGCCACAGAACGGTCGAAAGCCGACAAAAGGGCGCGAACGTTGACGTTTTTCGTCAGGAACGCGTCGAAGACCGCCGCCCCCGCGGCAGCGAAGTAGGTGTCCTGCTCCCGGGTGCCCAGGTCCCGGTACGCGTCGCTGAGCAGGGCGCGGACGACGGTGTCGCCGACCAGCGCCGGGCTGCCGGGCACCGGCACCGGGCCGGTCGCCTTGAGCAGGTAGGACAGCACCACCGGATCGACCGCGAGCACCCCGTCCACCGCGGTCCCGGTCCGTCGGCGCACCATCTCGCGGTACAGCGCGGCGGCCGTCGGGAAGTCCGGCCCGAGGTTGACGTCCGCCGGATACCGTCCCGGCAGGTCGTTCCAGAGCCGGCGCTGCTCCGGCTGCACGGGCAGGGGCGGGTCGAAGCGGGTCAGGTCGGCGCTGGTGCCCTGCCGGGTCAGCGTGACCCGGCCGTTCTCGGCCTGGATCATCGCGTAGGCGCCGAACATGCCGCCCGTCGCCCGCAGCTCGGCGGGGTTCTGCGAGACCAGGAGATAGCGCCGGGGTCCGTCGGCGCCGAGCAGCGGCGGGAGCACGCGGGCGGCCTGGTCGGCGGCGCCGGTCAGGTCGGCCAGTCGGTCGATCTCCGCGCGCAGGCTGGACAGGGCGTCCCGGAGCTGGGCGAAGAGGTCGTCGGTCGGCACCGCCGCGAGCCGGGTACGAGTTTCCTCCACCGCGCGGTCGGCTCCGGAGAGCTCGGCCGAGACCGACCGGAGGCGGGCCAGGTCGAGGCGCCCCTCGCGGGGCACCAGGCCGGCGAGGTCGGTCCGGAGCAGGGTCGGAAAGGCCCGCCGGGCGAGGTCGTCGATCGCGACCGCGATCTGGCGTACCGCCTCCAGGTCGTCACCGGCGTACGGTGACCGCTGGCCGAGCCACCAGCCCGGGTCGCCGGTCGCCGTGCGGGCCGCGTCGGCCTGCTCCTGAAGCGCGGCGAGGGTGCGCTGGGCGCGGGCGGCGTCCCCGCCGACCACGTCCACGCTGAGCTGGCGCGCCAGCCCGGCCGCGTTGAGCAGGTGGGCGCGGGCCTGCCAACCACGGAAGCCGATCCACCCTCCGGTCAGCCCGACCAGCGAGAGAACCACCAGCCCACCGAGGAGCACGCGCCGGACCAGCGCCCGGGTGCGCCGTCGGGACCTGCGCCGGCGACGCGGCACACCACTATGCGTCACACCACTCTCCCACTCCAGAAACGGACAGACATGCCAATAGATCGTTTTTTAGCATGAATGGCAGGGCAGTGTGGTGGTATTCGACTTCTTACGCTTTGAATCCCTTATGCGAACTTCGCTCGGCGCGAACCGCGGCCGGCGCCGCGCCGCCGGCCACGTCGTAGAGCATCTGCTCGATCCGGTCGACCCCGGCCCGCAGCGACATCTCCCGCAGGTAGGCCTCGCGTCCCCGCCGGCCCATGTCCACCCGGGCCGGCGGCGGGATGGCGGAGGCCAGCCAGAACCGGTCGGCCAGCGCGGCCCAGTCCTCCGGCGGGCAGGAGAGCCCGGCCCGGGCCCGCTCGACCAGCTCTACCGTGTCACCGCCGGCCGAGGCGACCACCGGCGAGGCACAGGACAGGGCCGCCTGCAGCTTCCCGGGCACCATGCCGCGCAGCTCCGGCAGGTCCCGCAGCATCACCAACTGGTAGTCCGCCGCCGCGTACAGCTCCGGCATGTCCAGCGGTGAGCGCCGCTCCACGAAGCGGACGTTGTCCGCCCGGAGTTCGGCGGCGAGCCCCCGCACCCGCCGCTCCTCCGCGCCCGAGCCGACCAGGACGAGGTCCATCCGGTCGTCCAGCGCCGCCGCCGCGCGCACCGCGGTCTCCAGACCCTGCCGTACGCCGATCGTGCCGGCGTGCATCACCACGCACCGGCCGTCCCGGCGGATCAGCCGGCGGGCGGCCCGGCCCGGCTCAGTCGGCTGGAAGATCCGTTCGTCCGTCCAGTTGAGCACGATCCGCACCCGACCCGGGTCGGCGCCGCCGTCGGAGACCAGGTCGCGCATCGACGGCGCACTGACCGCGATGCCGTCGGCCTCCGAGTAGAGCCGGCGGAGGGTGGTGCCCATCCGCCCCGACCAGCGTCGGCTGTCGACACTGCGGGACGGGTCCTCCTCGGGCCACACGTCCTGCACGTGCAGCACGGTCGGGACCCGGCCGAGCAGCCGGAGCAGGCCGGCGGCGGCGAAGGTGACCGCCGGGAGCTGGAAGACGTACAGGGCGTCGACGTCGCCGAGGTAGCGCCGGCCGGTGAGCGCGACGCTGCCGGCGAACGACAGCCAGCTGGCCATCCGCGCCCCCGCGGACCCGTCGCCCCCGGCGTACCGGGGCACCCGGCGGACCGTCAACCGCTCGCTGCGCGTCTGGTGCCGCCAGCGCTGCCGCCAGCCGGGATAGACGTGGCCGCCGGGGTAGTCCGGGAAGCCGGTGAGGACGCGGACCTCGTGCCCGCGGGCGGCCAACTCCTCGGCCAGGCTGCCGGGGATGAACGCCGGCTCCGGCGGGAAGTGGTACGACAGGATGCCGATCTTCATGCGTCGGCCCCCGGCGCGGCGCCCCGGCGGCGGACCGCCGCCACCCCGTACGATGCCGACAACCCCTCTGCGTCCGGCAGCGACCGCCGGAGCACCGCCGTCGCGGCGATCCGTCCCGCGACCGCCCCGACGAGAGGGGTGCAGATGGTCGACGGAGTGCTCTTCGTCTGCCACGCCAACATGTGCCGGTCACCGATGGCGGAGTTCATCGCGCGTCGGCTCCTCGCCGAGCATCCGGTCACGGTGGCCAGCGCGGGCACGGACGCCGTCGACGGGGTGCCCATGCACCCGTACGCGATCGACGTCGCGGCCGGGACCGGCGCCGACCCCACCGGCTTCCGCGCCCGGAAGCTGCGCCCGGAACACCTGACCGCGGCCACCGTGGTGCTGACCGCGACCCGGCGCCAGCGCTCGCTCTGCACGGCGCTGGCCCCGGGTGCGCTGAACCGCACGTTCACGCTCCGCCAGTTCGCCCGGCTGGCCGCCGCGGCGGAACCGCCGAAGGACCCGGCCGGCCGGCCGTTGCGGGCGGCGGTCGAGGCGGCCGCCCGCGCCCGGGGGCGGCTGCAACCCGCCGCCCCCGACGCGGACGACCTGCGTGACCCGATCGGCGGTTCGCCGGCGGACTTCCGGCGGTGCGCCGAGGAGATCGAGCGGTCGATCAGACCCGTGCTGGCGCTCATCGGGACAACCGGGTGAGTTCCTGGGTCGGATCGCTCACCTGGTTCGCCCCGGCGCGATCGCCGCGTCGGGCGGCCGGCGCCCGGTCGGGGCCCGCGGCCGGCACGGACACCCGGTACGCCTCGTACTGGTAGGCGTCCGCCTTCGGCACCTTCGCCATGTTCAGCACGCAGCCGAGCAACCGGACCGAGACCGAGTTCAGCGACCGGGCGGCGGCCGCCACCTGGCTGCGCGAGGTCCGGCCCTGCTGCGTGATCAGCAGGGCGCCGTCGGCCTGCACCGCCACCACGACCCCGTCGGTCACGGCCAGCAGCGGCGCGGTGTCGATGACCACGATGTCCGCCGACTCCCGCAGGGCGAGCAGCAGGTCCGCCATCGCCTTGGAACCGAGCAGCTCGCTCGGGTTGGGCGGCGCGGACCCGCTCGGCAGCACCAGCAGGGACTTGTCGCCCCAGCGCTGGACGACGTCGCCGACCTCGACGTCGCCGACGAGGACGTCGGTGAGGCCGATCCCACCGTCGAGGCCGAGATAGTCGGCGACCTTGGGCCGGCGCAGGTCGGCGTCGATGAGCAGCACCCGCCAGCCCGCCTCGGCCAGCGCGATGGCCGTGTTGCAGGCCATGGTGGTCTTGCCCTCGCCCTGCAGAGCGCTGGTCACCGCGATGACCCGGGCCGGCTCGTGCACGTCGACGAAGCGCAGGTTGGTGCGGAGCTTGCGGACCGCCTCCGCCCGCGCCGAGTTCGCCGCCTCGCCGACGATCAGCGGCGCGTTCCGGGCGCCGCTCTCGAACGGGATCTCCCCCAGCAGGGGGCTGCCGGTCACCCGCTGGAGCGCGGCGGCGTCCCGCATCCGCACGTCGGCCAGCCCGCGGAGCACGGCGAGCGCCATGCCGAGCAGCAGCCCGAGGACGCCACCGATGACCAGGTTGCGCACCGGCTGGGGGGAGACCGGGCTGGAGCTCACCCGGGGTCCGCTGACCACCTCCAGCTTGATCGGGGCGTTCTTGGCGTCCGGCGGCGTCTCCACCTTCTGGACCAGCTCCACGAACTTGGCGGAGAGGGCCTCGGTGACCTTCAGCGCGCGGTTCTGATCGGTGTCGGTGACCGTCGCCTTCAGCAGCACCGTGCCCGCCTCGGTCGAGGTGGTGACCCGCCGCTGCACCTGGTCGGCGGTGAGACCGACCTGGCTCTCGGCCACCACGCTCTGCGCCAGCCGGTCGCTGGTGAGCAGGTCGGCGTACGACTTCACGCGCTGCTGGAGGAAGAGCCCGCCCTGGTAGGCGTCGGTGACGCCCTGGCTGGGCGTGGTGACGAAGAAGGTCACCGAGGCCACGTACCGGGGTGGACTCTGGACCGTCACGAGGGCGGCCGTGCCCAGCGCCGCCATCAGGGTGACCAGAACGATCCACCAGTGCCGTCGGATCAGGCGCAGATAGGTGCGAACGTCCATCACAACCCCCCTCGCGTCGGGTCAGTTATCCGGAAAAACTGCACGAAATCCCCCTAAAGCGCCCAGTACACGTGCCAGGATCTAAAGCACTCATCCTTCTCAGTGAACGACTCAACGAATGTAGACGATTAGACCGGCACACAAGTATCAAATCCTCCCATTTCCGGATCAGACGCAGAGGGCAGACCATGGATCGCGAAGCCACCGCCGCCGAAGCAGCCACCGCACCCCGCCCCGGGGACACCCACCGCGCGGCGACCCCGTCTCTGTTAACGCTGGACACCGTCGCCTGGTGCGCCGGATTTCTGGGTGCCGCCTGGACCCGCTTCGAATTCGACCTGACCCCGGCCCAGTCCGTCCGGGTGCTGGCCGTCGCGCTCGCCTGCGCAGCGGTGTACGTCGCGATCACCGTGATCCGCTCCCGGTTCCGCGGACGGCACCCGATCGGCAGCGCCGGCGAGGCCCGCGACCTGGCCGGCACCAGCGTCCTCGCCGCCCTGGTCACGCTGGCCGTGCTGCTGCCGACCACGGATCGGCCCGTGCCGGCCAGCACTCCCCTGGTGGGCACCGCGGTCGCCCTGCTCCTGATGGGCGCGGCCCGGGCCGGCTGGCGCGCCCACCGGGAACGCCGCCGGCGCCCGGTCCGCGGCGCCGAGCGGTGCCTGGTCTACGGGGTGGACGAGGCCAGCGAACGACTGGTCCGGGTCCTCCTCGGCGACCCGCGCAGCCGGTACGTCCCGGTCGGGCTGCTCGACGACCACCCCGGACACCACCGGCTGCGCCTGGCGGGGCTCCGCGTGCTGGGTGGCCGGGAGCAGATCGGCGAGGCCGTCCACCGGACCCGGGCGCGCACCGTCATCTTCTCGATGAGCAGCTCGGACGCCGAGCTCATGCGGGACGTGCGCAGCCGGACCCTCCAGGCCGGCGCCGCGTTCAAGGTGCTCCCCCCGGTACGCGAGCTGCTGGACCGGCCGGTGGCGGTGACCGACGTGCGGGACATGCAGATCACCGACCTGCTCGGCCGGGCGCAGCGGGTGGCCGACCTGGCGGTGGAACGCAACGGGCTGGCCGGACGCCGGGTCCTGGTCACCGGGGCGGGTGGCTCCATCGGCTCGGAGCTGTGCCGGCAGATCGCCCGCTGCGAGCCCGGTGAGCTGATGATGCTGGACCGGGACGAGTCGGCGCTGCACGCGCTGCAGATGTCGCTGCACGGCCGGGCGCTGCTGGACGGGCCGGAGCTGATCCTGGCCGACATCCGGGACACCGAGGGGATCGCCCGGGTCGTCGCCGACCGGCAGCCGGACATCGTCTTCCACGCCGCCGCCCTGAAGCACCTGACGATGCTCCAGCGACACCCCGGCGAGGCGATCAAGACCAACGTGTGGGGCACCCTGAACGTCCTGGAGGCGTGCCGGGACGTCGCCGAGTTCGTCAACATCTCCACCGACAAGGCGGCCAACCCGATCAGCGTGCTCGGCTACTCCAAGCGGATCACCGAGCGGCTCACCGCCCACTACGCGCAGCAGCTCGGCGGGGCGTACCTCAGCGTCCGGTTCGGCAATGTGCTCAGCAGCCGGGGCTCCGTGCTCACCGCGTTCCAGGCGCAGATCGAGGCCGGGGTGCCGATCACGGTCACCCACCCGGACGTCACCCGGTACTTCATGACCGTGCAGGAGGCGGTGCACCTGGTGCTCCAGGCGGCGACCATCGGCCGGGGCGGCGAGGCGCTGGTCCTCGACATGGGCGAGCCGGTCCGGATCGCCGACGTGGCCCGCCGGCTCGCCGCCGAGGCGTCCGCCCCCGCCGAGATCGTCTTCACCGGGCTGCGGCCGGGCGAGAAGCTGCACGAGCACCTGTTCGGCGCCGACGAGGCGGACAGCCGGCCGCTGCACCCGCTCATCTCGCACGTCCGGGTGCCGTCGCTCGCCCCCGACGAGGTGCGCGGGCTGGACCCGTACGGCGACCCGGACGAGCTGATCAAGCGGTTGGCCGTGCTGTGCGCGGACACCGGGGCGGCGCTGACCGCGGTGCCCGGCCCACGCTGACCGCATCGCGCGGTGGGAGGCCCGACCGGGCGGGCCGTCCCACCGCGTCCGGTCCGCGCCGCGCCCGGACGCCCCACCGGCTCAGCGCCGGCGCTCGGCCGTACGCTCCTCCTCGGTCTTCTCGGTCTCCTCCAGCGCGTCGGCGTACGGCTCGGTGAAGTCGTCGCCCGGCACCGCGATCTCCTCGGCCCGGTCCTGCTCGTCGGGGCGCCCGCCGGCCGGCGGCTCCGGGGCGGTGGGATCCCCCGCGAAGCCGTACTCGTTGGGCTCGTCGTGCCTGCTCATGGGGTTCTCCTCCGGTCCTCTCCGTGTTCGCCTCTCGCCGCCAACGCTAGGCGGTGATCGTCTCCGCCGCAGCGCGGCGGCGATGTTGGGGCCGGGCCGGGCGGCCCGGCGGCCAGGGCCGCCCAGAGGAGGTGCCGCAGCGCCACCACGGCCGCCGCCACCGCCAGCGCCGACCAGCCCCCCGCCAGGGAGAGGCGCAGCAGCCCGGCGGCGACCAGCAGGTCCAGCAGGGCCCGCAGCGCGGCGCGCCAGGAACCGGTGGTGACCAGCGCGGCGAGCCCGGCGAGGAAGGCCAGCCCGGTGGTCAGGTCCGGCAGCGGTCCGGTCACGGCCGGGCTCCCCCGCCCGGCTGGCCCACCTGCCGCTGCTCCTGGGCGATCTCCCGGCGGAGGAAGAAGTTCAGCGCGGTCCGGATGGTGGCGATCGCCGCGAGCTGCCCGATCTCGGTGAAGGAGGGCGACACCGCGGTACGCAGGATGTCCCCGGCGAGCTGGAACTCCAGGCCGAGGGTGAGGAACCGGCCCAGGGAGATCCGGATGGGGGTGAACCGGGCGGCGTCGCGGTGCCGGAGTCCCACGACCACGAACCGCAACGCCGCCCAGAGCGCCCCGATGAAGATGATCAATGCGCCGGCGACCTCGACCACGGCGACCACGACCTCGTCGCCGTGGCGCAGGACCTCCGACCACCGCATCCCGAGCCGTTACCCGTCGCGGGCGGCAGTAGTCGGCGGGCCGGGCCGGCCGACCGGCCGGCCCGGGAGCTCTCAGGAGAGCTCGGCGACCGCCTCGAAGATCAGCCAGAGGCCGCAGATGGCGAAGAGCACCGCGGCGCCGTACCGGATGGCCTTCTCCGGCAGGTGCCGGCCGAGGAGCCGGCCGACCAGGATGGCCAGCGCGTCGGCGGCCACCATGCCCAGCGTGGAGCCGAGCCAGGTGCCGAACCAGCCGTACTTGGTGGCCAGGGTGATGGTGGCCAGCATGGTCTTGTCGCCCAGCTCGGCCAGGAAGAACGCGACACCGACGGCGATGATCGCCGACTTGCCGGTCTTCTCGGCCTTGCGCTTCTCCTCCTCGGTGAGCTTGTCCCCGCGCAGGGTCCAGGCGCCGAAGGCGAGGAACGCCAGACCCGCGATCAGCGAGATCCACCCGGTGGGCAGGGCCGCGTTGAGGCCGTACCCGATCGCCACCGACGCGAGGTGCACGATCGCGGTGGCGACGGTGATGCCGATCAGCACCGGCACGGGCTTGAAGCGCGTGGCGAACGTCAGGGCCATGAGTTGGGACTTGTCGCCCAGCTCGGCGACGAAGATGACGCCGAAGCTGATCACCAGCGCGACGAGGAAACCGTCCATGTGAACCTTCCCGATCAAGCCGGGAGGAGGTACAGGGGCACCCTCGACCCGGCTGCGACAGCCTGAGTCGAAGGTCTCGCCCGCCCCGGGGACCGGGGCCGCGTGGCCGGATGCGGAACGCACCAGTATGTCGACCACGACATTGGGGGCTACTCCCCTTCGCGTCGGCCAGCCTAGCCCACCCCGCCGGGCGCCGGCCGGCGCGGGTGAACAGCCTCACCCGCGGCCGCCTCCGGCGCGCCTCCCGGACCGGCCGCTCAGTCGGCCCGGGCGAGGGTTACGCCGAACAGGCCGTCCGGGTCGGTCCAGAAGGCCTCCGGGGCGAACCCGGCGCCGGTCAGCTCGGCGGTGATCCCCTCGGGCCGGAACTTCGCCGAGATCTCGGTCCGCAGCTCCTCCCCGGCGGCGAACTCGACGTCCAGGTCGAGCACCCGCACCCGCATCGGGCGCTCGGCACGCAACCGCATCTCGATCCACTCGCGCTCCGGCACCCAGGCCGCCACGTGGGCGAAGGCGTCCGGGTCGAAGTCCGCCCCCAGCGCCCGGTTGATCACCCGCAGCACGTTGCGGTTGAAGTCGGCGGTCACCCCGGCGGCGTCGTCGTACGCCGGCACCATCACCGCCGGGTCCTTGACCAGGTCGGTGCCGATCAGCAGCCAGTCGCCGGCCTCCAGCGCGGCGCGCATCGAGGTCAGGAACTCCGCCCGCTCGACCGTCAGCAGGTTGCCGATCGTCCCGCCGAGGAAGACCACCAGCCGCCGGCCGCCGGTGGGCAGCCGGTCCAGCTGCCGGGTGAAGTCGCCGACGATCCCGCGTACCCGCAGCCCCGGATAGTCGGCGGCGATCTCCGCGGTGGACTGCTCCAGGGCGCTCACCGAGACATCCAGCGGTACGAAGGTGCCCAGCCCGCCGCGACGGGTGAAGGCGTCCAGCAGCAGCCGGGTCTTCTCCGACGAGCCGGACCCCAGCTCGATCAGCGTCTTCGCGCCGGTCAGCTCGGCGATCTCGTCGGCGTGCTCGGCCAGCACGGCCCGCTCGGCCCGGGTCGGGTAGTACTCCAGCAGCCGGGTGATCTCCTCGAAGAGATGGCTGCCCCGGGCGTCGTAGAACCACTTCGGTGGCAACCACTTCGGCTCGGCGGTGAGCCCGAACCGGACGTCCTCCCGCAGGCTGCGGGCGAGGTCCTGCTCCTCCAGGTAGATCTCCAGTGGCTCCGCGCTCATGAGGTGTCCCTTCCGTTGGCGAACGTCCCTGTCCCACCTGCGAAAACTTCCGGCGTCACCCGCCCGCCAGGGCGCGGGTCCGCACCCCGGCCCGGGTGGCCACCACCAGCTGCCCCTCCGGCACCGGCCGCCAGTCGGGGTCGTCGTCCAGGGGCTCGGAGGCCAGCAGCACCGAATCCCCGGCGGTCCGGACCGACAGCGCGTGCCCGGCGGCGCTGGCCACCACCGTCCGGCCATCGGTCAGCAACAGGTTCAGCCGCGAGCCGGGGGTGGCCGTGGCGACCGCCGCGACGGTCTCGGCCACCGCGACGGCCGGATCCGCCCCGGCCCGCAGCCGGTGCCGGACCAGCGCCCACAGCAGCGCCGAGTCGGTCGGCGCGTCCAGCGTGAGCAGGTCGCGTACCGGCAGGTCGGCGGCGAGCGGGACCACCGCTTCCGGCCAGCCGCGGACCACCCCGTTGTGGCTGAACAGCCAGCGCCCCTCGGCGAAGGGCGCGGCGGCGCTCTCCTGCACCGGCATCCCGACGGTGGCCGAGCGGACGGCGGCCAGCACCGCGCCGGTGACCGTGACGGCGGCCAGCTCGGGCAGCGTGGTGTCGCCCCAGAGCGGCTGGGCCCGCCGGTAGCGGACCGGGTCGCCCTCGCCCGGATACCAGCCGACGCCGAAACCGTCGGCGTTGATCGTGCCGCCGCCGCGCATGTCCCGCGGCGCCCAGGACTGCCGCAGCAGCGAGTACGGCGGGTCGTACAGCAGGGCTCGCAGGCGGACCGGCGGTCCGAGGTACGCGAGATGGCGACACATCAGGCGGCACCGTCGCTCACGCCGCCGCCTCGCTCCGCTCCCTCACGCGTGTGCCTCCTCGGGCCGGGCGTCGCGGGCGCAGCGGAAGCCACTGAAGATCTGCCGCCGGATCGGGTAGTCCCAGTTGCGGAAGGTGGCCCGGCAGGCCGCCTTGTCGGTGCCGAACGAACCGCCCCGCAGCACCTGGTAGTCGTCGCCGAAGAAGACCTCCGAGTACTCGCGGTAGGGGAAGGCGGCGAACCCCGGGTGCCCCCGGAAGGTCGTCGAGGTCCACTCCCAGACGTCGCCGATCAGCTGGTGCACGCCGAGCGGCGAGGCTCCCGCCGGGTACGCGCCCACCGGCGCCGGCCACAGGTGCCGCTGCCCCAGGTTGGCGTGCTCGGCGGTCGGGTCGTCGTCGCCCCAGGGGTAGCGGCGGGACCGGCCGGTCGACGGATCCCAACGGGCCGCCTTCTCCCACTCGGCCTCGGTGGGCAGCCGCCGGCCGGCCC
This sequence comes from Micromonospora sicca, assembly GCF_003172935.1. Lineage (GTDB taxonomy): Bacteria > Actinomycetota > Actinomycetes > Mycobacteriales > Micromonosporaceae > Micromonospora > Micromonospora sicca. The sequence goes on along the minus strand of NZ_QGKS01000221.1, from coordinate 2,334 downwards.
AGGCCGCGTACGCCTCCGCCTCGAAGAAGCAGACGTGCACCACCGGCTCGTCGTCGCGGACCGGCGACCACCGGCCGAACCGCCGGTACGCCCAGCCGTCGCCGTCGCGCCGCCAGTGCATCGGCGCGGTCAGCCCCGCCTCGGTGCGGTGCTGCCAGCCCGCCCCGCTCCACCAGCGCGGCTCGTCGTACCCGCCGTCGGCGATGAACTGGCGGTACCGGCCGTTGGTGACCGGCGCGGCGTCGATCGCGTACGCCGGCAGCTCGACGGTGCGCGCGGGGCGCTCGTTGTCCAGCGCCCACGGGTCGGTGGAGGTGCCCATGGTGAACTGGCCGGCCGGCACCAGCACCTCGTCGGCCACCCGGGCGCGCGGCTGCGGCGGCGGTGGCGCGTCCAGCACCGGCGGCCCGGAGCGCAGCTGGTGGGTGGCGAGCATGGTCTCGTCGTGCTGCTGCTCGTGCTGCACGATCATCCCGAACGCGAAGCCGTCGGCCAGCAGCCCCCGTTCGGCGAAGCAGATGCCGTCCAGCAGGTCGTACACCTTGTCCCGGACCGTGCTCACGTACGCCCGCGCCTCGGCCGGCGGCAGCAGCGGCAACGACGGCCGGTCCTTGCGGGGCTGCTTGAACGCGTCGTAGAGGTCGTCGATGTCCTGGCGGACCGCTGGGCGCCCGCCGACGTCGCGGACCAGCCAGAGTTCCTCCTGGTTACCGACGTGGGCCAGGTCCCAGACCAGCGGGGACATCAGCGGCGAGTGCTGCCGCACCAGGTCGTCGTCGTCCACCGCCTCGGTGAGCAGGGCGGTGCGGGCCCGGGTCCGCTCCAGCTCCACGGCGATCCGGCTGCGCAGCCGTTCCGCCTCCATGCCCGGCCGCTCGGTCGTCGTCACCGGTACCCCCTCTCCGCGGCGGCGCGGCGCCGCCGGATTCCTCGGCTCGTCTCGTCGTGCGTTCCCGCCGGCAGGTCCAGCTGCGGCAGGGCCGCCAGGGCCAGGTCGAACAGGGCCGCCGCCGCCTCGGCGAGCGGCCGGTCGGCGAGGCCGTACCGGGCGGCGGGGTGCCAGCGGTCGGCCACCGGGGCGGCGACGCTCAGCGCCGTCCGGGTGGTGCCCGGATCGGCGAACAGGGCGGCCAGCACCGCGAGCGGCAGGGTCCACTCCCGACCGGGCTGGGCGTCCAGGTAGCGGACCTCCAGGTAGCCGCGCGGGCGTACCGGCGGGAAGAGCGTGCTGACGTGGTATTCCAGGTCGTCGGTGGTGGGTGGCCGGGGCAGCGCCCCGGCGAGCCAGTCGGCGAAGGTGACCCCGGGCGGCGGTGTCCAATCCGGACCGTCGTCGCGCAGGCAGAGCAGCGGCGCGGCGAGGACGTACTCGGTCCAGGTCGCGACCGGGTCCCGGTCGGGCCGGGCCGGGGACCAGACCGGTCGGGTCCGGGCCGGGTCGATGGCCAGCCAGGCGGCCATCCGGGCCGAGGCCCAGCCGGTACGCCGGCCGGCGTGCCGGTCCGCGGTGGCGAAGGCGGCCAGCAACGGCGGTCCCACCGCGTGCACCGCCGCCCACCGCTCGGTCAGCCGCTCCGGCTCGCCGGCGTCCAGGCAGACCTGCAGTCCGGCGGTGCTGTACATCATGGTGCGACCGGCCGGTCCGCGCCGGTCGAAGACGCAGCGCATGGCCTGGTAGCGCGGGGTTTCCACGACTGGGCTGGGGGCCCGCCAGGGGTCGATGCCGGTGTGCCCCAGGGCCAGCCCGGCGGCGTCCAGCACGGCGGTCAGTTCGGCGATGTCGGCCTCGGTGGCCAGGATCAGCGCCCCGATGGACGATCGCGGCGGGGTGGAGATCTCCACCTGCCCGCCCGGCTCCACGGTGACGCTGCCGCCGCCGGGGAGCGGCTCGGCGGGGCTCGTCCCGCCGATGGTGACGGGACTGTGCCGCCCCAGTGCCCGGCGGAGTCGTTCACGGTCGACGGGGCGGACCGGGTCCGCCCCGTCGTGCACGGTCCATTCCAGTTCGACGCCGGTGAACGTGGGTGGGCCGGTCTTGAAGCAGATCCTGGCGATGTGTCGGGCCGCCCCGGCCGTGTCCTGCAGGACGGTGGTCCGTTCCAGCTCCGGTGACATCACCAAGGGACGGCTCCCTTCTCCGTGCGGGTCCAGACCGCTGCGTCGACCGCGTTGTCACCGACCGTCATCGACCGGTGCGCCCGCGGTTCCACCATCTTCTGTCTAGCAGACGGAATCCGCGCGCCCGTAGAGATGAATTATTGTCCGGATCGGCGGCTCAGCGGACGGTGCCGGTGCTCGGCTTCCCGGTCGGCGCGGCGGGGGTGGGTCGGGTCG
>NZ_QGKS01000327.1 GCF_003172935.1 Micromonospora sicca | reverse complement strand
CGCCCACCCTGCCCGGGATGGAGGCGGTGGACCGCCTCGTCGCCGACGTCTGGGCCACCGGCCTGTCGCCGGAGAGCCACCCGGCCCGGTTCATCCGCGACCGGCTGGACGCGCTCGGCGCGGTGCCGATCGCCCGGCTCGGCCGGGTCGAGCCCGGCCAGCGGATCCGGGTCGGTGGGATCGTCACCCACCGGCAGCGCCCGGCGACCGCGGGCGGGGTCACCTTCCTCAATTTGGAGGACGAGACCGGAATGCTCAATGTCACTTGCTCCCCCGGCCTCTGGCAGCGCTACCGTCGAATCGCCCGCACCAGCGCGGCGCTGGTGGTGCGGGGCCGGTTGCAGCGGCACGAGGGGGTTACCAGCCTCACCGCGGACCGGCTGGACGCGATCGAGCCTCCGGTGGCTCCGGCATCCCGGGATTTCCGCTGAGCGGAGTGATCCACATTACGGTGTCCGGGTCCGGGAGGCGGGAGACTTCGGCACGCGCGGGCAGAGTGGCCCGCCCGGCCATGGGGGAAGAACGATGACCCTGAACAGCACACACATCGGTGGAGTGGCGAACGCCCGGCGCACCCGGCTGGCCGCCGGCTGGTCGCCGGCCTCCGACGTCGAGGCCCGCGAGTACCAGGTGACCGACGGGCCGGTGGCCAACGCCCACCGCTCCCGCGCGGAGGAGGACCCCGCCGACGGCGGCGAGTCCTGACCCGGAGCGTGCCGCCACCGCCTCCGGGAGTCCGGTGGCGCGGGTGACTAGGCTCGACCGGGTGGAGCAGACTCGAACGCTGACCCCGCGTACCGCCGTCATCTGGTCGGTGCTCCGGGCCGAGCTGGAGCGCCGGGCCGGCGAGCGGCTCACCGTGCTCGACGTCGGCGGCGGGACCGGCGGCTTCGCCGTCCCGCTCGCCGAGGCCGGCCACTGGGTGACCGTGGTCGACGCCAGCCCCGACGCGCTCGCCGCGCTGACCCGCCGGGCCGCCGAGGCCGGGGTCGCCGACCGGGTACGCGCGCTGCAGGGCGACGGCGACGCGCTCGCCGGGCTGGTCGAGCCGGCCAGCGTCGACCTGGTGCTCTGCCACTCCGTCCTCGAGGTGGTCGACGAGCCGGCGTCGGTGGTGTCGGCGCTGGTCGGCGCGCTGCGCCATGGTGGCGCGGCCAGCGTGCTGGTGGCCGGCAGGGCCGCCGCCGTGCTCGGCCGGGCGATGAACGGTCACCTCGACGTGGCCGCCGCGCTCGCCGCCGACCCGGACGGCACCGCGGGGCCACGGGACACCCTGCGCCGCCGCTACGACGTGGACGGCGCCGCCGCGCTGCTGACCGCCGGCGGACTCACGGTCGAGGAGATCCACGGGGTACGCGTCCTCGCCGACCTGCTCCCCGCCGCGGTGGCGGACGGCCAGCCGGCCGCCCTGGTGGAGCTGGAGCGGGCCCTGGCGGCCCGGTCGCCGTACCGGGACCTCGCCGCCCAGCTGCACCTCTTCGCCCGCCGCCCGGCATGACCGGCCCGTCGCCGGCCGTGGCTGGGCGACCAGGTCCGCTCGACCCGGTCGCGCCGCGCTACGGCGGCGGCAGCCTCGCCGACGTGCTGCCCAGCGCCCTGGCGGTGCTCGGCGTCCCCGGCGCGGTCGACCTGCTCGGCCTGGGTCCCCGGCTGGCCGGGGTACGCCGGATCGCCGTGCTGCTGGTGGACGGGCTCGGCTGGTACCAGATCCCGACCGCCACCCGGTACGCGCCGACCCTGGCCGGCCTCGCTGCCACCGTCGGCGCCCCGCTCACCGCCGGCTTTCCCTCCACCACCCCGACCAACCTGGTCAGCCTGGGCACCGGCGCCGCCTCCGGCGCCCACGGCGTGCTCGGCTTCAAGGTCCGGGTCCCCGACACCGACCGGGTGCTCAGCCACATCGAGTGGGCCGGCGACCCGGACCCGTTGATTTGGCAGCCCGTGCCCACCCAGTACGAGCGGGCCCGCGCCGCCGGCGTCGCGGTCACCGTGGTCAGCCGCCCCGAGTACGGCGGCAGCGGCCTCACCCTCGCCGCCAACCGGGGCGGCGACTACCGGGGCGCCTCCGACGTCGACGCACTCGCCCGGCAGATGCTCACCGCCCTCGCGGCCGGCGCCGGCCCGACCCTGGTCTCCGGCTACCACCCCGACCTGGACCGGCACGGCCACCTCACCGGGGTCGACTCGGCGCCCTGGCGGCTCGCCGCCGCCGACGTGGACCGGCTGCTGGTCCGGCTGGTCGACGGGCTGCCGCGGGACGCCGCGCTGCTCGTCACCGCCGACCACGGCCAGCTCAACGTGCCGCCGGGCCGGCGGGTCGACTTCGACACCGACGCCCGGCTGCGGGCCGGGGTGCGGGTGATCGCCGGCGAGCCCCGGGTCCGCTACCTGCACGTCGAGCCGGGCGCGGTCGCCGACGTGCTGGCCGCCTGGTCGGCGGTGCTGGGTGACGCCGCCCGGGTGACGACCCGCGACGAGGCGGTGGCCACCGGCTGGTTCGGGCCGGTGCCGGAGGAGCACCTGCGCCGGATCGGCGACGTGGTGGTGGTCTGCCGCGACACGTACGCGGTGGTCGCCACCCGGTCGGAGAAGCCGATGGAGTCGCGCCTGGTGGCGTACCACGGCGCGGACACCGCGGCCGAGATGACCATCCCGCTGCTGGTCGTCCGGGGCTGACCGCCCGGTGGTCGGGCCCGGCCGGTGGTCGGGTGGTCGGGCCGCTGCGTTGTCGGACCGGGCGGCTAGCCTGCGGGGATGGGCCGCAGCCAGTCGTTGCCCCGGGGCGGCGATCCGCGCTTCGGGCCGGACGCCGACGACACCGGCTGCTCGATGCTGCACGTCGACATGGACGCGTTCTTCGCCTCGGTCGAGGTGCGCCGCCGCCCCGAGCTGCGCGGCCGGCCCGTCGTGGTCGGCGGGATCGGGCCGCGCGGCGTGGTCAGCTCCGCCAGCTACGAGGCCCGCCGGTACGGCGTCCGCAGCGCCATGCCCACCGCGCGGGCCCGGGCGCTCTGCCCGCACGCCGTCTACCTGCCGCCCGACTTCACGCAGTACACGGCGGCCTCCCGGGCGGTGATGCGGATCTTCCGGGACGTCACCCCGCTGGTCGAGCCGCTCTCGCTGGACGAGGCCTTCCTCGACGTGGCCGGCGCCCGCCGGCTCTTCGGCTCCCCGGCGGAGATCGCCCGGTTGATCCGCCGCCGGGTCGCCGAGGAGCAGCGGCTGAGCTGCTCGGTGGGGGTGGCGTCGAGCAAGTTCGTGGCCAAGCTCGGCTCGACCCGGGCCAAGCCGGACGGCCTGCTCGTGGTGCCGGCGGCCCAAGTGCTCGACTTCCTGCACCCGCTGCCGGTGTCGGCGCTGTGGGGGGTGGGGGAGCGTTCGGCCGAGGCGCTGCGCCGCCTCGGCCTGGCCACCGTCGGCGACCTCGCCGAGGCACCCCTGGGCCTGCTCCGCCGGGCGGTCGGCGAGGCCGCCGCGACTCACCTGCACGAGCTGGCCTGGGGGCGGGACCAGCGCCGGGTCAGCCCCGAGCACGTGGAGAAGTCGATCGGCGCGGAGGTGACCTTCGACGCCGACGTCGTCGACCCGACGGAGATCCGCCGGGCGCTGCTCGCCCTGGCCGAGAAGGTGGGCGCCCGGCTGCGCGGCGCCGGTCAGGTGGGGCGCACGGTGTCGCTCAAGGTCCGGCTGGCCGACTTCCGCACGGTCAACCGGTCCCGCACCCTGGGCGTGCCGACCGACACCGCCCGGGAGATGTTCGACACGGCCTGGGCGCTCTGGACCGCCCTCGGCCCCGGTGAGCCGATCCGCTTGGTCGGCGTACGGGTGGAGGGGCTGGCCGCCGCCGGGGAGACGCCGCGCCAGCTCACCCTGGGGGCGCCCGAGCGCGGCTGGCGGGAGGCGGAGGCGGCGGCCGACGCCGCGGCTGCCCGATTCGGGCGATCCGTCATAGGTCCGGCCAGTCTTCTCGGCAAGCGTCATCCGGGTCGAGACGAAAATCCGACCCGGCCGTAGGTCGTCCCGCTTTCCGACGCGCGAGCCCCCTCGTAGACTTGCGGGTAAGCAGCCGGTTGGCTGCCACGGTCTGTCGGCCCGAGCGGGCCGACCAACGTGACCGGGGAGGAGTGCCGTGCCGCTCTCGGAGCACGAGCAGCGGCTGTTCGAGCAGATCGAGCGGTCGCTTGCCGAGGACCCCAAATTCGCCTCGGCCGTGCGCGCCAGCGACCCGCGTTTCCACGCGCGGCGTCGCGTGCTCGTCGCTGCCGGCGTGGTCATTGCTGGCCTGGCCCTGTTGGTCTACGGCGTCGTGATCACCACCGCGCTGGTGTCAGTGGCGGGCTTCGTCGTGATGTTGGCCGCGTTGGGCTACGCAGTGCAGTCGCACCGCCGGGCTCAGTCGCCCGACCTGCACGTGGTGGGCGGCACGACCAGTCGTCGTCGTCCCCGTGGTGGTCGTACCGGCCGGCGGGGCTCGTTCCTCGACCGGATGGAGGACCGCTGGCGGCAGCGCCCGGAGGGGCACCGCTGACCACGTCCCACCCCTGAGGGGGTGACGCGACGGCGTGTCGTCGGCTTCTCCGGCGAGCGTGGTCGCATCGTCGCGCCCTGATCCACCAGCTGAGCGTCCAGTGGCCGGCTGACCCTCGGACCCCCGCGGGCCGACGTGAGCGCCCGTCCGCTTGTTTCCCCTTCCCGCGTCCCGGCCGCACCCAGACGGTGTGGCCTTCCTTCTTCGCGCGGGCGCCTGTCCACTCCCGACTCCGCGGTACGCCACCGGCGGTGTCCCGTCCGCCGGCGGGGGAGCGCCGGCGGACGGGACCCGGTCAGCGGGCCAGGCGGCCGGCCAGCAGGCGACGTGGACTCCACCGCAGCAGGCGGTGCCGCACCTGGCCGCCCGTCGCGACGAGGCGGGCGGAGGTGTCCGCGATGGCGCGCCGCCAGCGCAGCAGCACCGACGGCGGCAGCACGGCCGCCAGCAGGCGGGTCCGTCGGTCCGCCCGCGCGGCGAGCGCCCCGCGTACGGTGCGCAGCGCCGGGTGCAGCGCCTCCCCGGTGAGCGGATCGCGGGCGTACCGGGCCCGCTCCTCGGCGCGGCCGAGCAGCCGGGCCGCGGTCGCCGCCAACGCGTCCTCGGTGAGCCTGTCCCGGACCAGCCGGTCGGCGGTCGCCCGGGGGGTCTCCGTCCGGTCCACCGGAACCCGGAAGTCCACCAGCGTGTCCAGCAGCTCGTCCCAGGCGGCGTGGGCGTCCGCGCGGACCCGGTCGGCATCCACCCCGACCATCACCTCGCGCGCCCCGCTCGGGCTGCCGGGGCCGGCGTCCAGCACGGTGGCCGTCGGCCCGTGCGCCCGGGCGCGCCGCCGCCGGCGCAACGCCCTGCGCAGCAGCGCCGGCACGGCGAGCAGCGCCAGCAGGACGAGCGCGCCCGCCGTCCACCACGGCCAGGCCGGGGCCTGCCGGGTCGGGCCGCCGCCGTCCAGGGACAGGCCCGCGTCGGTCTCCTTGTCGGCCCGGTCCGGCCCGTCCGGCCCGGCCGACGGGTCGACCGCGCCCGGGGCGGCCGTGCCGCCCGGCACCGGGGCGGCTTCCTCCGGGGAGTCGGTGTCCGGGGCCCAGGCCGACCGGATCGAGCCCTGGACGCTCGCCGCCGGGGTGGCGTCGAACGGCACCCAGCCGATCCCGCCGAAGAAGACCTCCGTCCAGGCGTGCAGGTTCCGGTTGGTCAGCACGTACGTGTCGCCGCCCGAGTTGCTGCCGTTGGTGAAGCCGAACGCCACCCGGGCCGGGATGCCGGCCCGGCGGACCAGCCACGCCATCGCGGCGGCGTACTGCTGGCAGAAGCCGACCTTGGTGGCGAGGAAGTTGGTGATGTCGTCGCCGCTCGTGCCGCCCTTGGTGGACAGCGAGTAGGTGAAGCCGTTCTCGACCGAGAAGTAGCCGTAGATGGCCCGCACCTTGTCGTAGTCGTTCTGCTTGCCCTCGACGAGCTGGTCGACCAGCTTGTCGACCTCGCGTACCACCGGGGCCACGGTCTGCTGGCGCAGCACCGGGTCGTCGGCGGAGAGCGACGGCGCCGCGCGCAGCGCCGCCGGGCTGTACGTCGAGCGGACGTAGTCGAACGAGTAGCGCTTGCCCCGCGAGTTCTCCCGGTTGGAGAAGAGGATCTGGAGGTTCGGGTCGTAGAGCCAGCTGCCGCTGAGGTCCTCGGCCTTCACCGGCTCCGCGTACACCGGCAGCAGGGGCATGTTGAGGTTCTTGGTCACCTCGACGGTCGCCCGGTAGCGCTCCTGCTTGACGCCCCGGCCGGCCCGCTCCGTCGGGTCGGGCAGGGTCCGGTTGGCCGGCCGGCCGGTCGGGACCCGCACCCGGAAGCCGTCCGGGCGCAGCTCGTCGGCCACCCCGAAGCGCAGGTAGAACGGCGCCGGCTCGGTGGTGGTGACCTTGACCAGGTCGGCCACCTCGGACTGGTTGAGCTGGCCGCTCAGCGCGGCGAACAGGTCGATCCGGCCCGGGCTGCCGCCCTGCCCCGGCCGGCCGGTGCCGTTGCCCGTCCCGGAGCCGACCGCGTCCATCAGGCCGCCGGTCATCCCCGGCACGGCCAGCGGCAGCGCCACGGCCAGCGCGACGCCGACCACGGCCAGCCGGCGGCCGGCGGCGGCCAGCGGCGACGCCTCCCACACGTCGACGTCCCGGCCCTCGCCGGTGAACCGGCGGCCGAAGCGGCGTACCCGGTCGACGTTGTCGGTGACCAGCAGCCACAGGTATCCGCAGGCGCCCACCACGAACGGGGTGGCGGGGACGCTGTCCACGTAGACCGCCACCGGCACCGAGTAGATCGCCAGCATCGGCAGGCCGGCCAGCGCCGGCCGGCGCAGCCCCACCGCCAGCACGTCGACCACGACCGCGACCCCGCCGATGCCGAGCACCGTGAGGAACAGCAGCGAGTCGACGTCGGGCACCTTCACGCCGTACGAGCGCATGTCCTGCACCGACGCGCCGAACAGCTCGCCGAAGTGGGCGAAGGTGCCCGGGGTGGGCAGGAACGCGAGCAGCTCGGTGCCGCCCGGGAAGATCCAGGTGAGGGCGAGCAGCAGGCCGGCGAGCATGGCCAGCACCTGGCCCCACAGCGGGGCCCGGACCAGCCGGCTCAGCGCGGCCGCCCCGGCCACCACCGCCACCACGATGGCCGCCTGGACCAGCCACGTCCAGCGCTGGAAGATGGCCGACAGCGGCGCCGCGGCCAGCAGGGTCGCCGCGGCGGCGACGAAGCCGAGGTTCCGGGTCGCGGTCACGAGGTCGTCCTTCCGGTCATCGCACGCCTCCGGCCACCGTCTCGGCCAGCGCCGCCCGCAGCGCGAAGCCCTGCGAGCCGCGGGCCGCCTGCGGCCACAGCACCGGCAGCCGGCTGCCGTGGTCCACGCCGATCACCCGCCACCCGCTCTGCAGCAGGGCGAGCGCCGCGGCGCCGTGCGCGTGCTCCGCCTCGGCCCGGGCCTTCGCCGGCAGGTTGAGCCAGGTGGAGCTGTCCAGGACGAAACCGACGCAGGTGGCGCCGCTGCCCCGCAGCCCGCCGAGGAGTTCCGCCTCGGCCGTGCTCAGCGCACCGAACAGGCCGATGATCAGGCCGCCGTCGGCCCGCTGCCGGACCTGCTGGACCAACGTGGTGATCTCGACCCGCTTGTCCAGCCGGACCTCGGCGAGGTGGTCGAGGAGCAGCCCGTCGCCGGCCCCCTCGGTGGCGTCCACGTCGGCGCCGGAGCCGGTGACCAGGCGCAGCTTGTACCCGGCCTGGCGCAGGTGCACCGCGATGCTGGCCGCGGCGGAGACCGCCCACTCGAAGCTGGCCGTCGGCCCGTCGCCCCGGTGGCCGAAGGCGCGGGTGTCCAGCACCACCGTGGCCCGGCTCTCCCAGGGCTGCTCCTCGCGCCGCACCATCAGCTCACCGGTGCGGGCGGTGGACTTCCAGTGCACCCGGCGCAGGTCGTCGCCCACCCGGTACTCCCGGGTGGCCGCGTCGTCCTCGCCGTGCACCGCCACCGAGCGGGCCCGGCTGTCGCCGCTGCCGGCGTACTCGCCGGGCAGGCGGACCGTGGGCAGCGGGGTGACCTGCGGGATGACGGTGAGGTGATCGGTGCTGGGGAAGGCGCGGGTGAGCTCGCACAACCCGAACGGGTCGGTGAGCCGGACCACCAGCGGGCCCACCTCGTACCGGCCCCGCACGTCGGCGCGGACCGTGTACGCCACCGAGCTGGCCTGGTGCGCGCCGAGCCGCTCCAGCACCACCCGGGGCCGGCTGCCCAGGGCGTACGGCAGCCGGTCCTCCAGCAGCAGGGTGCCGGTGGGCAGCCGGGACAGGTTCTGCAACCGCAGCACCACCCGGGAGCTGGCCCCGACCGGCACCCGGTGCGGCTCCAGCGACCGGTTGCAGGCCAGCTTGTACCGGCTGCGCCCGACGTACGCCGCCGCGAGCAGCGGCAGGACGGCGAGCAGGATGGCCACCCGCAGCAGGTCCTTCTCGCCGAGGATGCCGGCGGAGACCGCGGCGGCCAGCGCGGCCGCCAGGAACGAGCGGCCCCGGGTGGTCAGTCCGCGCAGGCCGTCGCGCACCTCACGGCCTCCGAGGCTCGAACGGCCCGTGGCCGTTGCCGCTGGCCGGCCGGGTGTCGTACGGGGAGCGCTTGCGGTCGTGCGGCAACGGCAGCCGGTGCACCAGCTCGGCGACGATCGCGTCGGTGGTGCGGCGGGCCAGCTGCGCGTCGGCGGTCGGGATGATCCGGTGCGCCAGCACCGGCACGGCGAGCGCCTGGAGGTCGTCGGGCAGGACGTAGTCGCGCCCCTCCAGCGCGGCCACCGCGCGGGCGGTGCGCAGCAGCTGGAGGGTGGCCCGGGGGGAGGCGCCGAGGCGCAGGTCCGGGGCCTCGCGGGTGGCGGTCACCAGGTCGATCGCGTACTGCTTGACGGCGTCGGCGACGTGCACCTGCCGGACGGTCGCGATGAGCCGGCGCACGATGGCCGCGTCGGAGACCGGGCGCAGCTCGTTCAGCGGGTCGGTGGCCCCGTGACCGTCCAGCATGGCCAGCTCGGCGCCGACGTCCGGGTAGCCCATCGCGATCCGGGCGGTGAACCGGTCGCGCTGCGCCTCCGGCAGCGGGTACGTCCCCTCCATCTCGATCGGGTTCTGCGTGGCGATCACCATGAACGGGGTCTGCAACTGGTAGGTCACCCCGTCGACCGTGACCTGCCGCTCCTCCATGCACTCCAGCAGGGCGGACTGGGTCTTCGGCGAGGCCCGGTTGATCTCGTCGCCGACCACCAGGTTGGCGAAGACCGCGCCGGGGCGGAACTCGAAGTCGTGCGTCTCCTGGTTGTAGACGCTCACCCCGGTGACGTCGCTGGGCAGCAGGTCGGGGGTGAACTGGATCCGGCGCACCGAGCAGTCGATCGAGCGGGCGAGGGCCTTGGCCAGCTTGGTCTTGCCGACGCCGGGGACGTCCTCGATGAGCAGGTGGCCCTCGGCGAGCAGCACGGCCAGGGCGAGCCGGACGGTGGCCGTCTTGCCCTCGATGACCTGCTCGATGTTGGCCACGATGGCCTCGCTGGCGGCGCGGAACTCGTCGTGCGGCAGCAGACCGCCCACCTCGTCCCAGGTCTGTTGTGTCACGGGCCTCCTCCTCGTCGCCGGACGGCAGCTCTGTATAGAGCACCTGGACCCGCCGTTGGGTTCGCGTCGTGCGAGCCTCGTTTGCCGCAGAAATCTCACTGGCCTCTCAGGCTAACCATGTTTGTCGTGATCGCCGACCCCCGCAGCCGGTCGGTCGGTTACGCCCGGAATATTCGCCGGACGGGGGACGCGTGCCCGTTTGCGGCTCGATGACCGGAGTCCCGCCGGGCACCGCGCGGCGGCGGGCGACGGGACCGGGGGAGAACGCGGCGGCGGGCCGGACGTGCCCCACGCGTGCCGGCGGGCGGCGGGGCCGTCCCCGCGCGGGGTACACTGCCGGTCATGGCCGGAGTCTTCCTGCTTCTTACCGGGCCGTGCTGATGCGCTGAACGCGCGACAGCACGGCGGCCCCTCCTGCGTGAGGGGCTTTTTTGTGCCCTGAGCAGACCTCCCCATATCCGACATGAAGCGCCGAGGAGACGCCATGAGCGAGGCAGCCGCACCGGCGACCGACATTCCCCCGTTCCGGTACACCGCCGCCCTGGCCGGCGAGATCGAGCACCGCTGGCAGGACAGCTGGGCGCGGGAGGGCACCTTCCACGCGCCGAACCCGGCCGGGCCGCTGGCCGACCCCGACCACCCGCGGGCGGGCGCGGAGAAGCTGTACGTGCTGGACATGTTCCCGTACCCCTCCGGCGCCGGCCTGCACGTCGGCCACCCGCTGGGCTACATCGGCACCGACTGCTTCGCCCGCTACCAGCGGATGGCCGGGCGGAACGTGCTGCACGCGATGGGCTTCGACGCGTTCGGCCTGCCCGCCGAGCAGTACGCGGTGCAGACCGGCACCCACCCGCGCACCACCACGGTGGCGAACATCGAGCGGTACAAGGAGCAGCTGCGCCGGCTGGGACTGGCCCACGACGAGCGGCGCACGGTGGCGACCATCGACACCGACTTCTACCGCTGGACCCAGTGGATCTTCCTGCAGATCTTCAACTCCTGGTACGACGCGGAGGCCGGTAAGGCCCGCCCGATCGCCGAGCTGATCGCCGAGTTCGAGGGAGGCAACCGGCCCACCCCGGACGGCCGCCCCTGGGCGGAGCTGACCGTGGCCGAGCGGCGGGCGATCGTCGACGACCACCGGCTGGCGTACGTCTCGGAGGCGCCGGTGAACTGGTGCCCGGGGCTGGGCACCGTACTGGCCAACGAGGAGGTCACCGCCGACGGTCGCTCCGAGCGGGGCAACTTCCCGGTCTTCAAGCGCAACCTGAAGCAGTGGATGATGCGGATCACCGCGTACGGTGACCGGCTGCTGGACGACCTGGACACCCTGGACTGGCCGGAGCCGATCAAGCTGCAGCAGCGCAACTGGATCGGCCGGTCCACCGGCGCGCACATCGACTTCCCCACCACCCTGGAGCCGATCCGGGTGTTCACGACCCGGCCGGACACCGTCTTCGGCGCCACCTACATGGTGCTGGCCCCCGAGCACGAGCTGGTCGACGTGCTGGTGCCGGCGGCCTGGCCGGCGGGGACGAAGGACGCCTGGACCGGCGGGCACGCCAGCCCGCGGGCGGCCGTCGAGGCGTACCGGAAGGCCGCCGCGGCCAAGACGGACGTGGAGCGGCAGGCCGACACCAAGGAGAAGACCGGCGTCTTCGTCGGCGCGTACGCGACCAACCCGGTCACCGGCGGGCAGATCCCGATCTTCATCGCGGACTACGTGCTGGCCGGCTACGGCACCGGCGCGATCATGGCGGTGCCCGGGCAGGACGAGCGGGACTGGGCCTTCGCGGAGGTCTTCGACCTGCCGATCGTGCGGACCGTGCAGCCGGCCGACGGCTTCGACGGCAAGGCGTACACCGGGGACGGCCCGGCGATCAACAGCGCCGCGCCGGACCGCGGCCTGGACCTGAACGGCCTGGGAGTCGCCGACGCCAAGGCGACGATCATCGCCTGGCTGGAGGCGAACGGGTACGGCGCCGGCGCGGTGACCTACCGGCTGCGCGACTGGCTGTTCTCCCGGCAGCGCTACTGGGGCGAGCCGTTCCCGATCGTGTACGACGAGACCGGGGCCGCCATCGCGCTGCCCGAGTCGATGCTGCCGGTCGAGCTGCCCGAGGTGGACGACTTCTCGCCGAAGACGTTCGACCCGGAGGACGCCGACAGCAACCCGGAGACCCCGCTGTCCCGGCGGCGCGACTGGGTGGACGTGGAGCTGGACCTGGGTGACGGGCCGAAGCGCTACACCCGGGAGACCAACGTGATGCCGCAGTGGGCCGGCTCCTGCTGGTACGAGCTGCGCTACCTGGACCCGACGAACACCGCGCGGTTCGTCGACCCGGCGAACGAGGCGTACTGGATGGGACCGCGCGGGGCGGGCGACTGCGGGGGCACCGACCTGTACGTCGGCGGCGCCGAGCACGCCGTGCTGCACCTGCTGTACGCCCGGTTCTGGCACAAGGTGCTGTACGACCTGGGGCACGTCTCGTCGTTCGAGCCGTTCCGCAAGCTGTTCAACCAGGGCATGATCCAGGCGTACGCGTTCCGGGACGCCCGCGAGGCCGTGGTGCCGGCGGAGGAGGTCGTCGAGGTCGACGGCCGCTTCTTCCACGGCGAGACCGAGGTGCGCCGCGAGTACGGCAAGATGGGCAAGTCGCTGAAGAACGTGGTCACCCCGGACGAGATGTGCGCGGCGTACGGCGCGGACACCTTCCGGGTGTACGAGATGTCGATGGGCCCGCTGGAGGTGTCCCGACCCTGGGACACCCGCGCGGTCGTCGGCTCGTACCGGTTCCTGCAGCGGGTCTGGCGGGCGATCGTCGACGAGCAGACCGGGGACCCGCGGGTCACCGACGTGCCGGCCGACGAGGCCACCCGCCGGCTGCTGCACCAGGTGATCGACGGGGTCCGCGGCGACATGGAGGGGATCCGGTTCAACACCGCGATCGCCAAGCTGATCGAGCTGACCAACGCGCTGACCCGGCTGTCCGCCACGCCGCGGGAGGTGGCCGAGCCGCTGGTGCTGATGCTGGCGCCGTTCGCTCCGCACATCGCCGAGGAGCTGTGGCGGCGGCTGGGCCACGACGGCTCGCTGGCGTACGCGGACTTCCCGACCGCCGACCCGGCGATGCTGGTCGCCGAGACGGTGACCTACCCGGTGCAGATCAACGGCAAGGTCCGCGGCCGGATCGAGGTCCCCGCCGACGCGCCCGAGGACGAGGTGCGCGCGGCGGCGCTGGCGGCGGTCGCCGGTCCGCTGGCCGGCAAGGAGCCGCGCAAGGTCATCGTGGTGAAGGGGCGGATGGTCTCGGTCGTCGCCTGACGCTCGCCGACCCGGAGGCGCGCCCACCTCGGGGCGTGCCTCCGGCGTGGCCGGGGCCAGGGCGGTCGAGACGGGTGCTCGGCGTTCCGGCGGCTTTCGTGCCGTTCGGCGGGAGGCGGATGCGGTCCCGAGCGATATGACGCTGGGGCATACTTATGACTTTCAGGTATGTCGCTCGCGGGCAGTCCCGCTCCGGGATCGGCCGGCACCGGCGCGACCGGCTGCCCCGACAACGCAGGCGTCACGTGGCGGGTCCGCCGGGGCTACGGCCGGGGAACCGGCCGCATCAGGCCGGGCTCGGCCGGCGCCGCCGTTCGGCGCGCCACCAGCGGTGGATCAGCACCACGCTGGCGATCAGCCCGAGGCTGGCCGGCGCGGCGGCGTACCAGTTGACGTGGCCCGGCGAGCTGACCGCCGCGCCGAGGGCGGCGTAACCGAAGGCGGTCGGGGCGGAGGCGATCACGCTGCCGGCCAGGAACGGCAGCACCCGGGCGCTGGTCGTGCCGTACCCGTAGCTGACCAGGCCGAAGCCGGCGATCGGCAGCAGCCGGACGGTAACCACTCCGAGCACGTTCTGCCGGGCGAACCAGCCGTCGAGGCGGGCCAGTCGGCCGCGGACCCGTTCCGCGACGAACTCCCGGCCGAGCAGGCGGCCGACGGTGAAGCCGACCGCCGCGGCCAGCAGCGCGGCGCCGAGGGCGTACCCGGCGCCCTCCAGGGGGCCGAAGATCGCCCCGGCCGCGAGCGTGACGAAGGTCCGCGGCACGAGCGCCACCAGCAGCAGCGCCCCGCCGGCGATCGCGGCGACCGGGGCGTACCCGTCGAGGGCGTCGGCCAGCCGGGGGAGCTGGGCCGGGTCCGGCCGGGGCATCAGGAGCAGCAGGACGCCGAAGCCGGCGAGCAGGAGCAGCAGCAGGGCGAACCGCCGTGCCGACGGCTGGCGGAGCAGCCGCCGGACGGTGGGGATCACGCCCGGGCGGCGGCCGCCACCGCGGCGCGGCGTTCCGAGCGGAGCCGCTCGGCCCAGGTGTCGTCCAGCGCGGGGAGCTGGTGGACGCCGGTGGCCCAGCGCAGCAGCAGGTCGGCCAGCGCCGGGTTGCGGGCCAGGGCGGGCCCGTGCGAATACGTGCCGAGCAGCTTGCCCCGCCACGCGCCCTCGGTGGCGCCGTCGTTGCCCACCCCGGTGGTGACCCGGGCCAGCGGCGAGACGCCCGGCCCGAGGTGGGTGCGTCCGCCGTGGTTCTCGAAGCCGGACAGTGCCGGAATGCCGAGCCGCGGGTCGACCTCGCCGGCCAGCTCGCCGACGGCCCGGGCGGGGCCGCGGTCGGAGGAGAGGTCGAGCAGCTCCAGTCCCGCACACTTGGTGCCCTTGGCGAAGAACGAGCTGCCGAGAAGCTGGTAGCCGGCGCAGACGCCGAAGACCACCGAACCCTGGGCCACCGCCCGGTGCAGCCCGCCGTCGGCGAGCAGCCGCTGGGCGCCGAGCGCCTGCGGGCCGTCCTCGCCGCCGCCGATCAGGTAGATGTCGGCGGTGGCGGGCAGCCGCTGGTCGGAGCGGACCTCCAGCACCTCGACCGGCATGCCGCGCAGCTGGGCCCGGCGGGCCAGGATCAGCATGTTGCCCCGGTCGCCGTAGGTGGAGAGCAGGTCGGGGTAGATCCAGACGATGCGCAGGCTCTCAGTTGACACGGTCCAGCTCCGCTCGGATGTCCTGGAAGGCGGTGTAGTTGGCGATGACCTCCAGGCGGCCCGGTGGCACCGCCCGGATCGCGTCGTCGAACGTCCGCACGTGCTGGAACGGCACGCCGTTGACGTCCAGCCGGACGGCCAGGTCGTACGCCCGGTCGCCGGTGATCAGCACCTGCCGACCGCGCAGCGGGGCGAAGTCGACGTCGAAGAGCCAGGAGGTGTCCAGCCCGTCGGGGTCGCGGGCGTTGATGGAGAGCAGGGTGGGCGCCTCGTCGGCCATGTCGAACGCCTCCAGCCAGCTGGCCGGGTTCTTGGCCAGCAGCAGCCGGATGTTGCGCCCGTCCCGATCCACCTGGGCGTAGCGGCCGGCGACCGAGCTGACCGTGCCGAGCCGGGACACCGCGTCCACCGGGCGTACGCCGAACTCGGCGGCCACCGCGAGGGCGGTCGCGGCGTTGCCCAGGTTGACCTTGCCGGGGAGCTGGAGCTGCACCTTGTGCCAGGCGCCGGTCGGGTCGAGCACGCCGTCGTCCTCGACGGTCCACTGCGGCTCGGGGCGGCGCAGCGGGCAGCCGGTGCACCGCCACTGCTCGCCCGAGCGCTCGATGGTCGAGCCGCACTCCGGGCACACCCACGAGTCGTCGTGCCAGCGCTGGCCGGCGCTGAACCAGGTGACGTGCGGCGGGATGTGGCCGCGGGCGGGGTCGGCGGGCGGGGTGGCGGCCCAGACGACCATCGGGTCGTCGGCGTTGGCGACCACCCGCACGTCGGGGTGCTGGACCAGCGCGGCGCGCCAGAGCTGCGCCATCATGGCGACCTCCTTGGCCCGGTCGAGCTGGTCGCGGGAGAGGTTGAGCAGCGCCACCACGTGCGGCTCGGTGGCCTCCAACACCTGGGCCAGGTAGTGCTCGTCCACCTCGAGCACCGCGTACGGGGTGCTGCCGGCCTTGGCCAGGGCCGAGGTGTGGCCGGTGGGCATGTTGGCGCCGAAGGAGTTGGTGGCGACCCGGCCGAGCACTCCGACGGCGGCGGTGGCGAGCCGGGTGGTGGTGGTCTTGCCGTTGGTGCCGGACACCAGGGCGATCGCCCGCCCCGCCGACAGGTGCACGAGCAGGTCGGGGTCGATCTTGAGGCCGATCCAGCCACCGATCACCGAGCCGTCGCCACGGCCGGCCGCCCGCGACAGCGCCGCGGCGGTCCGCGACACCGAGCTGGCCACCTTTGCCCGCAGGGGCATCTTCGCGTCCGTCACCCGAGCGAGGTTACCGGACCCGCGGCGCCACCAGATCGCCGCGGACCGCGATCCGTTCGGCCGGGGTGACCCGGCGGGACGGCCGGTCGACGCTCGGCCGGATGGAGTCGATCAATGTCGGGTAGCGGACGCGGCCGGCGGGCCGCCGCGGCCCTCCACTCCGCCCCACCCCCTTTGACGTGCGCTTTTGCGCTCGGAAACGCCGCGCCACGCGGGCGTTTCTGGTTGCGGGTGGAGGGAAGTGGAGTAGAGTGGGGCGCAATGGTGAGGCCGGGAGGGCCGCACCGGCCCGGGGGGTCAGCGGCGCCGCGAACGCCGCTCAGGGCGAGGGGGTTGGGCCGATGTTCCTCGGCACCCACACTCCGCGCCTGGACGACAAAGGCCGGTTGATCCTTCCGGCGAAGTTCCGGGATGAGCTGGCGGGGGGTGTCGTGATCACCAAAGGGCAGGAGCGCTGCCTCTACGTCTTCCCGATGCCCGAGTTCCAGCGGATCGCGGAGCAGTTGCGCGCGCAGCCGATGACGCACAAGGCGGCCCGGGCCTACAGCCGGGTCTTCTTCGCCAGCGCGCACGACGAGGTCCCGGACAAGCAGGGCCGGGTGACCATTCCCGGGCATCTGCGCTCGTACGCCGCCCTCGACCGCGATCTGGTCGTGATCGGCGCGAGCACCCGGGTGGAGATCTGGGACAGGGCGGCCTGGGAGGCCTACCTCGCGGAGAGCGAAGACGACTTCGCCGACATCGAGGAGGGGGTGCTGCCCGGCGGTCTGTAGGGCGTGGCGACGCCCGGCGTACTGCGAGATCTCCAGCCGCTTTCGAGTTCCTGGCACCCCTTCCCCGGTGCCAGGCGCACGATCCGTATCGGGGGGCCGCGGCCTCCGGCGGGCGGGAGCGGATGGGGATCTGGCGGTATGGCGAGGCGTCGTGGCGACGGCAGGACGCGACACGGACGGAAGTGGGTTTCAACCAGTGGGGGTCGACATGGGGGAGCTACGTGGCACGCACGTGCCGGTGCTGCTCGAGCGGTGTCTCGAGTTGCTGGCCCCCGCGCTGGGTCGGAACGCGCGCACCGTCTACGTCGACGCGACGCTCGGCCTGGCCGGGCACGCCGAGGCGGTCCTTCAGGCGCACCCGAACACGGTGCTGATCGGCCTGGACCGGGACACCGAGGCCCTCGCCCACGCGCGGGTCCGGCTGGCCCGGTTCGCCGACCGGATCCACCTCGAGCACGCCGTCTACGACGAGCTGCCCGAGGTGCTCGACCGGCTCGGCTACCCGGCGATCGACGGGATCCTGTTCGACCTCGGCGTCTCGTCCCTGCAACTGGACGCGCCCGACCGCGGGTTCGCGTACGCGCAGGACGCGCCGCTGGACATGCGGATGGACCAGACCCGGGGGGTGACCGCCGAGGAGGTGGTCAACACCTACGGCCACCCGGAGCTGGCCCGGGTGCTGCGGGTGTACGGCGAGGAGAAGTTCGCCGGGCGGATCGCCTCGGCGATCATCCGGGAGCGGGAGCGCGCCCGGATCACCTCGTCGGCGCGGCTGGCCGAGCTGGTCAGAGAGAGCATTCCGGCACCAGCCCGACGAACCGGGGGACACCCGGCAAAGAGAACGTTTCAGGCTTTACGGATCGAGGTAAACAGGGAGCTGGCAGCGCTGGAGACGGCGCTGCCGGCCGCTCTCGACAAGCTCACCGTGGGCGGCCGCATGGTGGTCCTGTCCTACCACTCGCTGGAGGACCGGCTCACCAAGCAGGCGCTCGCCGACCGGGTCCGCAGCAAGGGCCCGATCGACCTCCCGGTCGAACTGCCCGGGTCGGGTCCGACGTTCCGGCTGCTCAGCCGGGGCGCCGAGCTCGCCGGGGAGGCCGAGGTGGCCGCGAACCCGCGCGCCGCCTCGGTGCGGCTGCGGGCCGCGGAACGGCTCGACCCGGAGGCGGCCCGGCAGGGGCGTACCGACCGCGAACGGTACCGCCGCCGGGTCAAGGCGATGCACCAACCGGGGACGGGGTCACCGGGGTCCGCGAGGGATCCCCGGTCGGCCCCCGGGGACGGCAGTGGGACGGACGAAGAGGGGGAGGGGACATGAACGTCAACAGGCGCGACGGCCGGGACACCGGCATCGGGCAGCGCGCACCGCGGTCGGGGGGCCGGACCGCGGCGCAGCGCACCACGCGAGGGGCGACCGCGACGGCGGAGGCCGAGCGGCTCGACCGCCGGGAGGAGACCCGCGCCCGGGGGGCGCGCGAGTTCCCCACCCAGGGCAGCGCCGCGCTGCGGCCGGCCGAGCGGACGAAGGCCACCACGGCGTCGCCGCGGCTGCGGGTCGCCCCGCCGCCGCCGGTCTCCGTGCCGCGGGCCCCGTTCGTCGGGCTGATCCTGGTGCTGGTGGTCGGCGGGGTGCTCGGCATCCTGCTGGTCAACACGAAGATCAACGAGAACGCCTTCAAGCTGGAGAAGCTGGAGCAGCAGCAGGCCAAGCTCGACGTCGACCAGCAGCAGCTGGAGAAGGAGATCGCCGAGCAGAAGGCGCCGGGCAACCTGACCGCCAACGCCCGCAAGCTCGGCCTGGTCGAGTCCGGCGAGCCCGCGTACATCCGGCTGCCGGACGGGAAGATGATCGGCGTGCCGCACCCGGCGGAGGGCGCGCCGGCCATCACCAGCCAGCAGGGCAACGGGGGGTAGTCAGGTGCCCCCGAGATCGGAGGAACCGCGCCGGGACCCTACGGGCTCCCGGCGCGGCTCGTCCCGGGGCGGTCGGGGCGCCGACCCGCGCTCCGGCGAGCCGGGCGTCGGCGGAATCTCCGACGCCCGCGCGTACACCCCTCGGGGGCGCACCCTCCGCGAGGGCGGCGGGGCCGCCCGCTCCGCACCCACCGGGGGCGCGGAGCAGCGGCGTACCCCGCGCAGCAGCCGCTCCGGCGACCCGTTCCGCCCCGCGTTGCAGGTGCTCGACGGCGGCCGCGCGGCCGCCGGCCGCACCGGCCGGCGGGAGACCGCCGCGGGTGGTCGGGCCGGCGTGGTGCGGACCCTCTCGCCGCGCTCCCCGCGGTTCGACGACGACGAGGCGCCGGCCGCGCGGCGCCGGCC
>NZ_QGKS01000117.1 GCF_003172935.1 Micromonospora sicca | reverse complement strand
GTGCCGAGCGACCGGGATCGGAGCGGTCCCGGGCGGCGACGCGGGACCGTACCGACCGGCAGCTGGAGCGGTCCGAAAGCACGGGCCAGCTCACCTCCACCACGGATCAGCCCGACCCGCCCCGCGCCTCCGACTGGGCCGCGCTGCACGCGGAACTCGCCCCGCTCCTGCCGGCAGCCGCGCCGCGCCGAACGCCGCGCAACACACCAGAGCGGTCGGCCACCAGCCGGGCGGAGGCACCGTCGACCACGACCGCGCCAGGCTCCGTCGCGGAGCCGGCCGACACCGCGCCGCCGGCAACGACCCCCAGCGCGGCACCGATGCCGCGACCCGCGACGGGACGGGCACGTGCGGCCCGGGTCGCCGACCCGGCGGGCGAGCCGGGGCCGATCACGGCAGTCACGCGAGAGCTACCCCTGGTGGCCGGGCGGGACCTGCCGGACCTGGTAGACACCGCGGCGAGCCGTACCACACCACCCGTCGCGGCCCCCGACGCCGTGGAAGGGGCCACCGAGCAGAGATCAGCGTCGCGACCGCGGCAGCGCCGGCGGGACGACGCGGACCCGCGACCGGGCTCGGAGACCGTCCGGCGTCGGTCGAACACCCAGTCGGCCGAGGCCGGTCGACCCTGACCGGAAGATCCTCAACGGCCTGATCAACGAACAGGGCGTGCGCTCGGCCGGGGTGGCCCGGCAGTACTCCGGCACCGCCGGCGGGGTCGAAAACTGCCAGGTCGGGGTGTTTCTGGCCTACCGCTCGGCCAGCGGTCATGGCCTGATCGACCGGCAGTTGCATTCCCCCGCGGCGTGGAGCGACGACCGTGAGCGCTGCCGCGCTGTGGGCATCCCCGACGACGTCGAGTTCGCCACCGAGCCGCAGATCGCCAAAGGCCTTCTGGTGTCGCGGGGTTTCCGGACCGGGCAGGCCGAGCCGAGCGACGCTCGAACTTGCCTCAGTAACCGGTTACAGTGCTCGGACCGCAGCAAGCGAAGGCCTGGAGGTGCCCGGTGACGAACGTCAACGACCAGCAGCCGTCTGCCGCGCGATCCGATTGGGAGGCGCGCATCGCCCGCCGCAGCGATGAAGAGCGCTTACGACCAGGTCCGGAACTGCCGCCTCCGGCGGGGCTGACCGTCGAGGAAGGAGTTGGCCACGTCCGCCTGTCGTGGCAGCCGGTGAACGGCGCCGTGGGCTACCTCGTGCACCGCGCCCCACTGGTCGACGGCACACCGGACGGCGAGTTCACTCCGGTCGACCACCTCGGCGGTGACGTCCTCGCCGTGCCCGACACCTGGTATGTCGACACCACCGGAGAACCGGGCCGGCAGTACGCCTACGCCGTCGCGTCCGTACCGGAGGTGACCCTCACCGGCGCGCTGGGCCAGCCCGTACCGGCCGCCGCGCGGCCGGTCGGGGCCGAGCCGCCCACGGTGTCGCTGCGGGTGGATGCCGCGGCCGACGGGGCGGCCCTGCACCGGCCGTGGCGGCCGATGATCGGTAGCGAGCGATTGTCCCAGCTGTTGTGCCGGGACACCTCGGGTGGCCGGGAGATCGGCGCGGAACTGCTGGCCGCGCTGCGTCGGGTGCGCGACGAGATCAGCGTCGAGGCCGTCCGCGCCCACGCGATCCTGCACGACGACCTCGGCGTCTACCGGGAGGTGGACGGGCGGCCGGTGCACGACTTCCGCCGCGTCGATGAGGTCTATGACCTGCTGCTGTCGGTGGGACTGCGACCGGTGGTGGAGATTGGCTTCATGCCGCGCGAGCTGGCCAGTGACCCGGAGCGCACCGTGTTCGGCTACCGGGGCGTCATCTCCCCGCCCCGGGATTGGGACCGCTGGGCCGACCTGGTCCGCGCGCTCGTGGCCCACCTGCTGGACCGCTATGGCGAGCAGGTGCTCGGCTGGGACTTCGAGGTGTGGAACGAGGCGAACCTGGAGGTGTTCTGGTCGGGCAGCCGGGAGGAGTGGATGCGGCTGTACGACGTCACGGCCCGGGCCGTCAAGGACGTCGACCCTCGTATCCCGGTCGGCGGCCCGTCGTCGGCGGCGGCCGGCTGGGTGGACGCCCTGCTGGAACATGTTGCCACCTCGGGAGCGCCGGTGGACTTCATCTCCACCCACACCTACGGCAGTCCGCCACTGGATCTGCGGCCCACTCTGGCCCGGCTGGGCGTGCCGGACGCGCGGATCCTGTGGACCGAGTGGGGGGCCACGCCCACCCACTTCCACCCGGTCAACGACGGTGCCTCCGCCGCGGCGTTCCTGCTCACCGGGATGCGGTCGGCGGCCGGCCGGGTCGATGCGTTGTCCTACTGGGTGGCCAGCGACCACTTCGAGGAGCTCGGCCGGCCTCCCCGCCTGCTGCACGGCGGCTTCGGGCTGATCACCGTCGGCGGGATCGCCAAGCCGCGCTACCACGCGCTGTGGATGCTCGCCCAGCTCGGCGACACCGAACTCGCGGTGAGCGCCGAGGGGGACGGCGCGGCCGGCCTGGTGCAGAGCTGGGCCAGCCGGCGCGACGACGGCAGCCTGGCGATCCTGGTCTGGAACAGCACGCTCGACCAGTCCAAGCGGGACGGCGACCCGGCGCTGGCCCGTCGGGTCCGGCTCACCGTCGACGGCGCCGCCGGCCGGTCGACGATGGTCACCCGGCTCGACCGCCACCACGGCGACATCACTGCCCTCGCTCAGCGGCTCGGGCTCGGCGACTGGCCCACCGACGAGCAGTGGACGGCCCTGCGCGCCGTGGACACCCTGGCGGCGGAGAAGGTGCAGCCGACCACCGAAGGGGACGCCTGCGTGATCGAACTCGCGCTACCGCAGCCCGGTGTGGTGCTGGTCGAGGTCCCCGCGTCCTGAGCTGGACGACGACCCGGTCTGCGGCGGGAAACCGGCCGCGGACCGGGTCGTCGTCCGCGGCCGGAGCCGGCGGGGCTCCGGCCGCGGATTCACTACTGCCCAGCGGGTACGGAGAACTCCTCCATCCGCATCACCGGGCGCAGGAACCGCTCGGCGCCGCCGCGGGTGAACTCCTTACGCAGGACGTCGCCGCCGTACAGGTTGCCGAGCGCGGCCATGATCATGCCTTGGTCGAGCGCCAGGTACCGCTTCGCGACGGTGCCGCTGCGCACGGCCACCGAATCGTAGAAGCCGCCGGGCCCGTAGCTGTCGAACTGGCTGCGCAGCCGCGCCAGCTCGGCCTGTGCATCGGCCGGCGCGTAGCGCATGGCGAGGAACACCGCGTGCGGGGTCACCACACCGTCGCCGTACGCGGCGGGCAGCGGCTGGGCGGGTCGGCCCTCGCAGCCTGCAAAGCCGTAGTCCACGCTGGTGCGTTCCTCGTCGCTGGTGTAGCCGTTGGTGTCGAGCCCCATGGCGTCCACGCCGTACTCCCGGTAGCCGCCCTGCGGGTCTGAGGCGGGCGAGAAGCCCCAGTGGCCGTACTTCGCGTCGTCCATGCCGTGCGCGATCTGGCCGCGTACGTAGATCGGGTGGTTGCGGGCCCAGCTGTCCGGGCCCCACTGCTCCTCGGGCACGAACATGTCCGGCATGAGCGCCTCGAACATGTCGCCGCCCCAGGTGGGCACGAACTGCAGGCCCTGGTAGCGGTAGGCGCCCTCGAAGACCGGCACACCCAGGTACTCCCGCCACTGACCGACCGGACGCATCTCCTGCCAGGACCAGTCACAGGTGTCGGGGAAGGTACGCCACGGCCCGAAGTAGTGGGCGGGCGGCACCTGGCCGAGGGCGATCGCCACGTAGCTGATCATCCGGGTTTCGCTGTTGAACGACCCGTATGTGTGGCAGGTGTAGTAGACGTCCGGGCCGCGGTGCTGGTAGTTGCCCTTTGTGGAACAGCCCGGGGGCGGCTCGGACCAGAAGCCGCCGCGCATCAGCCCGGCCGGCACGTCCGGCCCGCGCGCCTGTGAGTCGTAGTAAAAGCCGAAGTCCATGGCGCCGAGCAGCGGGTCGGATTTGTGGCGCAGCTCCGGCACGGCGTTGTGGACGATCATCAGGGCGGCGGCGAGCCAGGCATTGTCCACGCTGGACGCGAACGGGTGGACCTCCGAGCCGTTCTCCGGCCAGGTACGCAGCAGTTGCAGGGTGGACGGGTCGTACCAGTTGTAGTACATGCCGGAGTCGCGGTGCCGCTCCAACCTCGCGAGCGAGTCGAGGGCGCGCGAGATACGCCGCACCTGCTCCCGCTCCCCGATGACGTGCAGCTCACGGGCCGCGACCGCCGACCAGATGTACGCCCCGATGTTGGTGGGCGAGGTGTACCGCGCACGGCTGGCGGGCGACAGGTCACCGCCGATGTTGTCGGCGGGCAGCCCGGTGCTCGGGTCGGCCATGGCGGCCATGGACCGCCAGGTGTCGGCCGCCCAGGAGGCGGCATCGGCGGGCGCGCCGACCGCGGCGGACGGTGGTGCGGCGGCGGCGCTGGCCGCGCCTGAAGCCGCAAGGGTGAGGGCGAGCGCCGCCGACAGGGCGACGCGGGCGGGACGGATCATTGGCTACCTCCGGAGATGGTTCCGGGCCGGCTACTTGAGGCCGGTGGTGGCGATGCCGCGCACGAAGTGCCGTTGCAGCAGAAGGAAGACGATCAGCACGGGCAGCACCACCACCACGGAGCCGGCGAGCAGCAGCCCGAACTTCGTCTGGTTCTGGCCCACGCTGAACAGGGCGAGAGCGACCGGGAGGGTGTACTTGTCCTCGGTCGTGGCCACCACGAGGGGCCACAGGAAGCTGTTCCAGAAGGTGAGGAAGCTGAGGATGCCCAGCGCGGCGAGCGCCGGGCGGCACAGCGGCAGGACGATACGGAGGAAGATGCGCAGCTCTCCGGCGCCGTCCACCCGCGCGGACTCGATCAGTTCGTCCGGTATGGAGAGCATGAACTGGCGCATCAGGAACGCCCCCAGCGCCCAGGCCAGGAAGGGCAGCACCAGGCCGGCGTAGGTGTTGGTAAGGCCCATGTTGGCGACCAGCACGAACAACGGGACGAAAGTGACCATCCCGGGGACCATCACCGACCCCAGGACCAGGCCGAACAGCGCCCTGCGCCCCGGAAAGCGCAGCTTGGCCAGGGCGTAGCCGACCGCCGAGCAGAACATCAGATTGCCGAGGGTGATCAGGCCGGCGACAATCGCCGAGTTCAGGAAGTACGTGGGGAAGTTCAACCTGGCGAACAGATCCCGATAGTTGTCGAGGGTCGGATGGTGCGGCCACCAGGTGGTGGGGACGAGCCGGATCTCGCCCTCCGGCTTCACCGACGACAGCAGCATCCACACGAACGGGCCGACCATGGCCACGAGTCCCACCACCAGCACGGCGTGCAGGACGAGGCTGGCCACCCGATCACGAGGACGACGCGTCGAACGCCGTCCCGCTCCCTCCGGCAGCTCCGGCGCACGTCGCCGACGGCTGGATGCCCTCATCGACGTCGACATCGGATCACCTTCCCTCGTCGGAGCGCAGCAGCCGGAACCACAGGATCGACATCAACACGATCGACAGGAAGAGGACGTAACTCATCGCCGACGCGTAGCCGTAGTTGCCGAAGCCGAACTGGTTGTAGATGTGGTACGACACCGACAACGTCGAATTGAGCGGGCCGCCCTGGGTCATCACCAGTGGCTCCTCGAAGAACTGCAGGTAGCCGATGGTGGCGATGACCCCCACGAAGAGCAGCGTCGGCCGCAGCGCGGGCAGCGTCACGTACCGTAGCTGCTGCCAGCTGGTCGCCCCGTCGATGCGCGCCGCCTCGTACAGCTCCTGCGGGATGGCCTGGAGCCCGGCCAGGAAGATCACCATCTGGTAGCCGAGGTTGCGCCAGGCGGCCATCACGATCAGCGACGGCAGCGCAAGCCGGGTGTCGTAAAGCCAGTTCGGCCCGTGCACGCCGACCAGTCGCAGCAGGCTGTTGAGCAGGCCGGAATCGGGTTGGAGCAGGAAGCGCCAGACCACGGCGATCGCCACGATGCTGGTCACGACCGGCAGGTAGTAGCCGACGCGGAACAGCGACCGGAACCGGGTCAGGCCAGCGTTCAGCCCAAGCGCAGCGGCCAGCCCGCACACCATCGTCAGCGGCACGCCGGCCAGCACGAAGATGGCGGTGTTCACCGCCGATTTGATGAACAGCTCGTCGTGGAACAGCCGACTGTAGTTCTGGATGCCGACGAGGTTGACGCCGAGCGGGTTGCGCAGATCGGCGCTGCGGATGTCGGTGAAGCTCATCAGCAGCGACGCGATCACCGGTCCGGCCATGAAGACCAGGAAGAGGACGGTGAAGGGCAGGGCGAAGCCCCAGCCGACCAGGACCCGGCGGAGGCGCGGGACACCGCGCCCCCGCCGGGTGGACGCGTCGGACGCGGCCGCGGTCATGTCAGGCCCCGGTGCCGATCGAGGTGGCCTGCTGCTGCATCGCCTTTGCGGCGTCCTCCGCCTTCTCGCCCGTCTTGCACATCTTCTCGACCTCGGCGTCGATCGCCGCGGACACCTGCTCCCAGGTGGCGATGGTGGGCGGGGACTTGGCGTCCTCGAGCTGCTTGCCGAACGCCGACAGCTGCGGGTCGCCGCTGAGCGCCGGGTCGTCCCAGCCCTTCTTGACCGCGGGCAGGTCGTTGACCGTCTTGTACCACTTGGCCTGCACCTCGGGCC
Organism: Micromonospora sicca; assembly: GCF_003172935.1. Lineage (GTDB taxonomy): Bacteria > Actinomycetota > Actinomycetes > Mycobacteriales > Micromonosporaceae > Micromonospora > Micromonospora sicca. The sequence goes on along the minus strand of NZ_QGKS01000117.1, from coordinate 12,387 downwards.
GGGACAGGTAGGAGACGAACTTCCACCCGCCGTCGCGGTTCTTGGCGTCCTTGAAGACCGCCAGGTCGCCGCCGCCGACGAACGACGTGCCCGACTGCTTGGTGGGCATCGGCCACAGGTCGTACTTGCCGGCGCCTCCCTGGTCCTTCAGGACGGAGATGTGCCAGGGGCCGGAGACGAACGCCCCGATCTGGCCCTTGACGAAGGCCGGCTCAAGGGCGCCCTGCGGCAGATCCTTCGGTGCGAGACCCTCGTCGAAGAAGGACTTGTAGTAGGCGAAGGCCTCGACCGCCTCCGGGCTGTCGAGGGTGAACTTCCCGTCCTTGGCCACATCGCCGCCGTTCTGCCAGACGAACGGCATGACGGTCTGCCAGGAACCGGTCTGGCCGGGCTGGAGGTTGACGCCCCACTTGGCGCCGCCCTTGTCCTTGAGCGCCTTGATCGCCGACTTGAGCTCGTCCCAGCTCTTCGGCGGGGTGCTCACTCCGGCCTTGATGGCGGCCGCCTTGTTCACATAGAGCAGCCGCGTCTCCACGTACCACGGCACGCCGTAGGAGGTGCCGTCGACAACCGTGGTGTTCCACGCACCCTCGTAGAAGTCGTCCTTCTTGACCAGGTCGGGCGGGGTCGCGTCGAGTCCGCCGGTCTTGGCGAACTCCCCCATCCAGGTGGTGCCGATGAGGCTGACATCGGGTGTCTGCTTGCCGGCGATCGCGGTGGCCAACTTGTCGTGTGCCCCGTCCCACGGCACGGCGGTCACGGTGACCTTGGCGTCCGGGTTGTCTTTCATGAAGTCTTCGGCGAGGGCCGAGAGCTTCTCGCCCTCGGTGCCCATCGCCCAGACCGTGATGTCGCCCTTTGCCTTGCCCTCCCCGACGGGCTTTGCCTTGTCCTGACCGCCTCCGCCGCCGTCGCGGCCGCAGCCGGCCAGCGCCAGCGCGGCCACCAGGGCCACGGCGACGCCCCTGCGGGTCCCTGACTTCATCACGAAACCTCCGTCTTGGCATGATGTTCGCCGCAGCTCGTGCGGACGACGACCTGCGTGGGAAGCACTGCTCGGTGCACCCGGTCGCGGCTGCCGGCGGTCCGGCCCCGCAGCCGCCGCGCCGCCGTCGCGCCCGGCGGGCGAGCGCTGGCGACCAGGAATCTCCTCATGAGCCGGAACCGCCGGCCGTCAGGTTCGCCGGGCAGCCGCAGCTGCGGCGCAGGACGAGTTCGGTGGGCAGCACGACGTCGCCGGAGGAGGCGCGCTCGGGTTCGCTCACCGCGGTGAGGATCAGCCGGGCCGCCTCGGCGGCCAGCTCGCGGACCGGCTGGCGGACGGTGGTCAGCGCCGGGTTCACCAGCGCGGCGACCGGGGCGTCGTCGAAGCCGGTGATGACGACGTCCTGCGGCACCCGCAGGCCCCGACCGAGCGCTCCGACGAGGACGCCGAGTGCGATCTCGTCGTTGGCGCAGACCACGCCGGCGGGTCGCGGGTCGCCGCGCAGCAGCTGCTCGGCGGCGAGCACGCCGTCGGCCTGCTGCATGCTCACCGCGATCGGCGCGGCCGGCGGAGTTACCCCCACCGACCGGTGGGCGGCGAGGAAGGCGGCCCACCGTTCGCTCACGTCGGGCGACCCCTCAGGGTTGCCCACGAACACCAGGTCAGTCAGCTCGTGCTCGACCAGCAGGTGACGGGTGAGCATCGCCATGCTGCCGGCGTTATCGGCCCGCACCGACGGCACCGCGCCCGGGCCCGTGCCCGCGACGACCACCACCGGCACCATCTCAGCCAACCGGAGGAGGGCCAGCTCCGAGATCGTGCCGCCAATGACCGCCACGCCGTCCACCCGCCGGCCCATCTCCAGCACCTGCTGGTCGGAGTCCGACCGCAGGTGCGTGCAGAGGATGTGGACACTGGCCCGCGAGGGTACGGCCTCGGACTCGAAGCCCTGGATCAGCTCGGTGAAGTACGGGCCGGACAGGCCCGGGAAGACCAGGCCCAGCGCGCCGTGCCGCCCGGCGGCCAACGCGCGGCCGAGGTGGTCGGGGCGGTAGCCATGCTTCTCGATGGCTTCGAGCACCCGGCGGCGCATCTCCTCCGACACCTGGCCGGTGCCGTTGGAGACCCGAGAGACGGTGGCGACCGAGACCCCGGCCAGCCGGGCGATCTCCCGGACGGTGAGCCGACTGTTGCCCATGACTCCCTCGATCCGTAACGTGCGGTTAACGGAAACCGGTTTCAGGCGACCATAGGCAGGTGAGTCGAAGTTCACAAGTGTCGGGTCCACAATCTCCGGTGAGGGGAGCTCTGCCCCATATGTCTACGGTGCTACTCGAGGACCGCAGGATCGTCATCGACGGCCGTCCCCAGCTGCTGCTCTGCGGGGAGGTGCACTACTTCCGGCTGACCCGCGCCGACTGGGCCGACCGGCTCGACCGGCTGCGGGAGTGCGGCGGGGACACCGTAGCCACCTACGTCCCATGGCTGTGGCACGAGCTGCCGGACGGCTCGATCGACCTGACCGGACGAACCCACGAGCAACGGGATCTCGCCGGTTTCCTGGACCTGGCGCACCAGCGCGGACTGCGCGCGGTGGTGCGACCCGGTCCCTTCATCATGGCGGAGGTCAAGAACGAGGGCATCCCCTACCGGGTGTACGAACAGCACCCGCACCTGCTGCCGACCACCTGGGACGGCGCGCCGATCAGCACCCGCACCGTCGACTACCTGGCACCGGAGTTCCTCGCCGCCGCCGACGCCTGGTACGCCCAGGTGATGCCGGTGATCGCCGACCGGCTCGCCGGGCGCGGCGGCCCCGTGGTGGCGGTGCAGCTGGACAACGAGATCGGGATGCTGTCCTGGGTGACCAACTCCCCCGACCTCACCGACGGGCTCTGCGCCGACCTGGCCCGCTGGGCCGTCGACCGGTACGGCAAGGACGGCGCCACGCAGCGGGTCGGCGCCGACCCCACCGACCCCCGGGCCTGGGCGACGGCCCTGCGCACCCCGGCCGAGCAACAGTCCCTCGCACTCCACGACGACCTGGGCCGTTACATGCGGGACCGCTACCGCCGCTACGTGGCCGCACTGCGCGACAGTGCCGAACGGCACGGCGTCCGGGGGGTGCCGATGCTGGTCAACGTGCACGGCACCGGCGGCGGACGGGGCCGTACCTTCCCCGTCGGGATCAGCCAGCTCTTCGAGTCCTACCGCGGCCAGCCGCAGCTCACCTCCGGCTCCGACTACTATCTCGGGGACCTGACCGTCACCAACGTCGCCGACCTGTACGTCTCCAACGCCTTCCTGGCTGCGACGCACGGACCCGACCAGCCGCTGACCTGCCTCGAGTTCGAAGCCGGCAACGGCGACTACGGCGAGGACCTGACGGTGCTCTACCCGCCCGAGGCGACCGAGCTGAAGACCCGGCTCTGCGTGGCCCAGGGCAACCGGCTGCTCAACCTCTACCTCTTCGCCGGCGGCCACAACCCGCCGCTGGCGGAGCCGGTCGGCGACGGCAACGACCGGATCGCCTTCACCGGCGAGCGGCACGGCTTCGCCGCCCCGGTCGATCCCGAGGGACGCCTGAACTCCACCTACGACGCCGCCCGACGCGCCCTGCACGCCGTCCGCGGCGTGGCCGACCTGCTGGCCGACGGCGACGAGGAGCACGACGGGCTGGCGTTGGGCTTCGTGCCCGACCACTACCTCACCGAGTACGCCCACCCTGCCTCCACCGCTCGGACGGCTCAGGTCAGCGAACTGGAGCGATTCCGCGGCATGGGCTCACGGGACGTGCTGGCCCGGGCGCTGCTGCTCGGCGGCTTCTCCTTCCCGGCGGTGAACCTCCAGTCGCCGCCACCGGCCGACGCCCCACCGGTGATCGCCCTGGCCAGCGCACCCACGCTCGGCGCGGACGTGCAGCGCCGGCTCGTCGACCACCTCCGGGCCGGCGGACGGCTGCTGTTGCACGGACCGCTGCCGGAGCGGGACCACGACGGCACCCCCTGCACCCTGCTGGCCGACACGCTCGGCGTGACCGCCGACGGGTGGATGGAGGGCGGCCTGCACTACTTCCCCTCCGTGGTCGGACGCGACTGGGCAGCGGGACCGGCGGAGGTACGGGTCGGTTACGCCCAACTGCTCGCCGGCGCGGGCGAGCCGCTGCTCGTCGAGGTGGGCTCCGGCCGCCCCTGCGCGATGGAGGTCGCGGTCGGCACCGGGCGGGCCCTGATCATCGCGGCGGACTATCCCTGCCACCTCGGCTTTTGGCGGGCGGCGCTGGACCGGCTGGGGGTGCGACGTCGGCTGCGGCACGACGCCGACGAACCGGGACTGGTGCTCACCTCCACCGTCGACCGTGCCGGTCAACGCCTGCTGCATCTGCTCAACGTCGCCCCTTCAGCGATCGAGTTCGGCCTGCGGCATCGGGACCGGCCGCTCCTGTCCGGGCGGCGGCTGCGCATCCCCGCGCGGACCGGACTCATGCTGCCAGCGGATGTGCGGGTCGGGACCGCCACGCTGGTGGAAACCAGCTGCGAACTGCTTTCCCGGTCGGACCACGAAGTGCTGCTGCGACCCACACAGGCCGAGGACGTCGCGGTGTTCGCCACCGACCGGAAGGTGCGGGCCGACCGGGGGGAGGTCCATGTCGATGGCGCAACGGTCACCGTGACCATCCGCTCGGCCGATCATGCGCCGCTCAGGGTGGCATTCGTCTAGGGCGCGTCGCAAAGTCCGAGCTGGTGGCCGTAGTGAGCGGCTGACGAGGGTTCGGGTCAGCCTGGGGTGAGGAGGCAGAACTCGTTGCCTTCCGGGTCTGCGAGGACGGTCCACGGGACATCGTTTTGGCCCAGGTCGATGGCGGTGGCGCCGAGAGTCCGCAGTCTGGCCGCCTCGGCCTCTAGGTCGTCACCTGGGTATGGGCGGACGTCGAGATGGACGCGGTTCCACACGGTCTTCACGTCGGGTGTGCGGAGGAACTGCAGATATGGGCCGACGCCCTTGGCGGAGCGCAGTACCGCCTTGTGGTCGGTCACCTTGTGCAGAGTCCAGTCCATGGCCTTGCCCCAGAAGCGGGCCATGGCTCGCGGATCCGCGCAGTCGACCACTACCGCGGCGATCGGTCCGGTGTCTCGGTAGAGCGGTCGGGGGTCCAGCACGCAGAACTCGTTGCCCTCTGGGTCGACCATGACCGTCCATGGGACGTCGCCCTGGCCTACGTCGGCAGGTGTTGCGCCGAGATCCTTCAGGCGCGTGACCACCTCCGCCTGATGGGCCGCCGAGGTGGTGGCGAGGTCGACGTGCACGCGGTTCCTCACCGTCTTGGGTTCCGGGGAGACGATGAGGTCGAGGCAGACAGCGACGGGGTCGGGGTAGACGAAGCCCTCGGGTTCGAGGTTAGTCACGCCGGGTCCCTCGCTGGAGACTCCCCAGCCGAGCGCCTCCGCCCAGAAACCGCCCAGCGCGGAGTCGTCCCGAGCCTTCATGTTGATTTGAACGAGCCGCGTTGCCATGCCGACGATGCTAGGGCCTGTGTCGAGTCGGCGGTCGTGCCCGAACTGGAGTGATCGTTCGGCGTGTCGAAGATCGGCATATGGCGAGGTCTCCGGTAGATGGTTCAGCGACCAAGCAAAACCTCAAACCGGAGACCTCGTGGACACCCTAGCGGTGACGAGGCGGTTCGATCTGACCGACGTGCAGTGGGCGGTGCTGGAGCCGTTGCTGCCGGCGCCGAAACGCCCGGGTCGACCGTCGTCATGGAGCAGGCGGCAGTTGATCGACGGGATCCGGTGGCGGATCCGGGTGGGCGCCCGTGGCGGGACGTGCCACCGCAGTACGGATCCACCGTCATGCTGTGGGCGGTTCTGGTCACCACGATCCTGTAGGCGCCGCTTGTCGAGGTGGACTGACCACGAAGATCCATCTCACGTGTGACGCTCGATGATCGAGTGCGGAAGGCTGTACAACGTACCTGGAACGCTGTGCCAGGTCCGATCGACGACATTGCCGTCCCCGGCGGACGTCGAGCTTCAGCGTTGACATCACGGCGCCTCTCGTGCCGTGGCGCCCGAGGTGCGAGGTTGGCCGCAATGGACAGTCCCGAGTAAGCGCCCCTTCCGTGAGTCGAGAGGCACCTCGTCATACCGTGGTGCGACGGCAGCGGCGTCAGTGTTCCCACGGTTCGACGGGGTCTAGTGTCGAGCGGTCTCGTCAGCCGTCTCCCGGTCAGGGCCCCCGAACGCGAACGGGGTGCGCAGGCGGGTCATTGTGGCTGGGCTTGCGTCCACGGTCTGCCCGCGGTCGCGGTTGGTAGCCCCATCCCCCTTGCTAAGGAAGGGATTCAGGGCGGGCGACGTCATATCGGTCAAAATGTACTCCAAAGATGTGCGCGGCAGCGCAGGACTCATTCACTGGCAGCTACGAGCCGTGGGGAAGCGGGTGGGTCCGGCCGTCGGCCATAGGCCATCGGTACCCCCGCTCGACAGCCTACCGCTCTTACACGTGCCCGGGTTCAGGCGTGCCCAGGTTCAGGCAGAGACACTTGGGTGGGATCGACAGTCGCGCGGGTGCATGGACCTGCATCGGCGGCGCGACACCTCGTCGCACCGCAGCGATCACGCTCGTTTATCCGGCTACTCAGGGTTGCCTTTCGCCTGCTATTGGCGCCCGGATCGCGACATGAGCGGAATATCTTGGCCCGCGTGTGTCGTGGCGGCGGTTCCGGACAGGGTGCGGCGGCCATGGCCGCGGCGTCGGTGTCCTCCGGATGCGCCGAGAATGATCACCAGCGGGTGCGGACGTTCCTGGACGACAGGTAGCGCGACGCCCCGGCGTGCGGGATGTAGGCGATGGCCAGGAGTGCGGCGTTCATAGCCGTGGCCACGCCGAGGGGAGGTAGCTGCGCGAGCAACGGCGCTGCCGCCACGAGAACGAGCGCACCGATCGGCAGCCGCCACAACATCGAGCGGAAGACTTGCAGTGCGTACACGGCGCGCCCGATGAGGAACACCACGGGTCCGGCGACGAGGACGGCCAGCCACGCGTGTGAGGTCCCGCCCGTCGGCTCCGTGATGATCAGGTCGCCGCTGGCAGCGATCAACACGACACCGGCGACCATGATCAGGTGTGCGTAGGCCGCGACCAGCGCGACCCGGCCCGGGTTGGATGACTGGTCGATCCCGATCGCGAGGCGCTCGGCAACGTACACGATGTAGATCCGCCACAGCGCCACGGCGTTGACGAAGAGCAGGATCAGCCCTGCCATCCTCGCCGAGCCGAAGTCGGCACGGCCGTAATTGATCGCGCCCATCAGGAGGATCTCGCCCAGCGTCACGATGAACATCTGCCGGTAGCGTTCCGACAGGTGCTCGCCGACCACCCGGAGTTCCTCAGTGCTCGTCCTGCCCAGCCGCGGGAGCGCGTAGCCGAACAGACCGACCAAATAGTCCAGGGTGATCGCTACCGCCCAGAGCGCCAGCCGGGCGGGACCGGGCAGGAATGCTCCGCCGAGCCACAGGACGCCGGTTATGGCGAACCAGATGGCCACTCGCAGGGACCGCAGGCGCAGCGCACGGCCGCGCAACGCCGTCACGAGCACCAGGCCGCGGCCGAGATGCAGGCCGACGTACGCTCCGGCGAAGGCGAGGCCTTCGCTGTCCTCGAAAGCCCCGAACACAGCCGCCGACATCAGCAGTCCACCGAACATCACGCCGAGGACGATCAGCTGGACCAACGGCTGGCCGGGGTCGTACCAGTCAGTCGTATACGCGGTCACTGTCCACACCCACCAGACGGCGGCGAGCAGGATGACCGTCTCCAGGGCGTTGAACCAGCTGAGGTCGGTGGTCAGTCGCTGGGAGAGCCGGGACAGTGCCACGACGAGGCCCAGGTCGAAGAAGAGTTCCAGGTAGGAGATCCGAGTTGGATCTTCACGGGCACGCAGAACCCATCCCGAGCGCTTCCGTGTCACGAGCCCTCCGCCCCACCCGACTACTCGCCCAATTTCGTACCACGTCCGCAAGGTGTCGGTGGGCGGTTGCCGACAGCGGCGGCAGGGGACATGGGTGCCGGGGCCCACCCGCGCGTGCCGGGTGGACCCCCGGACGGTCAGCGCAGCTGGATGAGGTGGATCTGCTGGATATGGTCGCGCTGCGTGCGGCTGGCTCGCCGGTCGCTGGTGAAGACCACGACGCCGTCAGTCACGCCGGCCAGCAGCGTCGCTTTGGCGCCATCACGGTCCTGCCAGCTGGAGGTCAAACGCCTCGACCACACTCTCGTCGGCAAAGTCGCGCGGTCAGCGGCAGATCCGGATGCCGAGCAGGTCAGTGCCGCTTGGAAAATATGTGCTTGGCAAGGCAGACGGGCCTTCTCGGTGAGTGGTCAGTCAAGGCAGAATCTCGACGTACCCGTCGCTTCCGTGCACGCGGATCCGCTGCCCATCGGGAATCAGCCGGGTGGCATCTAGCACACCGACGACAGCCGGCAGGCCGTACTCCCGTGCGATCACTGCGCCGTGTGTCATCAATCCTCCGACCTCCGTCACCAGGCCTGCGATGGCGACGAAGAGGGGCGTCCAGCTCGGGTCCGTGTGGGCCGTGACGAGGATGTCACCCGGTTCGAGATCAGCCTGGGCCATGTCCAGGATGACGCGGGCGCGCCCTTCGATGGTCCCGGCGGAGACCGGTAGGCCGATCAGGGCGCCGGTCGGCACGTCGTCGCGTCGGTACGCCCCGGCGATGACCTCGCCATCCGATGTCAGCACCCGGGGCGGCGTGAGCGCGTGGTACGACCGGAACGCGTCCTTGCGCTGCTGGATTAGCTTGTCATCCACCTGGTTCGAGCGCACGACGTCGTGGAGCTCCTGGAACGTGAGGTAGAAGATGTCTTCCTTCTCACGAAGCACGTTGGCCTGCACGAGGCGCTCGGCCTCTTCCAGCAAGGCCTGCTTGTAGACGAAGTAGCGGCTGACGATGCCGTACTTCGGGTACTCCCGGTAGCCGATGAAGGTCCGGACCCGGTCGATCATCCGCTTGGCCTCGTTGGCCTTGTGCTCCCCGTCCGGCAGGGCCCGCAGGTGTTCAAGCACCTCCTGCGCCTTCCTCTGCGCCGCCTGCCGTCCTTGCTCGAAGCGCCGCTTGGCGGCGCCCGGCTCGAAGTTCCTGACGTGGTCGAGGATCACGGGCACGAGCGTGGTGGGGCGTTCGCGCCAACGCGGCCTCGTGATGTCGATCTCGCCGACGCAGCGCATGCCGTACCGGTCGAGGTAGGCCTCGATGGCGTGGCGCGCTTCGGTCCCGCCCGCGAACTTCGGCAGCTCGTCCAGGAAGCCGTCGTCCTCGACGCCCTGCAGGAACGCCACCACCTCCGGATGCGGGCGGATCACGTCGGCGACGTCGAGCAGCGCCAGTCCCATCTCCGACGTGACGTTGCCGGGGGCGGACAGCGTGAGGGTGTCGGCCGCGTTCTTCTCGCCCAGCCATTCCTGCAGCTGGTCGTTGAGCCACCAGGTGGCCTCCATCCCCGCCATGATCGCCTGCATGCTCAGCGGATCACCGAGGACTCGCTTGTGCTCCTGGAATGCCTCCAGCAGGAAGTCGAACAGCGCCGGTCCGGTCTTCGTCCGGATGTCGCACCGCAGGGCGGCGATGGAGGCCTGGCTGCGCTCGATCAGCTCGGTGACGATGGCCGGATCGGTCTCGATCGGGGCGGACGCGCCGCTGGCCGGCGGCCCGCCGGGACCCGCGTCCGGGAGAGTCGGGACGAAGTCGTGGCGGTCGAGGACGGTCTCCAGCGCGTCCCTGATCAGCGGATCGCCCCTCCCCGCCACCTCCAGGAGGCCGGCGCGGCTCGCGGGCGAGGCCAGGCGCCGGGTGACGTCGACGAACAGCCTCCCGCCGGCCTCGTGCATCGGCGCCATGGCCGTCAGCTGCCACACGGAGACGCCCAGTGGCTTCATGGGGTCGGTCATCATCTGCTGATGACCAACGGAGACGTAGACGTGGTTCTCCCGGTCGCGGGCCGCGGGGATGGGGAACAGCGTGGTGATTGGCCGGCTCTGGACGATCTGGAAGTCTTCGTCGACCAGGCACCATTCGATGTCCTGGGGGCGGCCGAAGTGCGCTTCGATCCGCCGCCCGAGCTGCACGAGCCGCACGACCTGTGCATCCGTCAGCGTCGGCTGCTCCTGCCGCTGCGGGTCGATCGCCACTTCCTGCGTCCCGCCAGCCGGCAGGGCGTGAACGGCACGCTGTTTGGCGGCGACCGCCTTGGCGATGACCTCGCCGTCGCGCACCTTGAAGACGTCCGGGTTCACCAGGCCGGAGACCAGTGCCTCGCCGAGGCCGAAGCTGGCGTCCACGGTGGCGACCTTCCGGTTGCCCGTGACGGGGTCGGCCGTGAACAGGATGCCGGCCGCATGCGGGAAGACCATCTGCTGCACGATCACGGCCATGTCGACCGTACGGTGATCGATGCCGTTGCGCTGGCGGTAGGTCACGGCCCGCTCGGTGAACAGCGACGCCCAGCACCGGCTGACGTGCTGGAGGATCGCCGCCGGCCCCACGACGTTCAGGTACGTGTCCTGCTGGCCGGCGAAGGATGCCGTCGGCAGGTCCTCTGCCGTCGCGCTGGATCGCACGGCGTAGGCGGCTTGCTCGCCGAGCTGGGCGAGTGCCTGGGTGATCGCCGCCGCGAGATCGCCCGGGATGGCAGTCCCTTCGATGGTCCGGCGGATCTCCGCGCTGAGCGTGCGGATCGCCTCCCGGTCGTCCGGGTTCAGGCGGGACAGCTGATCGAGTCGATCGTCGATCGACGGCGCTTCCGCCATGATCCGCCGGAAGGCGGCCGTCGTCACGCAAAACCCAGCCGGCACGCGGATGCCTTCGATCCGCGACAGCCCGCCCAGGTGCGCGGCCTTGCCGCCAACGACCGCGACCTGCGTCTCGTCAACCTCTTGAAGATCCAACACGTACTGCTCGATCATTCCGATACCTCCGAGGCAACCGTGCTCCCTTGCACTGCACTGGCCGATCGAATCACCGGCGCCTCGAGCTGTGTCGAACCTCTTGTTGGGCACGTCCTCATGTCTGGTTGGCTTCCCTCTGACGAGTCGGCCAGCCGCTGCGCCCGGTCGGGCGGCGCGCACCCCCGCACCTCCGCGTCAAGCGCCCGCAACTGCACCGCCAATCTCATCAGCGGTTCGAGGTCGCCGCGTCCCCCGTACATCGACAACACACCCACGTCGGGTCCCCCATTTCCTCGTCGGTGCTGGGTCCGGCCGCCGATTCTGCGGCAAGACCCGGGTCTTGCCGCAAGCCCCCCTGTGCGCTATACGTTAGAAGTGGCAAGGAGTGAGATCTTCTTGCCTTTGCTTTTGTCGTCCGCCGCGGGCTGAGACCCTTCGACCGCCTGGAGGCGTGCCAGGTACCTCCGGCGGGTGCCGGACCCCCCACGACCGCCGCAGCACCCTGGCACTCTCAGACGCCGGTGGCCACGGCCGCGTCGCCCGGGTGGGCTTGGCCAGCGCGATCGTCGGTCAGCTCATCATCGCCGCGGCCGAGGTGATCTGGCCGAGCAACCGGGACCTCGGCGACGTACTGTTCAGTGTCTCCCCGATCCTGACCGGGGCCGGCCTGGTCACCGCCGGCGTGGCCATCATTCTGCGCGGGAGTCTGGGCCCGGCCGTCCCGGTTCCTGCCGCTCACGCTCGGCCTGTACACCATCCTCGTGCTGATCCCGGTGATGATCGCCTCGGGCGGCCCGCCAGCGCCGCTGGCGCTCTGGACCATCGGGGGCTGGGACACGCTGTGGCCGATCGCCGCTAGTGCGTTGACCACAAACGTTGGCCGGGTTGGTCGGGGTTGGAAAGTGTCGTAGGGGTGGTGTTGGCTTCGGTTCGTGCCTCGTCGTCGGGATCCCGCCTTGCCGCGGGTCGTGCATCGCACCGCGCGTGTCGCTTTGCGGGTGACGGCCGGGCAGCGGCGGCGGTGTTTCGGGTTGCTGCGCTCGGCCGGTGACGTGTGGGCGTGTGTGTTGGAGGTCAACGCGTGGCGGCGCCGCCGCGGCGGCGCGCCGCTGGTGGGCTATCGGCTATCAGCAGTTGTGTCGGGAGTTGTCCGGGTCGGGGCCGGGCACGTTCGCCGAATTGGATTCCGTCGGTGCCCGGTCGGTGTTGCGCCGGTTTTCGGATGCGTGGTTCGCGGCGGCGAAGCGCCGCAGCGCTGGTGACCTGTCGGCCCGGTTTCCGCGTCGGCGGCGGGGGTTGGTGCCGGTGCGTTGGTATCACGGCACGTTCACCCTCGACGGCCGGCGGGTGCGAGTCCCGACCGCCAGAGGCACTGCCCCGTTGTGGGTGCGTCTGGCGCGGGAGGTGCCGTATCCGGCCGAGCAGGTCCGGTCGGTCA